>JACMQI010000028.1 GCA_014377045.1 candidate division SR1 bacterium
AGGAGGTCTTGCAGTACTATTTCTGGTATACGGAGGTGTGAGATATCTTACTGCTTCTGACGAAAAAGCTGTAGGAACTGCACGCCAAATTATACAAAACGCTATTATTGGTTTAGTAATAGCTATCTTAGCATTTGCTATTATTTCTATAGTTACTAATTTACTTACTGGTCAGTTTATTGCTGGTTCATAAACGGCATATTAAGTAACTAGATTTTATATCAAAAACAAATATTTTTCCAGCTTTTGCTGGTTTTCTTTTGACTTTTATTTATTTATTTTATATTATTATTTTATGACTATTAAAGAATTTTTTAGTATTCCATCTATTCGATTTAGTATCCATATTCTGATTGTTTTAGGTATAATGCTTAATATCTATCAAATTTATCGTATCGATAAGATACAGCAAGATCTCAATAAAGAAAAAAATATTTTAGGTATTCTCACGCAAGAAAATAATGATGCAAAAAATGAAAAAGATTATTACGGTAGCTATTTATTTAAGGAAAAATACGCTAAAGATACTCAAGGTTACAAAATAAGGGGTGAAAATGTGGTCGACACTTCTCTTGTAGAGCCTGATAGTAATACAAATGATACCAACTATAAACCAACTGAAATTAAAAAAATAAAAACAAATTGGGAAAAGTGGTGGGACGTATTTTTCTTAGCTCCGATAAATCAAAAGGCTAGTCTTTAAGCCTATTCAGTATATCTTGAGCAGAATCAATCCACATTATGGGTTGTTTTTTGAGCCATGTAAGTTGTCTTTGGGCGTAGTTTATGCTATGGGTAGTCAGTTTATTAATGTACTCCGAGTAGGTAAGTTGGCCCATCAGGTATAAATACGTCATACGGTACTCCAGTCCTAAGTCTAGCAGTCTATCTTTTCCCAAAAACTGTAAAGACTCGACTTCTTTGATCATTCCTTCATGTATTCTTTTTAAAATTCGCTGTTCTATCCTTTCATACAAGCTTTTTTGGTCAGTTTCGATAGCAAAGTTGTAAGTTTTTGTAAACATTGGTAGGACAATCGCTTTGCTCCAGTTATTTATGTTAGATTTGTATGTTAGTAGTTTATTTATGAGGCGACGCGAATTTTGAAAATCGGAATCATTTAAGACCTGGTTTGGATAATACTCACTATACAGCTTTTGTAAATCTAATAAAGATTTTTTGCTAAGCTTAGTTTTTTCTTGATTATAGTCGTCTTCAAATTCTTCATCTAGCTTATTTAGCGTATATCTTTCAAGTATTGCCTTAATATATAGCCCTGTACCTCCACAGAGAATCAGATAGTTAGGTAAGTCGTGATGCTGGCAAAAATGGCAAAAATCAGCCAAAAAATCAGTGAGACTGTATTGCTTAGTTGGATCAATACAATCGATGAAAAAATGTGGTATTTCCTGATACAAAAAAGTGTGGATGAGTTGGTTGTTGTGGACTATCATTTCCCAACTACCAGAGACTTTGCCCGTACCGAGATTTAGGTATTTGTAAATCTGTCTAGAGTCGCAGTTTATAATCCAGCAATCTTTTAATTCCTTGGCGAGATTAACTGCCATTTCTGATTTGCCACTAGAAGTTTGCCCTCCAAGGGCGATCAATGTTGTATGAATCATAAAAAAAGAAAAAACGTTTAAACGATTTCATACTAATGATATATTATTATTGTGTCAATATAAAACTTAAGATTTATGCAAATTACAGATAATGAAGGGATCAAAGGAGTATTTAATTGATAGGTTTAGGTAGTAAATATTTTAATTTACAAAAGAAGACTCAAGATTATTTTCCTAAGCCGTGATGGATATATTATATTTAATTATCGTATATTTAGAATTTTATATTGATTCCAAATTACAAAAATAACGACGTTGTACAAAGTAAAAAGATGCCATTTATATTGCTAAAGGTAAAGGTTGGAAAATATAAATCTGGTATTCAATACTAAAAATTGCACACATTAATGCAGCTTGTATAGATGAGTAATCCTTGTATTGATTAGACGCTATTAGTGTTTCGGGTACAAGTATTATCAATGCAAAAATTATTAATGGCAGTATTAGTAAGTGTTGAAGATATACCAGCTAAAATATAATGACTTAGTGAGTCGCTTGGCGAATGTGATAGTAGCCCACCTATAATCAAGGCTACTTTGTTTTTCAATTCAGCTCCATAGGAGGTCTCAATATTTGCTACGATCCGATATGCAAAGCTTCTGTAATACTTTTTTTTATCAATTTTTATGATACTAAGATTCATCGCTATAATACTCCTAAATAATGATTACCAGCGTATTTATTATATTTTTTCGGGCAAAACATCAAGACTAAATTGGAATAAAAACGAAAAATATTTGAAATAATAGTAAATTTGGTAAGCTTGACAAAGGATTGGAATATGAGTAGTTTATGTCCCAATGAACGACACGATTATTAAAGTTTCGCACTTAAAATATGCCTATAATGGTAATGCTGTGTTTGATGATCTAAGCTTTGAGATTCAAAAAGGCGATTATGTTGGGCTTATCGGCTCAAATGGAAGTGGCAAGACGACGCTATTACGCTTGATACTTGGTTTAATAACTAAACAAAAAGGAAGTATACAGATTTTTGGAAAAGAAATAGAAGGTTTCCAAGAACATACTAAGATTGGCTATATTCCGCAAAAAGTTGGTAGTATTGGTGTTGATTTTCCTGCTACTGTGCGAGAAGTTGTAGCTTCAAATTATAGTAAAAATAATACCGAAACCCTTTTACAGGCTCTTGATAGAGTTTTTGAGCTTTTTGAAATTGGTGATTTATCTTCTAGTCTTTTGGCTGATTTATCTGGTGGACAGTTACAACGAGTCTATATTGCTCGAAGTCTCATAAATAATCCTGAAATACTCATATTTGACGAGCCTACTGTTGGAGTAGACAAAGAAAACCAGATAAATTTTTATCAATTTCTCAAAAAGGCCAATACTGAGTTTGGAATCACTATTTTGTTTGTAACTCACGATCTAGAAAGTATATCGGAGCAAGCAACTAAAGTTTTTTGTATCAATCAAGGAGTTTTTGAAGAGATTGGTTCAGATTTGCACAGTCATAGCAATTTACACACTACTGGATATGCTAATAGTCCGCTGGCAGACAAAATATATCATGTACATTCATAATTATGCTAGAGATTTTTCAATATGAATTTATGCAACGAGCCTTTTTGGCAGGCACTTTTGTCGCGGTGGTTGCACCACTTGTAGGACTTTTTTTGATTGTTCGAAGATATTCTGGACTAGCTGACACGATATCACATATTTCTCTTGTGGGCGTGGCTACCAGTTTGTTTTTTGGTTTGGCGCCTATACCTATTTCAGTGATTTTATCGACTATTTGTGCCTATATTATAGACAAACTACGTGATAGTAAAAAAGTTTTTGGTGAGTCAGCCTTGGCTATCTTTACTTATGGAAGTCTTGGCTTGGTTTCAATCATTATCAGTACTGGAAGAGGATTTAGCACAAATCTTGGGAGTTTTTTATTTGGAAGCGTACTGACTATTACAGTAGAAAACTTATGTTATATTATCCCACTTTGCATCTCTGTTTTATGTGCAGTTATCATCTGGTACCAAAAGTTTTTTGTGGTAAGTTTTGATCCTGAACTTGCAAAAATCAGTGGTGTGCGGGTAGGGGTATGGAACTTTTTGCTTATATTGATGGCGTGTTTGGTTGTATCTAGTGGTATTTTAGTTGTAGGCGGGCTTCTTATAGGGGCCTTAATGATCATACCTGCTGTAACTAGTTTGCAGTTTAGGCTTAGTTTTCGAAACACTTTATTTTTGTCGAGCTTTTTTGCTGTTTGTTCGCTTTGGCTTGGCCTATTTGTGTCTTATTATTTCAATCTTCCAAGTGGTGGATCGGTAGTAATGATAAATATGATGTTTTTTGGACTAAGTTTGGCCGTAAATAGAGACTGATGAAATATTTAAGTAAATTTTCTTTTATTTTTTAAATCCAAACAATGTGCTGAGCTCACCAAAAAGCCTTTTAAATTTAGCCTTGCCATTTTCTCCCATATCTATAAGTCTTTCAGCATGATTTTTAGCATTTTGGATTTTACCAAAGGTTTCGCTTATTATCTTAGGGTCTTCATTAAACTTGGCTTCAAAACTAAATGACTTTGAAAGAATTATTTTTTTCTTAAATTTCTTATTATTGTCATACTTTTGCTTCATGTCTTTATCGGTTTTTTGTTTAATATCAAAACAATCTCGATAATACAAAATATCAGCATTTGGGAAAAAGTCACTACCAAATTTGAAAATATCCTCAATATAAGCCATATTATTTAGATGGGAATCACCTTCATTACTGGGTGTTCTAAATAAAGTATCCTTGAAATACCATTTTGTATTGATTTTTCCAAGAAAAGCTTTTTCAGACTGAGCACAAAAAACTACAGTTGATGGAGTTAAATCCTCGATACCAGCTCCAAGCATAGTCGCTGCGATACCTTTAATATCCTTGCCACTACTTCCCTCAGGATTGAGACATTTCCCATCCTCGATCATGTAGACTTTTTGAGTAACGTTTCTACCAATTTTTGTTTTTTCTTCAACAAGCCTTGAAGCTGCACTTAAAATAAAAGGTGAGTGAGTAGCTACAATTATTTGAATCTTCAGTTTTTTAGTTAAAATATCGAAAATTAGTGGTAGTAATTTTTGAAATTTTGGATGTAATAATGTTTCAGGCTCTTAAATTATTAAAAATTCGAATTTGCTCCTATATACTAAATCATATATCTGTAAGAACTGCAATAACATATATTCACCACTTGACTGATAATGATTTCTGTTATCAAAAGATTCATCAAATGCACTATTATTACTTTCTAAATTCAAGGTTGAAGCGAGATCAAAAATACTATTGAATTCTTTTTTTAGAATATCATCCCAAATTGTACTATCCTATATTAAAAATATTTGTAAATTTGTAGTTATTTCTACCATCAAAAATTGCATCATATGTTAATTCTTTAACACGGCTTTTAATCTCTTGATATTCTTTAATTGAGTCAATCCAAGAAGTTTTTAAATCAAATTTTGGTTTATAGATTTCTTGATAGAACCCTTTTTCTATATCACATCTGTAATAAAAAGAACTATTACTCGAGAATATCAATATTGCTTTATCTGTAAATAAATTTACGTAATTTTTGTCCCATTTTATATATTTTTTATTTGCATACATTCTCGTTTTGTTACTGGGTAGCTTATCTAAAATATTTCGATCGCCCCAATATTTTGTTGCTGTTAGGTTTATTAACTCAGCCTTTGATTCTGGTAATGAGTATCCAAAAATACAATCTATAACACTACTTTTACCACTTCCATTTTACCTACAAGATAGTTGATTTTGGCGAGGTTGTTGAGCTTGAGACCTTCTGAGCCTATTCGTTTGAAGTTTTTGATTTCGATACTCTCGAGCATGTTTGTATTTTTAAATCCAATAAGCTGGCTTGTTAACTTTCTTATTCATTTTGTTTTGATATAAAACAAACTCCTCATGCTTCTCCGTTGCTCGAAGCAAGTTTAAGCTACGGCTGTGGTACATAAAAAAGGTCAAGACCATGCAAAGCTCGACTATACGCTCAAACAGTTGCCTGGTCAATAGTATAGGAAAGGCAGTTATGTTATTTTATAAGTAGAGATATAATGTCAGGAGGAGTATTTTTAGTTATAAATGTAAATTTTAAACTTGGCTAGTTTGTAAAAACTTTTTAGACTTGATTTATGTCCAAAGTATCTCTTTGTATGATTGTGCGAAATGAAGAAATCATGCTGGAAAAAAGCCTTGCTAGTATAGTCGATATTGCTGATGAGATTATCATAGTAGACACTGGTTCTACAGATCGAAGCCTAGAAATAGCCAAAAAATTTACTGATAAAGTTTATCATTTTGACTGGATTGATGACTTTGCCACCGCTCGCAACTATGCTCAAAGTTTGGCAAGTCAAAAGTATATCTTACGATGGGATGCCGATTGTCTGCTGAGACCAGGGGATATGAAAAAACTACTTGATGCTAAAGCCAAAGATTTTTTACACTCAGATCTTTATTTTATGAATTATGTAGAAGGTTTTGAAATTGATTCAAATAATAATTATCAAGTCGCGATCAAAGAAAGTCTTTTCTTTTTTTATAAAAGACAATATTTTCACTGGAAACATCCTATACACGAAGAATTATTAGGTAACGATGTTTCCTTTAAGCCTAAAATTGTTACAGATGACGATATTTATGTGATGCATCACAGGAAAGAAAGTAAAAAAGACTGGAGAACTAAGCAAAATTTAGATATACTCAAGCATAATCTCAAGCCTAATAGCAAAAATTACGAGAGGATATTGTATTTTTATGCTCGCGAGCTATATTTCGATAGTCAGTATAATGAGGCAATCAAATATTACAAAAAGTTATTAAAGTTGTCTACAACTGTAGATATAAAGGCTTATGTGCTTGAAAAGATACTTTTTTCATTATTCTATCAAGATGCATACGATAGAATTATAGAGTTTGTAAATGACCTAGAAGCTATCAAACACTCAAGAATAACGCTATTAAAGGCAGATATTAGTTGTCTATTAGACCCTTTGCGAGCAAAAATTTACTATTTAGAGTATTTAGAAAACCCCTTTGAGTATTCTTTCAATAGTTTTGAGTATGATGTGGAAAGATTTGAAATTCATCCATATATACAACTTGGTAAATTATCGATTCATGAAAGTAAGGTAGACGAAGCAAAAAAATATCTAAATATTGCTTTAAATAAAAAATGCTCTACAACTACTTTGACGAAAATTAAAGCACTTTTAAAGTTTTGTTAGTAGCAATCTCTTGACAACCTGGCCACAATGCATTTATAATTACCTTTATAAAATACTTCTTGTGATGCAAAAATACGACTACGCTTACTTATCCAACAAAGTAATATTTATTCTAATTTCTATTCTTGTGTTATCTCCAATAACTGGTATGACAAATAATAACTATAAAGTACTAGATCTGTTTGATGGTGTAGTAAATGTCAACGCTTCTACAGGAAATATATCGCCACAGTACAGTTGTTATGGAAGCAATAGTTCCTACAGACAATATCCACATGTACCCACAGCAAGTAATTTACTTTTGTCAACTATAATAAGCACTCCAATATCGATCACTCCAGCAGTTATTCAAAATATTATTTCTCCTGCTTTACCATCAACCAATCCAGTGACTGGTTTTTGTGCTGAAGAAAAACTAAATTTTGGCACTTTAAATGTCAATGGTACTCCTCAAGTTATAAATTATCCTTTGACAAGTCTGTCTTATGATACATCTCATAACTTTAGATTTACTGATAACAACATAACATATGCTCCTCCAATAGGTTTTAAAGGTGTAGCTTGTTTTTCTGCATATTATGACTATAAAATAACACAAGCAAGTTATGATGGAGATGTGAATTCTTATATAGATCGCTTTGGTAATCAAACTAATAACTATAATGATTATGAATCTACAAACATAGTACCTATCAAAATCCAAGTTGGTGGGTCTGCATCTACTATTTGCGGCTCTGATCCTATAACTGGTGAAATTGGAAGTCCTTTCCCAAATATTTGGTCAGATGGCTTTAGTGGTTTTAATAACTTACAATATAGTTTCAAACTTACTGGATCTAATACCACTATTACTGGTAAAATTATGCAACAAGCTAATGATACTTATGGTAAATTCGTTCCAGATCCTGGACAAGTTATTCCTTCTGATGCTAAAACTGGATTGAATCAAGAAATGCCAGAATTAAACGATGGAAGCTTTCCTTTCCAAACCAACTTCTCTCCAGCTATTACATTGGGAGTACCAGTAGCGACTGCTACGAATCCTATAGCAGGTCAAGTTGGCAAATCTCTTTTCCCAACAATTAGTTTAATTGGTTCTAATTTACCTGAAGGTGCTGTAGTTACTTTTACTCCAGCTGGTAGTAGCAAAATTATCACTGGTAAAATAATGGGAGGAAACTTTGTACCAGATGCTAGTCAGGTAGTACCAGAAGACGCAAAAACAGGAAGTGCTAGGGGTATACTAAAGTTTGGAGTTATTCTAGCCTTGGAGGTACCAACAGATTTTACTACTATAGTTTCATCATCTGGTGATCCAGCTAAAATTGTAATAACGGTTACTAATCCTATACTCATAAGAACTGGCGGCTCATCAGATGATTCCTATCTAAATTTATTTTCAGCTTTATTTAGTTTTTTTGGAAAAATACTTTAGCTTTTATAAGTATATAGCATTGGATTAGTATTTTTTCAGTATACTAAACAAAATTTTAGTTTGGATATTTTAATTATACTCGAGCTATTTATATAATTTTTGTAAAAAAGTTTTATTTTATTTGTCTCTCAATTATTTTGTATAGTCTATAATTATTAGCTTACTCAGTTACCTATTTATTTAATAGAGTACTAATAATTTGGTACTACTGTCCAAGTAACAGTTTGAGTATAGATTCCACCTAAAGTATTTCCAGATATTGCAGCTCTTTGATCTACTAAGATAGTATTTGTAGTGTCGGTGTTTGCTGGTATGTTTGGTCCGTCACAGCTCAAAACAGTGGTTGGTGATACATAATTAAAAAGAACTGCATTTCCTGGTAGAGGATTAAAAGCTGTAGCTAAAACGTTTGTACCGTTTGTGCACGAACCAGGAGTTATGATAACGCCATATCCTTCTGTATTAGCTACTATATTAGTACCGCCACTTCCACCTGTTCCAGCAGTTGCATTCGCTACATTATTAGATTCAGAGATAAGTGGTCCAGATGTTCTGACTTGAATAGAGTATCCATTTCTTGCAGTAGTAGAGTATTTGATACGATACTGGCATGATCCAACTGAGATAATAGATAAATCACCAAAATCACATAAATTCGTAAAGTTAGCTGTATCTGTAGAATTTCGAAGTGTCAAAGAAATAGTATCTATTGGGCGTGCATTTGATGATATTGCTAGTGTCACTAATTCATTATATTTTATTAGTGCAAAATTTCGCATTCTGTGTTCACGTGCACGAGAAGCAGTGGTTCTCCCTCCAAATCCAAAGTTAGTATTGGTAAGGGTAGGTGCAGTACCAAGTGTAGTGCTAACTCTTAAAGTGCTATTTTCATACAGTTCTTTGGTTGTTTGACTGTATGTAGCCTTCATTGATCTCCAAATACCATTTGCTATATTTGCATTAGTAGTCGCAAAAGTTGCTGTACCTGCACATCCAGCACCAGCACCATTATAGCAAAAACGAGCGTTAAATTCATCAATATTAAAATGAGCTCCTCCTAGTCCTGCGGCATCCTCAGTTGTAGGCGTTGGTGTGTTATCAAAAGCATATTGCCATATTGCTTGACCACCAGTTGCAGTACCTACTGTACCAGTAAAAGTATCAAACCAAACTTTGTATCCTCTATTAGGGGCGACTCCAGGTATATATCCAGCATAGTTACAGTATCCAGCATTTGTAACTGCTGTACTCGGTGTAAGCTGAAGCCAGTTATTTACGCTATCCCATACTGCTGATCCAGAAAGCGTGCAAGTAGGCGTTGCTGTAAACATCTCATACTTATCAAATACTGTGAGCGGGGTGGCGGTTGTGTTCAGAGTATTGTCGCCAAAAGTGATATAGTAAGTACTTGTCCCAACAGGTATCGAGGGAATGACGAAAACTACTGAAGTAAATGTTGTATTGCAGTTGAGAAATGCAAAAGTAAGTGGGGTTGCAAAGTCAGACCCATAGACTCGGATATCACCACAATTAGATTTCATGCGTCCTGCGATTATTTCAGTTGTCGTGTCAAATGTTGCATCGATAGGGTAGTTAGCTTGTATGCTGCCGATCGAATTTGTAACTGTAACAGTTTTAGTAATATAGCCTGCAGAAAAACTAGAAATATTGGTGTTACAAATAAATAATAAGACTATAACGAACGTTGCAATATTTAATACACGATATATAGTTGTATATAACCTTGTATCCATATTTATAGCAAGTATTTTGCTTTTCTCGTTTCATGTCAATACTAGTAGTTTGGTACAACTGTCCAAGTCACAGTCTGAACATAAATACCTGCCGAAGTAAGGGAAGAAATCGCTATACGCTGATCCACAAGCACTGTGTTTGTGGTGTCGATTGTTATGGGTTGATTTGTGCTATTGCATGAAGTTATAGTTGTTGCGGTCGTGTAATTGAAGAGTACTGCATTACCTGAAGCTGGATTAAACGATGCTGCAGGGGTCATGGTTCCAGTACTACATGAGTTAGGGGTGATAATAACTCCATACATTTCAGTTCCAGCGACAATTAGTGTCCCGCCAACTCCACCTGTACCAGCAATAGCGTTTGTCACTGCAATAGCTCCATTGAGTAAATTCCCAGATGTTTTAACCTGCAAACTATATCCATTTTTAGCAATTGAAGTCACCTTTAGTCTATATTGACAACTAGCAACAGCCGAAGTGACCAAATCTCCAAAGTCACATATATTGTTGTACGGTACGGTATCAGTAGCATTTCTAATACTAAACGCTAAGTTATCCACAAGTGAAGTATACACCGATTCGCTATATTTCATTATTGCAAGAGCTCTAATTCTGTGAATATTATTTTGACCTCCAGTTCTACCTGCAAATCCAAAAAAAGTATTAGCTGTATTTACTGCATTAGTCGAAGTTGTTGCGTTGATCCTCAATTGTCCATCTTCGAACATTTTACGTGATGTTGGGTCGTAGCTTACTTTCATACTTCGCCAAACTCCATTACCTATAATTGTGTTTGCAAAAGAAGCATCGCACGTACCGTTATCTACAGTAGAGGTAGTAAAGCACATACGAGACTGAAATTCATCATAAGTAAAGTGTTGTCCACCTAACACAATATCTTCGGCTGTAGGTATGGCAGAGTCAAAAGCATATTGCCATGTAGAATCTGCACCAGTTCCACCTCCAGCATATGTTTGATAAAAAGCTCGGTATCCTTTCGTGGCTAAACTTGAAGAATAGCTATAATTACACGTTCCAGACTGATTATTAACAGCAGCAGTAAGAGCTAACCACTTATTTGTTGCATCCCATGTAGCACTACCACCAAGCGTACAAGTAGGGGGTGTTGCAGTTGACATTTCATATTTGTCAAATACAGCAGTTGGATTGGCTGTCGTTATAGCTGGCGGGTCGTTATAATTTATATATTGAGTACTAAATCCTGTTGCTAAACTTGGTACTATATAAACCACAGATGTATACGTAGTATTACAACTCAACACTGCATATGTGAGTGAAGTCGTCAAACCGCTATCTGAGAACATGCGTATGTCGCCACAGTCAGATCGCATAGTACCTGAACTTATAAGTGTAGCAGTATTAAGTATATATTCTGTAGGATAGTTAGTTTGTGCTGATCCAAGACTATTTGATGTTTTTAAAGCTTGTGTAATACTTCCAATTGCGCGTACTTTCGGGGCAGGCAAGCCTAGTAATATTGTAGATAATGAGATTATTAATATTAATAAGATTAAGCGCGGCCCAATTCTATTTAAGTTCATATTCCTTAGTACCATAAACTACTTTGAAAGGATAAATATCTAGATTTTTATTATCTAAAGCAATAACTGCCAGCCAGTGGTATGCAGGCAACGCATTTGCTTTTTTGTCTGTTCTCCAACTAGCAGGGGCATTTTTAGTAACGCAAATGTCATTTCGTACAAGATTTATTGAACCAGTGTTATCAATGGTAGTAGGTTCTACACCAGGAAAACCGTTGACGCAATTCCATAAAATATCAATTTGCGGATCGAACAAACCATTTTGATCACTGTCAATATAAATTTGCATCTTACTATCTTTATATTTTGAAACTAAGTCTACTGAAAGTGTTAATTTGGTTTCTTGAAGTTTTGCAATATTGAAAGACTCAATTTTTATTTCGTCAATAGTAATCTCGCTTTCCTTTTTTGGCCATAACCTGACTAAGATCTGCTCATTAGTTGCAAGCGTATTGGGTAATATGACAGAGTATTCGGCACTTTTTCCCTCAATTTGTCCAATAGATTTAACTATTTCATTTTTTTCATTATCTCGAATATCTATAGCTAGTTTATCTTCAGCTCCCATTTTAGCATTAAACACTATTTTATGTAAATAAGTACCTTGGGCAGGGATACCAGTAGCAAATGGACGTACAATAAATCCACAACCGTTGAGTATCGGCGGAATCTCAGGAGTAAAACAATTCGTTGTATTTTTACTTGATATACTTTGTTTTTTAAGTTCTAGCTGATAACCTATTTCACTAACCGCAGAATTGTTATAAAAGCTTGTAATTGAAGTACTATAATCTTGATTGATGTTTGGAATTACAGGTAATTGAACTAACTTACTATCACTTGCTAAAACAAGATTTTTCGATTGATATTCTTTGTATTGAAGGAATCCAAGAACTATTATATTAACAACTACTATAGTTACCAATATTAACGACATTAATTTAAATCGATTTTGTAATCCTTTTATCTCATCTTGTACTATATCTATCTTATTTGTAGAAACATTTTTCATAGTTATATACTATTTTCTATATTTTTTTATTGTCTTAAAGCCTAGCAAAATTATAATTAATACACCTAGTAAAAGTAAGGTAGTTTTGTATGGAGCAAAAATTATTTGTTTTTTAGTAGTAACGGATTGCGGGTTACTTCCTCCATCAGTAAAATCGAGCCTTATCTCTATATCGCGCTTTCCAAGCCATGGCAAGGCAAACGTACTTTGTTCATTACATTTTGTCAAAAATATATTATTTCCAAAACATTTGCTGTATGATCGTTTTGCACCAGGAAGTATTAGATTATCCGATATAATAGAAGAAAGAGTAGTAATATTGTCCGAATTATCATCTATCAAAAATAGATTTCCAACAGGGCGATAAAAACTGGTTCCTTTGACCTCTACATCATAGTTTACATCTATTTTATCAAATAAAGGATCTATCCATGCTGGTGTAGCTGAAAAATTTTGGATAAGTGGCTGTTTAGTGCTATCACCCCCAATATTTACAAAAATAAGTGTAGCAATACGTGACTTCAAAACTACTGTATTTTTTCCATCTACATTTTGCACTTCACTACCCCTCGGTTGATATGTAACTGCAAAGAATTTTGCTCCAGGGGATACCTCATCAGGAATAGTAATCTGGTATGTAACTTTAGTATTAATATTTTTCTTAAAATCTTGAGTTTTTGGTACTTTGAGCCAATAGCTAAAATCCTTTTCAGATTTGAAGGGAACTACATTTGCTGACCCAGGTATACTTCCTTCTTCAAAAGTTTCTATACTTGTATCTACCGTAAGTAGGTCAGTATCGGTATTGTTTTCGATATCATAATCGATACTGTAAGTTTTGCCAGGTACAACTTCAATTTCTTGAATCGGAGGAGAAACGATCAAACCTTGTGATGACGATTGGGCTTTAGTATTTACCAATGGATTGAATAAGAAACTAAAAATACATACAAAACTAAGAAACCTGGAAAACATACACGTAAGGAAAATATAATTATACTTAGTCAAACTTGTCAACAAAACACCTCCAAAAGAGGAGGTGAAATATCAGAAAGTATGAGTTATTTAGAATGAAGGGGCTACTGTATAAGTTACAGTTTGGGTATAAAGTCCAGCAGAAGTATTAGCTGAAATTGCAGCTTCGTGTCTTATTAATGTTGTATTAGTAAGATCTGTAGCAGCAGGGCTGTTTGGCTTAGTAGCTGTTAATAGAGTTGCAGCAGTAGTATTTACATATGAAACATTGTTTGTTCCAGAATAAACTGTTGCATTAGTTACAGTACCTCCAGAACCAGTGACAGAACCAGGTGTGATTTTAGCACCATATAGTTCAGTACCAGCAACTTGAGCAGTACCAGCAGTACCTACAGCAGCATTAGCGAAGTTATCAGTACCATTTGTAAAGTTACCAGTGGTATTTACATTGATAGTATAACCAGATCGAGCATTTGTAGTTACTTTAAGTCTGTAATCACAAAAACCAATAGCAGAGGTAGTAAGATCGCCCATATCACAAATATTAGTATTTGCAGTATCTGCAGTATTTCGAATTGCAAAAGCAAGCTGTAAAGGAACACGAGCACGAACTGAAACTACGTTAGCAGATCCTACATATTGAAAGTTAGCACCATAATCAACACCAGCATATACTTTGAAAGAATTATTTGTAGCTGTTGAAGTGGTAGTCAAACCTGAAATAGTGATTGTTAAAGCGCCTGTAGGAATAGCAGTTGTAACTGTAGCAGTAAGAATAGTTTCTGTACCTGAAGTTGTAATTGTAGTTGTTCCTACAACACCAGTAGAAACCGCAATAGCACCAGCACCAGTATATCCAGCAGTAGGGTAAGTAACCTGAACGGTACCTCCAATAGCAATAGTAGCAGTAGTAGTAATAGCTAAGGTTGGAGTAGTGGCTGTAGAGACAGCGACAGCTGAAGGAGCAACTGTAACAGTGACACCAGCAGCGTGAGTATTCAGAGTAGTGTTAACGGCAAGTCCAGAGACAATGCCACATACAGCTAAAACCGAAAGAGAAAGACGAAAAAATTTGTTTGTTTGCATCATATAATATATTTGTTTTTATTTACGTTATTTATCTAACTAAATAATTATATATCATATTTTCGTTTTATGCAAATAATTCTTTTTTTACTTTCTATTCAATGAATTT
This sequence comes from candidate division SR1 bacterium, assembly GCA_014377045.1. Taxonomy (GTDB): domain Bacteria; phylum Patescibacteriota; class JACMRA01; order JACMRA01; family JACMRA01; genus JACMQI01. Next base: position 14,810 of record JACMQI010000028.1, read on the forward strand.
TGGTAGGAGATAAAGGTATTTGACACCTATTTTGAATTTGTTTTTTTCCCAAACATGAATATTTTGCTTATTTTAGGCGTCAGTTTTTTACAAATCATTATTGCGGTATTTTGGTTTAGTTCACCATTTTTGGAAAGTTTCGGATGGCAGTGACTGGTTTTGATAAGATGAATGAAGAGAAAAAAAGAAACAGGAAAAAGTGTAGGGCTTTCGTACGTTATACAAGTGGTATTGCAAATTGTCGCATAGTCAGTTCTTTATAATAAATACAAATATTTCATGGCTTATCATTTCTTTTTTAATATGGCTAGGTTCTATTTTCCCAATCGTAGTTCAAACTGAGCTTTAGATAAGCGGGGATAATAATATGAAGGTCAAGAAATTAGTAGTCGTCGCTAGTCAGTTACTTACTTATAACCACATTAATTGGTGGATTTATTTTTGGCTTATTTAGGTAAGTATACATACTTGACAAAAGCTTTAAAGTAGGTTATATACTGTGTAGTAATTAACACTTTTTCACAGGAGAAAAACAATGAATTCTAATGATTTTTTAGTTCAAGATTTCAAAATTGGAGAGACTACACAAGTATTTGAGTATAACGGTAAAACGTACATTGCACTACTTGAGTATGATCCAAAACAAGATATGAGAGCATTTCTTTATATTTATGAAGGAAATACTATTCCTGAACAAAAGAGCAACTACGCTTTCCATGCTTGGATTTCTGCTTTAGCTGCTGATTATAGTGGTCGAGAAAATTCGACTTCCTGGTGCATCTCTCATGTAGTTGAAATTGATAAAACTTTACGTCCATTATTTCTTGACACAATGTTGAGAAGTTTTATGACACGACCTAAAAAAAGTTCAATTGCCAGCTTTTCAGTTGGTTCTCCAAAATGGATAATTACAATTAATTGGCTAAACAAATACAGACTCAATTGGGTGAATGACAATGTTATAATCACATCTAGACACTGGTCTATTTGTCCAGAAGAAACACCACTGAGCAAGCTACTTAACCTAGTTTAGCTCAATGTTAAATTACTTCACAAGCTTTGTTATAAATACAAGGCTTGATTTTTTTATGATTATAAATTTTACTTTCTATCAGATTATGCCTACAATCCTAAGACTAGCTACAATTAGCGACTTACCACTTATTAAATACTGGGATAAAAAACCTTATATTATATTTGCTTCTGGAGAAGATGCTGATGTAGTAAATAATGATTGGATAGATAAGCAACTCCGTAATCCGTCTAAATTTGTACAAGTATATATCGCTGAACTTGATAGTAGAGAGATTGGTATGGTACAAGTTTGCGACCCTGCAAATGAAGAAACTCATTATTGGAGTAAGATAGGACAAGGACTTCGAGCTATTGATATTTGGTTAGGTGAGGAAAACGATTTGGGAAAAGGTTATGGCACAACCGTAATGAATCTGATTATTGCAAAATGTTTCGAAGACTCGTCAGTCAAGGCAATTATAATTGATCCTTTAGTTATTAATAATCGAGCAATCAGGTTTTATAAAAGACTAGGTTTTAAATTTGTAGAAAACAAGTATTTTGAAAAAGATTATTGTGCAGTTTACAGATTAGATAGGTGTTAATAGTGACACTAATCGTCAAATTGTACTTCACCGATATAGTCGCCTTTTCCTATTTCAAAACCAAGATTTCTCAATATACCGTACGCGGTTACCAAATGAAAATAAAAATTCGGGATTCCAAAGTCACGCAAAAAATTATTTGGTTTTATTGTTTTGTCTGAAAATCTTGGCATTAGAATTTTTCTTTCATCTGCTTGCTCTAAAGTACTTGCATTCACGTTCTGTGCAAATTCAACAGTAGTTTTAAGCCTTTGGATTAGTTGTGCAAGTGTGGTTTCAGTATCCTCCATTACTGGGGCTTCTATACCTGCTAGTTTGCTTACATGACCTTTGAGATTATCAGAAACTATCTGAATTTGCTTTACAAATGGTAACATATCAGGAGCTAGGCGAGCTTGAAGAATCTCTACATCTGACATGCCGTTTTCAGTTTTTAAAGAATCAGCTTTTTGTAAAATAACAATTATGGAATTTGTACTTTTGACCATCATCTCGACAGAAAATTCATATATATTTTGTGACATATCTATAATTAGATAGATTGACGACAGTCTGTCAATAGAAAATTATCGTATAATTTAATCTTATTTCCTAAGGCCAAAATTTCCTTAAATAATGCTAGTAGTTTGGAAAAATGATTCTTGACATTGCAGGATTTTTGTGATAACATTCAATAGAAACCCTTCGGTAAATAGTGAGCATATTAAATGCGAAATTTTCTTCATAGAGTTTGGATAAATGCTAGGAGATTTTTTAAATGGGTATCAAATCAAAAGTTTACGAAAATAGCTTTACGGGAGTTACTCTCATTTATTATTGCTTTTTTCCTTGTACTCAGGTTTTTACATCTAGAATTTTTTGTATATTTTTCAACTTTTCTAGGAGCTTATTTAATTTCACTGCTTACTGTAGAATGGGTGCTTACAATTGGTAAACGGAAGAATGACATTCTGACATGGGTATCTCGTGGTTTCACGTTATTCATAATATATCAGGCTGGACTATCAGTAGTAAATAATATAATGCCAAAGCCACACGATATTCACTATTATTATGCAGGTTTTATTGCAGGTATTTTAGGATATCTAGTTTCTACAGCTACTAAAAAAATCAAATAGTTTAACTGGGGTCAAGAATTAAATTTCTGACCCATTATTTTGCATGGAAAAATATTTAACAAAAGATAGGATTGATTCGAAGCTCATTAGTAAAGGATCTACTAGAAAATTTAAAGTAAGTCATATTGGTATCATGCGTGATAAAGGCTAATTTAGTATAAAAAAACTACTTATATATGAGATAGTGTTTATTTAGTTGCCTTAAATTGTGATTCTTGACTCAACAAAATATAGGCTAAAGCCAATAAATTAGATACAAAATGATAGCTAAAACTATACAATAATCCAAGTCTAATCCGTAAGGATTCTAAAATAATAGCAGAAGTGAATATTAGCAATTGTGCCAGTAACATAACACGACCAGATACTCCTTGTTCGTAATTTGTAATAAGTAAGATAGCAAAAACGAAGCATGAAGATAAAATAGTGTGCCAGCATGTTGACTGATGAAATTGTGAAAGTTATGGATTTTACTTCCTATTAGAAAGTAGCTTAAAATAAAGCAAACGCTTAATACAACATATTGTATTAAAGTTGATATAGCTTCGTTTAAGTCAAATTCCAAAAACTCTATAACAAAAGTTAACATAAAATAGCTAAATAAGATAGTCACTATTCTAGCTATCAAAAAGCAACGACAAATTTATGTTTTTTGTCATCCATCTACGAAAGTAAAGCTTCTCTATAAGTAGACTAGATATTAAATATAGCAAAACTAACTGAATAGAAAATTCACTTATAACAGCATTGTTGACGCTATATGACTCTTCTAAATTTGGAAATAAACTATAAAGATTTTCTAGATAATTGCTTTCAGAAATAAACTGGATTAGAATAATAAAAACGATGGCAAATATTTTTGCAAATATTATCTTCGTTTTTTTAAATCTGAACGTATCAGAAAGTTTTTGAAATCAGTGAAAGTATCTATTATGTTTCAAACGAAATATATAGCTTTTCTCATTTATTCTACCTATATGTTTTACACACACACGATATATTCACATATTTTTGGTTTTATCAAACTAGTGTTTATCGAATATACTTATGTTTGACATAATTTAGGAAGTGTTATATTATAACATTATTCTCAAGGTTTATTTTGGATTAGAATAACATGAATTTTTTATTTCATAAAAAGAAAGATTCTGAGTACACACACAAAGATATAGCAATAAATATAAAATACATTGAAGTATTTATAAATTTGTTTATTATATTGACATGGTTTGTGTTACATCATTTATATGTACATATCCTAACCACCCTAGATGTCCGGCAAATCGAATGCATTGAAGCCAAATCCACTCATGAAATATCTATAATTTCTCTTTCAGAAGATAAAATAGTGTGGGTTTCTGCTACAGATTTAGAAATAAAAAACTTTTGTGAGAAAAGGGCATATGATATTTATTGGGAAAATTATCAGATATCATTTCCGTTGACTCTGATGCTTGTTCTTACCATTAAATACTCGATTTTTAAGTTTAGCTTTGATATGATAAAATCAAAATTAAATGAGAAAGCAGTATCTATTAAACATTTAGGACACATACTCCAGACTAAAGAAAAAGATAAGTAAATATGTCTAGCTCTAATTATTATAATATTAGGGCTTTATTTTATTTAGGGTTTTTTAATTAGCTCGACACCAGGATTTTTTGAGGATAAACTAGTAAATGTGGAGCAATTTTGCATTTCCTTAGAATGTAAAACTTCATCGTTACGAATAGATTCAAAAACTTGGTATAGATTCAATGATTCAGTTTTCTCAGGGGGTGATGTCATGCGAGTATGTGTAGAAAAAAAATAATCATGACATATTTTTGTGGCATTGGTTTGCTTAAGTACTGTTTCATGATCGTGTAAAAAACTTGTATAAGTGTCCGCTGCATGGGATTCTACAACTTCCATTAAATAATATCCTGAATTTGGAAAAAATAGATACAAAGCACAATTTGTCCAAAAGTAGAAAACCCCAAGAGATCGCGCAAAAAACCTATTAATCCATAAATCATTACCACCTAGCTCTTCCATAATAAGTAGATGGTACTCTTCATTTACAGATTGGTGAAAATGCATGTTCATAAGCTCATAACTAGGATGCCTACCAATGGATTGATACAAGTGTAATACTGATAAATAGCTTATATAAGGTATGCGTGCAATAGTTTCAAGTACAAAAAATCTTCTATATCCATTTTTATATATAAGGTCCAGAAGAAAAAGTGTAATATTTACAATAATTTTTAGTATTGAGTTGATTATCTTGGTGAGTGTGTGCATATTTATTGCAAAGTATTATAAACATCTTTAAAACAATCGTCAAATTTTTATGCTTGACCTCATTTATAAAGTTTATTAACCTTAATAACACTATGGTACAAAGCATAAATAAATTTATTAAAAATCACTACTTAGCTATTCTGATAGTACTATTTGCTTCTATCGGTTTTACTGCAGCATTTACTCTTAGTGTTGAAAAAATCCATATCTTAATGAATCCAAATGAGGTTTTGCCATGTGATGTAAACGAAATCTTTAATTGTGCTACAGTGATGCGCAGTCCATATGCTAGCATACTTGGAATTCCATGGTCTTTTTTTGGCATCGCTGGATACCCTGCAGTATTATTATTTGGTTTGTTTATGATAGAAAGACCCAAAATTAGTCGATGGTTGGGAGTTTTGGTAACTCTTGGAGTTTTGGGTGCATTTACTCTTTCTACTTATTTTGTTTGGTTATCGGCATATGTAATTGGTGTTTTTTGTCCATGGTGTTTATTATCTGCGATCAGCTCAACTGCAGCATTTTTCCTTATAGTTACTCATAATTTAAAAGAAAATAATTATAATTTGTCTAATGATTGGGCGTTGTTTTTCCAAAAAAAGATAAAAGCAGGTTGGAATGTATTATTTACAATCGTTTGGTATATTGGTATGGTACTATTTGCATATTTCCCATTTTGGTATGGCAGTAGGTAGGCTATTACTATAAGGTTTATATTCTATGAAGGTTTTTTCTAAAAAGTTTGTTCAATCAGCATTAATTGGGTTTTTTTTGTTGTTCCTTATTTATTTGACTCGTGAAGTTTTAGAGCGCGAAACTAGCAATGTCGATACGACTGTTTATAATTTTATGATTAGTTTTCGTAGTTCACATTTAACTTTTATAATGATCGCGATATCTTTTATTGGTGAGCAAATTGCAGTATTAATGGCTGTTTTATTGATACTTTTTTATATTCTCAAAAGAAAATTTATGGATGGTTTGTTGACATTTTTGGCTATTTTTTTAGCATCGACTGTTACGTATTTTCTTAAGATTATTACTGCTCGTTCTCGGCCTGATATGATGTTTAGACTAGCCACTGAAAACAACTTTAGTTTTCCTTCTGGTCATGCAACCATTGCATTTACGGTGTATCCCATATTACTTATTATGTTTTGGAGATCAATGCAGAGTAAAGGAAAATCTATGTCAGTATTAACTTACATTTTGGTTGGAATACTGACATTGATACCTATTCTTGTAGGTATTTCACGTCTATATTTAGGTGTGCATTTTTTTTCAGATGTACTCGCTGGTACTATTATAGGGCTATTTTTTAGTTATTTATTCGCTATCACATCAAAACATTCTATATATTCTAAAACAAACTAAGTGCAATTATGATTAAAAAAATAAACTCATTCATGGATAAATCGTTTTGGAAACATGTTCACAAGACTGTTCAAAAGTTCGATAACTACCATCCACTGGCTCGAATAATTATTGGTACAGGACTAGTAGTATTGGGAGTTATCGGTATTATTTTACCAGTTATGCCAGGCTGGATATTCTTGATTCCTGGAATAATTTTGGTATTTCCGTTTACTAAAAAATGGTTTGGTAAAAACTAATTTTTTTAGCTAGCTATTATTAATTTTGAAGTAAGTATCATGATATTGAAAAAAATGAAGCAACAATATATCAAATAAAAATCAGTATAATAAAATCTACTGCACTAATCGGTTATACCTATTTATGATTATATGATGAGCTTATACAAGCATATATAAAACATGCTACTCCTACTAAGGGGATTCCCAAATACAATGTTTAATAGTATTATTCGTCACGCTTTGTAAGCTCTTCACTTTGATTTGATAATACATATAAACCTCCAAAAAATAATACTGTATCAACTACCATTGCAAATAATAAACATACGACAAAAACTTTGCAATTTTTTTCATTTTATTGATTTTCGAAGGTGTAGTTTTGTAATATGATTTATAATTAATGTTGGCAACAAACTTAATCAACTATAAAATTAACTTCCCTACGGAGCCAAACGATTGACATCTCTGGGAAATAGTGTAGCCTCTTTGACGCTTGCGAGTCCTATAAATTTCTGTACTAGTCTCTCAAAGCCCATTCCAAATCCTCCATGCATTGGCATACCGTATTTGAATGCCGCTACATAGTATTTGAATCCTTCTGATTCTGGATCTAATCCTTTGGCTTTAATCTGCTCTAGTAATATATCGTAGCGGTGTTCTCGTAGTGGTACAGTCGCAATTTCTACACCACGAAATAGTAAATCAGCTCGATAGGTAACTTCAGGTTTGTCAGGATTTACCATGTGATAAAAAGCTTTTTCACTAGAGGGAAATTCGGTTACAAATACTGCATCCGATCCCCAATTTTTGTTGCTATACTCACATATCCAGCGTTCTTCTTCTGGGCTTGGATCTTTTTCACCACGGAGGTCTTTTTTAGTTTTTTCAAAGTAAAGTGCATGGAGATTATCTACTGTGATTTGTGGATATTTGCTTGGTAATAGAGGTTTTATAGCCCCAAGTAGATTTAAATCACCTTCATAGTGTGTCCAAATATAGTCGCTAATACTGTTTAGTAAATTGTTTGTTATATCCCATACGTCTTGTACACTGTTTACAAAGCCAAGCTCCATATCGATAGTCGTAAATTCGGTCATATGGCGGGTAGTGAAACTAGGCTCAGCACGATACGTAGCACCAATTTCGAATACACGCTCGAAAACTCCCACCATCATTTGCTTATAAAACTGAGCAGATTGGGCTAGTGAAGCAGTTTGACCAAAATAGTCCAATGTAAATACTTCAGATCCACCCTCAGTAGCACCAGCAAGGAGCTTTGGGGAGCGAAATTCAGTAAAATCATTTTTGTGAAAGAATTCTCTAGCTCCACGTGAAACACCATCTTGAACACGAAAAATAGCACGTTCTTTGAGGTTACGTAGTGTCAAATAGCGATAACCAAATAGTGTATCATAGTTATCAGGGTTATGGCTTATGTTTTTGTCTACTTCAATAGGTGGTACTTCAGTAATAGGTACCTCAATAGTTACTTTTGGATCATGAATCTCGGCACCATTGCTTGCTCTAGGCTCTTCTTTAACCATTCCAGTAACACTAATGATAGTTCCGCTTTGTAGCCCTTTTAATTTACTAGACTCTTCGCTCATGTCGTCTACAATCTGAATCAAACCCTGCCTATCTCTTATTACTAAAAAAGTAAGATTACCCATTTCGCGTTTTTTGTGGAGCCAGCCTGAGACCGTAGCTTCTTGACCGATATGTTTACTAAGTTCGTTTGATAAAATACGCATAAATTTACTATAATTTAAGAAAAATAAGGAAATATCTGATTTATGTCAATAAAAAATGTTTAGATTATTTTATAGTATGATAACTTTTTCCTAGTTTCAAAATCGATACTTTAATTGCATCAAAAATAATATTACTAAAATATAAACTAGTAAATTTCTATTATATTTTGAATTTGGATCGATTATTAATTTTTTGCATTTGCTATAAACAAAAATATTGTGTAATATGATGACATCCTAATTATGTCCCGTAACAACAGAAAAAGTAAGCAAGTTTTACAAGAAAATATTACAAAAATAAAGATACCGTTTAATAAAACTATTTTGTTTAAAGTATTTAGTATTATAATATTACTAACTTTGTTTCTTGTGCCAACTTTGAGTCTCTTGATCAATTTTATCAACCCATCTACGAATTCTACAAATGTGAAAACACAAAGTATACGAGTAAAAAACTAAATCCAATTTGACAAAAGATTTTGGTTTAATTATGCTAAGTAATAAATTACATTAATATGACAAAGCAAAATAAAACAATAAAAGAAGAAGTTCACACTCATGGTGATTCTAAGCACACTAAGCACAACACAGGCCATGATTCTAATGATAAAAACAACCTTTTTACCCAAATAGATGATTATCTTCATGATTTTTTGGTGGAGCGAGCACCAGATCTACCAAATAACGTCAAAGAAACGTTTGTCAAGTTCATGCCTATCATTAACATGCTGATGATATTTTCTACAGTTTTCGCATCATTTATATCAATTTATTCTGTAGTACTCTTACAGCAAATGGCTACTTTCTCTTCTGGTATATTTGGATATGGTTACTTAGGTCAAAATAATGCTCTCGCAAGCGGTCTTAATATTGCTGTTTATGGTTTTGTACTTTATTTTCTTGTCAAAGCGCAAACAGGCTTGCAACCAAAAAACTATTCTGCATGGAAATATTTGGTTTTTGCACAACTTATCAATACGATAATTGCAGTATTGAGTTTTTCACTTCCGTGGTTACTTGGAAATTTAATTACATTATACGTTCTATATCAAATTAAAACTTATTATAAGGAAAAATAGTTATTACTAACTTAATTACGCTAATATTAAAAATATTATTTCTCTAATAGTATTTTAGTATTAGCGAATTTTATTTTTAGCTGGAATATTTGGATATATGGAATATACGAGATTAGAAATAATCTATCTATTTCAAACAAATTTTTTAGTTTGTTCTTGTTATTAGATAGTTTTGGTCCAAATGTTAGATCTATTTTGTCTAAAATATACTATCAAGGTTTTAAAACGACTACTAATATAGTTAAGAAATTCGCTTAAGTTTAAAATTGGATTTAGACTACCTTTTTATATTATTTTTGTATTTAATATTTATTTTAGCATAAAAAATGAAGTGAAAGTAGTTAAACTATTACCTCAAAGTACATAAAATAAAAAAAGTTGATAGAAACAGACAATTAGTTTTGGTCCAGCCTAAAAGTTTTATTGATATTTGCAGATTTATACTATCCTCAGCAATAGTTGTATGCCCCAAACCAAAGTAAACTGTACAACTAATGACTTCATCTTGACATGCAAAATTAAATTTTTTAACAATATTTATAAATCTTCAGTAATTTTTATTACTTGTTATTTTATAATCTACTAAAATGCTACATTGATTCCATCTTGATTTTCCTATTTCTAGAATTCATAAGTTTTAGCTAATCGACTCGGAATTCTGTTAAACTTAATTAACACTTGTATTTTGTACAAAAGAATTATACTATATATAAAATATTTGCAAGAGTGAAATATTAATTTTATAAACTTTCAATTGGTTCAATTCCGAGCAGTATTAAACAATAAGCGATATGAATCTTAATCCTAAAACATAGGTGGAGTAGGGCATCTTTTCGATGACTGTCTTCTTCACGGGCTACCGAGTATTCAGCATACCAGCTATTGACCATCGTTGTAAACTCATAGAGATAGTTACATAAAATATGTGGTTTCAGATTATCTATTACACCCTCTAAAGCATAGGGAAGTTGATATATTTTTTTTAGAATTTCAACTTCAGTCGGATTAAGCATTATGATATTTTCTGGATCCAATTTATTTGTTGTTTCATTTTTTCTCAGAATATTTGAGATACGTGCAAGAGTATAGAGCTGATATACTCCAGTATTACCCTCAAATTTAGTAACTTGTTTGACATCAAAAATGATATCTTGGTCTCGATCTTTACTCAAATCTTGCCATTTTAGCGCTGCTACAGCTATTTTTTGAACTTTTTGATTAAACTCTGGATTAATTTTTACTTCTGGATTTTTTTCAATTAGAACGCTTTCAACTTCTTTTTCAAGCAAATTTTTTACCGTCTCAAAAAGTAGTACAGTCCCTTTTCGCGTACTCATAGCTCCTTCCGGTAAGCTCATAAATCCAAAACTTACATGATTTAGGCTGTCTTGAGATAAGGCTTGCAATGCTGTATCAGTTTGCTTTTGAGTTAAAAGCCCAAACGGTCGATCGCCATAATAACCGCTTTGAATTATTTTTTGTATTACTTTGAAGCTTTGCTGGAATGTGTGGTTTTGCCTGTTATCTGCAATAGATATATGAATAGAAGTATTAAACGATCCCGCCCATACAAATCTAGCCAGCACATCACGAGCAGCATAGATGCTGTACCCATCAGATGAAACCAAATAGCATCTACCAAGTCCATCTCCTTCTAAATCAGCATAAATCGCGTCACCTTCAGTTTTGATAAAATCTAAACCAGCAAACTCTTTTGATGACGCATTTGCTAGATTACGTATTTCTTTCATAAAGTACTGATAAAATGATTCTCCAATGATAACATCAAATTGACCATTTTTGTGATTATTATTATACTGCCAAAGACCTTCTTTACCTCGAAATTGTTCTAAATCTATATCATTTTCTCTGCTTAGCTGATCATCTGAGAGCACATTGAGTCCTAAGTAACCTTCGGCAGAAGTGTAGCTCTTTATCGAAACATCAATAATTTTCCTCCAAGTAGATTCGATCTCTCCGTTAGGATTGTTTCCAAAATCTAGCTCTAATTCACGAGCAGTAACTTGACATTCTTTTTTTATTTCATCGTTAGTTTCTGTCAGCTCGTTTACTCTTACATATATTTTTTGTAGAACATTTACTGTTTCATCAGAGTTTTCATTGTTCCAGTCAATACCATTTAGTCCTAGACCAAGCTTCTCAATATGTGAGACTCCCCAAATCAAAAATCCAAACTGTATACCCCAGTCACCCAAATGATTGTTTGTAATAACATTGATATATTTTAATGATAGAATCCTTCGAAGCGACTCTCCAATATTGGCTGTACGAATATTTCCAATGTGCATTTTTTTACCTACATTTGGTGAAAAATATTCAAGCAAAATTTTAGAAGTATTTGTTGGGCTAATTGTATCAACTTTATTTTTATAAAAATAATTTTGTAGACCTTTTTCATTAAAATCTATATTTATGTACGGTCCAAGTGCAGTAGCTACAAAATCTAAATTCTGTGATTCAAAAAATTGTTGAATTTCGCTAGCAAGATTAACGGCTACTTCTTGAGGGCTCTTTTTCAGCTCCTTAGCTAATAAAAATGCTTGATTTGTGGTCAGTATTCCCTTAGTTAAATCGGGTGGTAAATTCCAATTGTATGGAAATTTGGTAGCTAGTTGCTCGGTCAATTGCGTAATAAGCATGATAAATGTCAGGTGAATATTTGTTATAATAATATAGATACTAATCTTTTTATACTATAATTGTCAATAGAATGAGATTTTTTAAAGCATTTTGGCACAATTACTACTCTTTATAAGATTTATTTCTTGACAACATACAACCAATGTGTCTTAATAAATGTATTTTCTATGGCAATTCAAACTTATACACGTAGTACATTTGGTGTTAAAAAAGATCAGTTTCCTGTTCCGAATTTAAACAGCATGCAATTAGAGTCATACCAAAATTTTTGGAAAAATGATCTAGCAAATATATTATCAGAATTTAGTCCTATAGAAGACACTGCGGGAGGTAGATGGAAAGTCGACCTCGGTCCAGAGTTTTATCTTGAAGCTGATCCTGAAATAAATGAATACAAAGCTCTTTTAAATAGTTCTAGTTTTTCTGCGCCGTTCTACATAAATGTAACTGTAGAAAATTTAGTCACTAAAGAAAAAAAGACTCAACGGGTATTTGTTGGTAAAGTGCCATTGATGTCACAAAAAGGTAACTTTATCATTAACGGTGTACAGAAGATAGTCGTTAGTCAGATTGTTAAATCTCCTGGTGTTATATTTACCCGCGAATTAGAAAAAGGTGTATTTTCATATGCAGCTAAAATTATTCCTAGCCGCGGTATTTGGATTGACTTTGTCACTGCGGCCGATGGTTGTATTTATGCTCGTATCGATAGAAAGAAAAAGTTTCCTGCTACTCAATTACTCAAAATCTTTGGTATTGTAAATGATCAAGAAATTATTGATTTATTTAAAGGTATTGATAATGATGAAAAAGTTAGTTTTATTCAAGCTACGCTAGCTAAAGATGGAACACAAAGTATTGAAGAGGCTGTAAATTCTATTTATAAAAAAATTCGTCCAGGTGATATCGTATCGATTGAACAAGGTAGAAAATATATCATTAGTTTATTTGAAGAGCCATCTAAATACGATTTTGGTGCTGTAGGTCGTCATATGTTTGACCAAAGACTTGGTTTTGAATCTGAATCCACAAAAGGTTGGACTTATAAAAAAACTCTTGGTTATAATGAAGTCTTAGCTACAATGAAAGAGCTTGTTAAGATGTCAGTACAGAAGACTGAGCCAGATTCTATTGATTCGCTAAGCAACCGAAGGGTTCGTGGAGTAGGTGAGTGGTTAGGTAATACTTTTAAAGCTGGTTTATCTCGCGTAGTTAAAAACACTAGAGATAAAATGAATATCAACGAGGATAATAGTTTTACACCTGCTCAATTAGTCAATATGAGGCCTCTTGCAGCTATGATTGAAGATTTCTTCAATACTTCTCAGCTTTCTCGTTTCATGGATCAAACTAATATTTTATCTGAGATGGATCAGCGCCAATTTATGACATGTTCAGGTCCAGGTGGTTTGACCCGTGAGAGAGCAGGTTTTGATGTTCGCGATGTACATCCTTCTCATTATGGTCGATTGTGTCCTGTTAACACTCCTGAAGGTCCAGCTTTTGGGTTAAATGTTCACGCAGCTATTTATTCAAGAGTAAACAAATTAGGATTTCTAGAAACACCATATCTCAGAGTTAAAAGTTCTATAAAAGCTTCTGATCCTTCTCTTATCTCCCGAGTTATTTCAGATGATGTAATAGTTAAAGGTAAGAAAGTTGCTAAGTCTGGAACTTTAGTAAGTCAAAAAGTTTTAGGTGATTTGCAAGATGCTGGTGACATTGAAGTACCAGTTAAGCGTCACGTTTCAAATGAAATAGTATGGTTATCAAGTCAGGATGAGCTTAAATATGTAATCTCAGAGCATATAACTGAAATCGACGAATTAGGTAATATATTAATTGATACAGTTGGTGCTCGCCGTGATGGTAATCCATTCCAAGCATCTATCGAGGATATTGATCTTATGGATGTTGCTTCAAACCAGATTTTGAGCCTTTCTACTTGTATGGTTCCATTTATTTCGCAAACCGATGGTTACCGTGTGTTGATGGGAACTAACCAACAAGGACAAGCGTTGCCTTTAATCAAGCCTGAGCAACCAATTGTAGCTACTGGATTCGAGAAAATTGCTGCACGTGATAGTGGTTATATGGTCGTCAGTGAGGTAGATGGTGAAATCATAAGCTCCAACGGTCAACGTGTAATTGTTCGTGAAGAAAAAACTGGAAAAGAGTTCACTCATTGGGTCCTTAAATACTTGCCATCAAACGATCACTCTACAATTAACCAAAATGTAAAAGTCAAGTACGGAGAGAAAGTCAAAAAAGGTGATGTGTTAATTGAAGGATTTGGTATTAAAAATGGAGAATTTGCTATCGGTCAAAATGTTCGTGTTGCATTTCTACCATTTAAAGGATACAACTATGAAGATGCGATTATTATTTCTGAGCGTGTCGTACAAAGAGATAAATTTACTTCAACACATATCTATGAATTAGTTACAGATGTTCACGAAACTAGACTTGGCGATGAAGAAATTACACGAGATATTCCAAATGTTGCAACAGATAAGCTTCGTAACTTAGACGAAAGTGGTATTATTAGATTAGGTGCATATGTAGAATCTGGTGATATTCTGGTAGGTAAAATTACTCCAAAAGGTGAAGTAGATCTATCTCCTGAAGATAAATTAATTCGTGTATTATTTGGTGAATACTCACGAGATGTAAAAGATAGTTCATTGTATCTAGAGCATGGTCTTTCTGGAAAAGTTATTTCTATAAGATTATTTGAGCGTGAAAAAGGTGATTCACTTCCTAGTGATGTCATTAAGAGAGTGCATATTTGGCTTGCAACTACCAGAAAACTCAAACCAGGCGACAAAATGGCTGGACGTCATGGAAACAAAGGTGTTGTATCTGTCGTACTTCCTGTTGAAGATATGCCATATACGGTAGATGGTGAACCAGTCGATGTAGTATTAAATCCACTCGGTGTAGTGGCACGTATGAACTTGGGTCAGTTACTTGAAACTCACCTTGGCTTAGCATGTGTAAAAAACGGTATTTTAGCTCAAACACAGCCGTTAAATGAAATTTCGATAGAGACCATTCAGGATGAATTAGAACAAGCTGGTTTTCCAAGAAATGGAATGTTAGAACTTTGGGACGGACAAAGTGGAGAAAAGTTTGATCGTCCAGTTACTGTAGGTCATTTATATCTTAATAAACTCCATCACTTAGTTGATGATAAAGTTCATACTCGATCTACAGGGCCATACTCACTTGTTACACAGCAACCGCTTGGTGGTAGAAGTCATTCAGGTGGACAGAGATTCGGAGAGATGGAGGTGTGGGCTTTTGAAGCATATGGTGCCGCTTATGCTCTACAAGAAATGTTGACAATTAAGTCGGATGATGTGAAAGGTAGAGATGCAGCATATGAGTCAATTATCAAAGATAAACCTATCAATGCACCAAATTTACCAGGATCATTTATTGTTCTTGCAAATGAACTTACCGCTCTTGGTATCAAGGTCAACGCATCTGTTACAGAATCCGATGAATATAATAGAGTAGATGAAAATCTTGCTTTATCTGTAGATCAAGGCGATTTAGAAAAGTAATAAATTAATAATTTAAATATTTATTTCTCTCCTTTTGGAGAGTTTTTTGATAATAACTTTTAATTTAAATTTTATAGTTTAACTTTATTCAAAGAAAACTTGACTAAACTAGTCTATTAAAGTATAGAACTTAGATTATTGAATTTATATCAAATATGCTTCCCCGACCTGTCCTTCGAAATATATGGAAAACAGCATTTCTACCCGTTATAGATTATATTTCTATTCTATTTGGTTCTTTCCTTGTTTATCTCGTAAGGTATAGATGGTATAGTTCAACTTCCTTTGACCGAGAAAATGTTCTTCGAGGTACAGATTATATTGTGACTGCACTAGGAGTGGCGTTTTTCATTATACTTGTATTTGCATTTCTTGGTATGTATGAGCTAAAAGTTAAGAAGTCAGCTTGGAAACAGCTATTAAATATTGTGCTTGGTATTTTTTCTGTGCTTTTACCTTTGATTTTTTTCTACCTTTTTAATGACAATACTCGTGTAAATGTTCTCAATGGGTTAGTTGTTAGTAGGTTTATATTAGCTACAGGGGGATTTTTTATTTTATATTCAGTTTTGGTTGGAAGACTTTTATTTTGGATTATAGAGCAAGTTTTATATTACTTTAATATTGGTAAAATGAATGTAGCTGTTATTGGAAGTGATGATAATCAAATAATAAATTATCTTGAAAACAAGAATAATATTAATAAAGTCTATAATTTTCATGAGTTAAATGAACAAGTGTATAATAAAATCGATTTGCTAATTACAAAAGGCTATCTATCAGAAATTTATATTTACTCTAAACACAATAAGTACGAAGTCAAGCTGGCATCCATTGCTGAAATAAAAAAAGTGTCATTTTTATATGTACCCTTTGGCTTTAATCAATTTTCCGCATTTGCTAAAGAGCCGACTTTAATAAACCAAGAGTTATTTTTGCAAGTAAAACATACTAATTTAGATGGATGGTATCTAGTATTGAAAAGAGTTTTTGATGTTATATTTTCTAGTATATTTATCCTCGTTTTTAGCTGGCTTTACTTGCTAATCATAATTGCTATCAAGCTTGATTCACCTGGAAGTGTATTTTATAAAAATGAACGAGTTGGCCCAAATGGAAAAGTTTTTGCTTTGTTTAAATTTAGGCGTTTTAAGCAAGAGTTTTGTACTACAGAAAAAAACGAACAAGCTTTAAAAATAGAACAAGAGCTCATAGCTAAGCAGAATATGAGAGATAGTGGCGGGCCTTTGTATAAGATAAAGGACGACCCTCGTATGTCGCGAGTGGGTAAGTTTTTAGAAAAAACTAGTTTAGATGAATTACCTCAATTTATCAATGTTTTTTTGGGGAGTTTGTCCGTTGTTGGGCCACGACCTCATCAGCCCCGTGAAGTTGCCAAATATGAATCACATCATTTTAAGGTTCTTAATATTAAGCCTGGTATTACTGGCTATGCACAGGTAAATGGTCGCAGTGATTTGCCGTTTGAAAAAGAGGTTTATTTTGATACTTACTATGTTGAGCATTGGAGCTTTTGGCTTGATATGTGGATTGTAGTTCAAACGCCAATTGTTATGTTTTTTAAAAAACACAAAGCTTAATTTGTCTAAACTTCATACTACAAAAATTCTGTTATTGTTGACATTTGACAAAAAATATATATGGAGTAAATATGTATATCAACTAAAACAGTTTCCAAATTATTAAGATGGTTTATTTCATAGAAAAAGCAACTTGTTTTCTAACTTATATATACTTTATTTCTTTTATTACGGGAACAATACTTGGAGTAAGAGAGCTGCTAATTCAAATCAACTTAGTTTTGAGAAATAAGAAAAAAAGTAATCGTTATGTTGTATTTATTTCAATATGTATGATATTTTACTTTGGCACTCTTTCTGCAATTTGTTATCAAGCCTTATCTTAATAATATCGCTTATTTAGTACCTTGCAATAAAAGGTATTTTTTTTCATTAAAAATAAAATAGTTATTCAAGTTAGTTATAAATAAACTCATTATTAGACTAAAAAGGTGTTATTTTAATGATTTAATTTTCCAACTAAAGAATGAATAACTGATAGACTAAAAGTGATTATCAATGCTGTAAAAAATTTGTCTGTAGTGGTACCAGATAAGTCGACACCTCTTATAGTGTTTGCCACTACTGCGATTGTTAAAATATTTATAAGCCCATGAAATAAGCCTAAAGTTAAAAAATTAATAGGAAAGGTGAGAAATTTTATCACTGGAATTACTGTAAAATTAAGAAGCGTTAATACTACAATGAACATAAATGCTGCAGAAAATCCAGTTACTTCAAAAGTAGGTAATAAACTCGATAAGATCAAAATAGTAAGAACATTGGTAATAAAGTAAAGTATAATTAGGAGCATAAAACTAGAGTACTAGTTAAATAATTGATTATAAATGATAAAGTTGTCAAATGTATCTTGACAAAGCCTAAAAATAAGTATACAAAAGTATATATTTACTGACTATTTATATGTTTTTTATTAATTTTTTTCTGATTATTTTAATTGTGGTAATGATATACATTTTAGTCAATGGTATCAGAATAGTAAAACAACAAACCATGTTAATTGTGGAGCGTTTGGGTCAGTATAATAGGGTTCTAAGGCCTGGATTTAACATTATCATCCCTATTTTTGAAAGCATCGTTTATACTCTGAATTTGCGTACTCAAAATTTAGACTTTTCTATAGTCGCAATTACAAGCGATAAAGTCACTATTACTTTAGATACATCTCTTATTTACCAAGTTTTACCAAATGAAGCATATGCTGTTGCTTACAATCTACAAAATCCAGTACAAGTAATTAAAACTACTGTAGAAAACTCTATTAGAGCATATGTAGCTAAACAAAGCCATGAAGAAATACTAGAAAAGCGAGACGAACTGACGATTTATTTGATAGATCATCTTACAGATCAAATGCTTAATTGGGGTTACCAAATCAATAATTTTCAAATTAAAGATGTCGTCTTACCAAGTGCAATTACCGATGCTATGAGTAGTGTGGTTGCAAGTAAAAGGCTTCAAGAAGCTGCTGAAAACCAAGCCAATGCTGAGTATATAAAAGTAGTGCGTGCTGCTGAAGCTCAAAAAGAAACTCGGGTTTTACAAGGTGAAGGACTAGCTGGTGAAAGAAAAGCAATTATTAATGGTTTGGCTGAATCAATACAGGATTTAACACAGGCAACAGGAACTTCAAGTGAATCTGTTTTGAATATAGTGATGTTAAATCAGTACATAGACATGTTACGAACAGTTGGTCGCGACGAGACAGGCAATAGTAAGATAGTGTTCCTTAATTCAAATCCATCAGGAATGTCAAGCATTGTACAAGAATTATCCTCAATGATCGATATAAAAAGATAATGCCATGCTTAAGGCAAAAAATCACTAAAATCATAATGTTATTTAGAAAGCTAGCTTGACGAGATTCTGGAATTTACACTAATATCTAAAAATTACTCTATATTAGAACTTCTAGAACCATATATGCCGACATCATTTAAAAGCACTGCTGAAAACATGAAAGGATTTGAAAATGATTTATTAAGGGAAAACATAAATGACAATGAGAGCAATTTTACTATAATTGACATAGATACTGTAAAGATAAAGCCAAACAAAATTGACACTGATAATTCTGAAATCAAAGAAAATAAACCTAAGAAATCTAGATTCTCAATGAGTAAAATATCATCAGTATTTATTTTGCTTATAAGCATAATACTTATAGGATCGTTTATTTTTGCATATTCAATGATATCAAATAGTAACAATTACTTGGGAAATAGTCAAAATACTGATTTTTTCTCTCAATTAGGTCAAATAGGTAGTATTCTCAATATCAGTAAGCGTACTCAGCTAAAGGGTGAAGAGGAAGGTAGAACTAACTTTCTTTTGATCGGTAAAGATGCTACAGGAGTTGGACTCACAGATACACTAATGGTTGCTTCATATTTTTATAAAGAACAAAAAATTACTACATTCAATATTCCACGAGATTTTGTTTATGCAGATAGTCAAAGTGGGGGTAGCGGAAAAATCAATGGACTATATACACTAGCTGAGGAAATGAAGACTGGAGACGGAGAAAGGTATTTGGCAGAATTTTTTGGAAAAGAGTTTGGTATTACTATACATTATTGGTCATCTATCAATTTTGATGGAGTGAGAGAAATTGTGGATGCGGTAGGTGGTATAGATATAAATGTAGATAATGAATTTACTGATTGCAATTATCCCAAAGATGATTATAGTGGTCTTATTCGCCCTTGTCCTACATTTAAAACAGGAAATCAAAAAATGGATGGAAAGACAGCTCTTATCTATGCAAGGAGTAGGTATTCAGAAAGTATAGAAGGGGGAGATTTTGCACGTGGTAGAAGACAAAGTATCGTAGTCAAAAGCCTACTCGATAAGATCAAATCACAAAATTTATTTGAAAATGCTACTAAAATTACAACATACTTAAATATAATAAACAAAAACTTTAAAACTTCTCTAAAATTAGATGAATTGGCGGCTTTTGGTCAGATATTAAAAGATAATCCAAATATCAAAGATAACTATATCACTAATGTTTGGCAAGTAGGAAATGGATTTATATGCGAACGATCCACACCAACTATTTCACAAAATGGTTATTGTGATGGCGCTTTTCTTGGAGGATCTGGCTCGTCAGTAAGTAGGAATAAAGCAAGAAATTTTGTTCAAAATATACTTCAAAGTTCTGTTTTAGGTGTGTTACTTGAAGCTAAGGTTATAGTGCTTGGAAATCAAAGTTTTGATACAGATAAAATTTATAATGATATTATAAGTCTAGGTTTCACAGATATAAATCTAAATAATAATTATTCAAAGATAAAATCCGCAACAGTAACGAGCATAGAAACTGTTAAAATCTATATAACTGATCCTAAAATTAAAGAGCTTTTCGATAAATTAGATAAAAAGCCACAAACTAAGTATGAAATATTAACAAAAATACCTGAAGATATCGTTATACCAACTACTTATAAAGATGCCAAGGTGATTATTTGGGTAAGTTAAAAAACCTATTTTTCCTCAAAGTAATTTGTTTCAGGTATGTTAGCTACTTCGCTTTCAATTGGTTTGATAGTTTCTCTTTTGTTGATAAGTAATGACTGAGTATATCTGTGGTTTTGGTTTTGTGGAAGCATAGCATTTAAACTGTTTTGAGAGATTTCATTTGCCACTGTATTTTTCATAACTGATTGAAGTGCATTTCTTTGACCTACATCTATGGTAATACCAAGTTGGCGTATTCTTTCTGCTTTCATTTTAGTACTATGATTCTCAAAATTATTTTCATCAGTTGAAGTCTGTGCCACTCTTTCATTCCACTCTTTGCTGATTTTTTCATATGTCAATTTAGAAAGGTGCTCGTCTAGATCTGAATTATCGGCTACGCGAGTATACACCATAAGCCTTGGTTTTAAAAAGTAAATAATCAATTTTAGAATATAAATTTCGCTATCTCTTCCATTATATTTTCCAAATGCTAAGTATCCAAAAAGAGCAATTACAGGAAAAACGGGCACAATTCCATATAATCCTATACTAGGAATAATAGATTGCACAACTGTGAACAAAAGGAAGCTAAGAATTCCTCCAAATAATGCGTAGCCAAACTGTCGAACGTTCAGAGGTCCAAATATTTTGTCTCCAGAGTCAAGGAACTGTGGTATGTGATATGATGCCATATATGGCATTAGTATACTTTATGTTTTGGTTTTGGGCAAGAGATAGGTGTACACTATTGACTATTTATAGATTTTATGCTAGTAATAGGTTGTGAACTCTTATCAAGTGACTCCGAAACGTAAGTTTGGTCAGAATTTTTTGGTTAATACTGCTGTGAAGCAAAAAGTATTTGATAAAGTTGATGCGATATTAGATCTTTATCCTGATTATGATATTTTAGAAGTAGGGCCTGGGCAGGGCGATCTAACTGAGCACTTGGTCACTACTACACGAAAAGTTACCGCACTTGAAATAGACGATGAAGCTAAACAAGTAGTACAAGATCGGTTTTCGCCTGTAACAAAATTTCAAGTTTTGTTAGCTGATGCTACTGAAGAGTTGATTAATAATACCAACAAGTTATTTCATGACAAGACTATATTGATTTCCAATTTACCTTATAACATAGGCTCTCGTTTGCTAGTTGATCTCGCTATTTACGCTCCTAAGACACCTTTTCTGGTTATTTTGCAAAACGAAGTAGCTCGGAAACCTTTAATTCAATCAGACTTTACTTTGATGGGGGGATGGCTTAGCATGTTCTGGGATTACAAGTATCAATTCAAAATCTCACCAGGAAGTTTTTATCCTGCACCGAAAGTATATTCTGCCCTTGTAATGGGAATCCCTAAACCTAATGATAGCGACCAAAATAAGCGTACTAAATTGCTCGAAATATTCAAAAAACTAAATAGTAACCCAAATAAAACACTTGTAAATAATCTAAAAAATCTAGACTGGGAAAAACCCCATATAAATCGTTTTTTTGGCGAAACTAATTTTGATGTCACCACAAGACTAACTTGGAAAAATTATCAATGCATACTAGAATCAGTATATGACTTTATTCAAAAATTATCATAAATATTTTTTAAAGGGTATCGCGATAGCACTTATATTTACTTTATACATAAGTAGAAAAGTGAATCTAAGTACTTTTTGGTATAATGAGCGAACAAACAATTATTTAGATATTGTGATTGAGACAAGATACATTTTTATAGTTTTTTTTTCATTGGCAATTTTTTGCTATATATATGGAGTGAAGAGGTGGATTACGCTTTGTGTATCAATTTTATCATTTTTACTTGGCGGTCTTTCAATATTTAATTCGTTAGTTTTTCATAGATTAGAAAGATTATTTTTGATTGCGGGTCTAATAATTGGTGTTTATATTTGGATAAAATATATAAAACCTGCTTCTTCGCGAGCTGCCATCACTCTTACTTATTTGGTTTTTATTTTGCCATTATTATTTGACCATTTTCTTATAAGTGAAACAGGCGGTGTATTTCTACTGATTTACTTGGGTATTATAGGATATTTAGCTAAAATAAACTCCGCAATAGTAAAGCCATTACTTTACGCTTTGATAATATTTCTGGGCATAAATTTTCTAACTATGATTATTCAGGTTTTATCTAGTCACTCGATTGGATTATCTATACTTGGAGAAGTAAGTTTAAACATGCAAACACAGAAGGGATTAGCAACAGAGTTTATATCTGGTCATCAGTTCTTACGTGGTTATGGTTTATTCATTCATCCTAATATTGCAGGTTTTGTAGGATCTTTATCATTATTGTTTTTTGTATTTTTTGATTTTTCTGATGAACAAATCAAACGAATAGGTAAGTATTTTGCTATTGGAATTATGTTTTTAAGCTTTAGTAGGATAGCTTGGATTAGTGGTTTAATAGTTTTTTGGTATGTTTTAAGTAGTAGTAAAGTATCAAGTAAACTAAAATATTTTATAATGACTTTTGGTTCGCTAATTACGTCTCTTATTTTTATAGCTCGCTATAATTTTAGCGATGTTTATCGGTTTACCGATATTCAAAAATATTTCGAAGCATATGGGCAAACAACAGTTTTACAAAAACTATTTGGGGTTGGACTTGGTGCCTATCCATTTTTTCTTAAAAGTAAATTTCCAAACTTAGCGTCATGGCAGTACGAGCCGGTACACAATTCATTATTATTAATTTTTATAGAATTTGGCGGGTTGTCGATTTTGATAATGTCGACGTTACTATACACGCTATTTTTCATGAAATCAAAAAAAGATTAGTATAATTTCAACTAGTTATATTCATACTTAACGTAGTAAAATTAAAGTAATACAAAACTAATTCGTGCTAACTTATTTGTAGGGTTTTTCAAAATACATGATAAACCAGTATATAACACTAAATTAGATACAGCAATTAATAAGATTTATTCTTGCTTTAATGTTTCGAATTCTAAATACTAGTTATATATTTGTATCTACGACACAGTTGTCAATCTTAATTACTTAGTTTCTTTCGCTATCTATGAGTCAAATAACATTATTTTTGTAATTTTACCAATAAACCTATGATTTGGTGAAATCATTTTATCTTGAATGGTAAATATGATTTGGTCACCAATATTTATACTTCAGCTAACTTGATTACACATTTGCAAACTTTACTTTAAATTAAATAATGGAGTTAAGTCAATGGTAAGCTTTAAATTTTCAACCACTTTACAAAAACTTTAAAACTCAATATTATCATGTTATTATGTCACAAAAAACTATTTTGACTGGCCTTCAAGCAAATTCTACTTTCCACATTGGTAATTATGTTGGAGCTATTTTACCCATGATAAATGCACAGAAAAATCTAGGTGCAGATGATATGTTCTTAATGTTTGTACCTGATCTACATTCATTTACACTACCTATAAATCATGCCAATTTTTATCAACAAATTTTAGATAATGTAAAAATTTACTTAGCAGCTGGTATAAATCCAGGTTTATCAAATACATTACTTTATAGGCAAAGTTTTGTTCCTGCTCATAGCGAACTTGCTTGGATATTATCTTGTTTTAGCTACATGGGCGAGATGGGTAGAATGACTCAGTATAAAGATAAATCAGAAAAACATGACAATATATCTGTTGGTCTTTTTACCTATCCTATACTAATGGCAGCTGATATTTTGCTCTATGGCGCTCAGTATATTCCTCTTGGTGACGACCAAAAACAGCATATTGAAATAGCTCGCGATATTGCAATTAGAATGAACAATAAATTTGAATTACAAGCTCCTAATGGTTTATTTACGTTACCAAAACCTTGGAAAGAGCAATTAGACTTCATGGGTGTAAGCGAAGGTATTCGCATTCGCTCTCTCAGTAATCCAGAGAAAAAAATGAGTAAGTCAACGATAGATCCTAAAGGTACGATACTACTTTCAGATACACCACAAGATGCTGCTAAAAAAATTATGTCTGCACAAACTGATACAATAGGTGAGATTCATTGGGACTGGGAAAATCAACCTGGTGTGACTAATTTATTACAACTTTACTATCTCTTTGGCATAGAAACTAGAGAAGAAGCGATAAATTATTGGACAGGTAAAACTCGATATGGCGATCTTAAAAAAGAGGTAGCAGATAAAATAGAAACCTTTTTGATCGATATGCAAGCTAAAACAAGAGTTATACAAGATAAAGAGGTGGAAACTATACTTATAAATGGTGAGCTACAAGCAAATTTAATATCTAAAAAAACACTAAACAGAGTACAGAAGGTCTTAGGACTAAGAAGATAACTTATTAGACTGAAAAAATATAAAGATTGTGGTTATCTAGAATTAACTTACTTAATTAGATACTAAGGTTATTTTTATCCATGTAGTTTGTAAACCATCGCACTTCTACAAAATTTGTTTCTTTATTTTTTGGTTTTGGATAATTGACAATAATTTCACGTTCATTACCTGGTAACAAACCTCCAAGTTGATACATTCCGATTCCAATTATTTCTTGTCTGCTATCTCTGAGAAGGTACAATACGTTTAGAGATCCTATAGTTATTAGGTCATTATTTTTTAAAACTGCTCGTATTCTTATTTCCTGAAGTGATTCAATAGGGGTAAAGCTAGTCGTTGTTACGATTACATTTGGTTCTTGAAAAAGCCTTCCAAGATTTGGGTTATACGGACTTTCTACAGTTTGTGGATCTTCAACAATTTTTATTTTTGCAGCTTTTGCGTCAACGTTGCTCGCAATTATAAATGTACTACTTGCAGGTAAAAGATAGGATCGCATAACATTTTGTTTTATAATTACATTATCTTTATCTAGAACCTGAAGATTATAAACCCATGGATTTAGACCAAATTCAGTATTTACTTTATTATCAATAGGTACATAGAGATCCTTTAGACCGTTTGCTAGCTCTATAGTTTTAGTCTCGCCAACAGTATAAGTAGCTTTTTTCTTTGATACTTCTTGTACAATCTTTTTCCCGTTAAACCAGGTATTCTTGTATAATCCAGAAGTTAAGCCTCCCAAGTAAAACATTGGATACGATAGTAGTATTGCAATTACGCCTAAAATTAGAATAGCTTTTCTTATTCCTCCTTTAAAATAGGATCGGAAATTTTTTGCATTATATCCTAAACTGTCGCCAAAAGCCATATTTAATTGAAATATTGAAATATTGATAATATATTGTCAAATAACACGATATTTATTTATACGAAGTCAAAAATTTATTTACAAAATATAAAGCTATTAAATATACTAATATAAACGTAAACAAAATTACAGAACAAATAGTAATTAAGCTTAATAAAAATCTTTATAATTATATAAGCAAATATTGGAATAACAAACTAAACTATTATTGGCAGGGGTGGCATAAGCTGTCATTTTATTTACAAGAAAAAAAGGGGTCCAGTAAGTTCGATTAAAATATCAAATTTAGGGTCTAGTAACGGTCGATTTCTTTCTTGTATTCTAAATTTCCTTATACTGATATAGACTATACGGGTCTTGACAATGCTGATTTTAGATGGTTGATATTTCATCCTAAAAATCTATACAAGTTAGTTTCATAAATCAAGATTGGTTACAAGAAGATTGGTACTTAAACGATACATACGATATCATTGTAGCCTTTGGGATTATTCATCGCATACCTGGTGAAAAGTTATTATATACTTTTTTTAATAATGCTATCAAATCTTTAACAGATAACGAGCTGATTATTCTCACTACTTGTCAGCACATGTTACTTAGTAGATTACAAAAATGTGTACTCGATAGTAAAAGAAAACTAGATTTCTTAAAAAAATTTGGTATTGATAAAAACGAATTGATAGTTGGAGATAACTTTCTTGATTTGACAGTGGGTGAATACGGAGTGAGGTTTTCTGATTATTTTGAAGAAGATTAAGTTTGTGAAATATTTGATAAATATAAATTAAATCTACTTGATATTTATTTGGATGATGATCGAGAACAAAATCGTAATTAATATTTTGTGGTAAAAAAATCAAGTAAACTCCAATAAAAAAATTCTCTAAAACATTGTATTTTAGATAAGTAAGCTATCTTAGAATTGTCTAAGTAACATTTTTTTATATCAGCTAGATTAGCTTAAGTCGTTGTATATACAATGTTAAATTTTTACTACATTTTGTCAAGATATATTCTAGATCTATAACCCTCGAGTAATACATTTGTTTGTTCGTCAAAGCCTAACTCGATAATTTTATCAACCAGTGATTTTTGTTTGTCATATATATACCACTCGCCATCATAATTTACTTTTTGTAGAGCTTCATCTATAATTTGTGCATAGTTTCGACCCATCAGAATAATCAGGTCTATCTTTAGTGTAGAAAGTTTTGTCGCCAATAAATTATGGGTCTCTTCAGCCTGTTCACCAAGTTCAAGTATATCATCTAACACGAGTATCTTTTTACCTTCAAAATCAGTCAATAGATCTATAGCATTGATAACTCCATTGATATTTGCATTATATGAATCGTTGATGAGGTTCCCCCAAGGTTTTTTGATCACTTCCAGTGCTCCAGGTGTAGATGGGAGTTTATAAATAATATCTTTTATACTTTCCATTGATATACCAAAATCTAAAGCAATAGCAATAGCTCCAACTAGATTTTCAATATTTCCGCTACTCATTAGATTTGTAACAAGATTAGTTTTTTGGTTATTTTTATTAAATGTAAAAGTAGTTTGGAAATGCTTTGTTTTCAGATTTGTACCATAAACTTTTCTATCTTTTTTAAGGCCATATGACACTTCTTCGATACCCTTAGGTATAGCTATTTTATGGCACATTTGTGAATCCATGTTGATATAAACTTTGCTACCATTTGGCAAGAAATCTATAGATTCAGATTCGGCTTCTATGACATTTTTCTCACTTCCAAATAGTATCAGGTGCTGATTGTTTAGACCTGTTATGATAGAAGTTGTGGGATCTAGAAATACACAAGTATCAATACCATCACCTTTTTTATAGGCTCCTATTTCAGCTATCAATATTTCAGTTTCGGGGTTTAGCGATATTACCTGCCTTGCTAAACTAAGATTGGTATTTTGATTTTTTAGAGATTTTACTATTTTGAATTTAGAACTCAAAAGCTCGTATAAGATGTCTTTTGTGGTAGTTTTTCCGTAGCTTCCTGAGACTGCAATTACTTTTAGATTTTTGAGCTTTTTGCGTTTGGTTTTAGCCTCTTCTATGATTTGTTTTTTCTTGCGTATTTCAATTGGTTTGATGATTAGGCTACTAAAAAGTATGATAAAAGGTATAGTAAAGAGTGCAAATAGTTCGTAAACTATAGTTATCGGAAATGGCTGATTGGAGACATAAAGTATCAAGATGGCTATGAATATCAAGCAAGTAGTAAAAATAGCAATCATCTTAGAGCTAAATTTAGGCACAAGGAGTGTGCGTTTTATAAGTTTGATGATAGAAACTGTTGCATCAACCCAAAATAGCACATTTACAATCAATATGATAGCAAAAGCCAAAGTAAATGCAAATGGTTTATCAATCAAACGGTAACTAAAGAGTATGTAGTCTGAAATAAAAATTCCGAGGCAGATAAAATACCCGCGAGTAAAACGATCCCACAAAAAGCCTTTTGATTCTGGCGTGTTGATATAATCAAGAGTTTTATCGAGTCTATATTCTTTTTTTTGCCAAAGATAGAGATAGGCCAAAAGACGCTTGACGAGCACGACTGTCCAAGAAAAATAAAAATACATAAAACTGAGCATACTATCATTGTATATGTTCTATACATATTGTCAATCTAAAGACGATAAAATTTTTCTCATAAATCTCTTGACAAAAAAAATTTGTTTTTACATACGATTATACCACACAAAATAGTATTTTCTTGTTAAAATAGCTAAGTGCATCACCAATTTACATTTTATCAAATCTGGAGCAATAAAAATGTCAAATTTCTGGAATATTCTTGCAGACAAAACTGGCGATACCTCTATTGGTGACACTAAAGGTCTAATCGACAAAGCAGAAGACGACCAAAAGGCTGATGATGACGGTAAATCTAACGAAGAGTGGGGAAACAACTCTCATCACGGTGGTATTGCAGGTCATACTGTAGCAGACAAAGGCGACTACGGTGCTACCATAAGCTACTCTCGGTAATAGCTGGTAAAATCAGGCTAAATTTACTAAAAACAAATTATTAACATTTGGGGCTATACACAGTTTTAGCCCACTTTTTTATGAAACAAATCTTATTTCACATCATTCGCATATTATTTTTAAGAAAAGGAATCTGGATTCGCTTTTTCTATAATCAAAGAACTAGGAAACTAGTATACAAGAGTTTCTATAAAGAAATATTTACAAAAAATCAAAAGCAATTATTGTATTTAGGGGAGATACACACTCAAGACCCAGGTTCAGTGTATATCAAGAATATTTGGAACTCTTTTAAAGATTTTAAACCTGATTGCATTGTGTATGAACAGTACATCCGACAACAGAGTTGGGTCGATACAAGAGAGGGTAGGATGAATGATGTTTTGCTTGATAATTCTATGATAGATAAGTTAATTAGATTTTATGGAGAGACAGGATATGCTGATTATCTAGGTAGAAGAAGTAATAATACGACTGTGATGATCGAACCAAGTGGTGAAGAGATTTTTGACCATTTACTCAAATACTATAAGAAAGAAGAAGTTTTTCTATTTTACTGTCTTAAATACCTGAAGCACAATAATAAAGGGATCAAAAATAATCCTGAAACTTTAGAGCAGTGTTTTATTGATTATCATAGACAGCACAACGATTTGATATTTGCTAAAACTGGGATTATGATAACAAAAGAAAACTTTTTATATTATGAAAAAAAGCTTCTTAATCACTCTTTTGATCTATATAGTAAAGAAGTCAATCAATTGGTGAACGAAGAAGATCTCAGTAAATATGTAACTCAAAAAATTGCTAAATCAGAACTATATTTCAGGGATACAAAAATAGTAGAAGGTATCTATGAATTAACCAAAAAATATAACAAAATAGCTGTTGTTTATGGTAATACGCACTATCTATCCCAACGAAAAGTCATCAAAGAGATGTATAGATGGTTGGTATAATGGATTTATTTTTTAAAAAAGTGAAATATTGGACATTAAACACGTAACAAATGGCTGTTACTGGATCATAGGCCAAAAAGTGATACTGTGGGATGCTGTGACACCAAAAGCAGTATTAATTGATAATTTAGTCATGGTAGGGCTTATAAAATCTAGTTTTGATATGATTTATGATAATTTGTAGATATAAAAAAGCGGACATTAGATTTATCCTCGTATCATTTAATGTAAGTTATTTGCTAAAATTTCATTCAAATAGATACTGATTATCAATTTCATTCACTTCAAGAGTTTTGTAAACCATTAGGTACTCAGAAAATTCGCTAAAAATAGAAATTTTAAATTTAGTAATTGTTACTTTGAGGTCACTTAAAAAAATCAAAGCTGGTAATTGAAAAAATATTTCCATCCTTAATCTTAAATCTTTGCTAATTATATCTATGTCTTGAGGATTATAAATAAAAAGATTTAGGTACCAATTCAATCAAAATTTTGTAACAGGTGCAATTATTTCCGTAACCGAATATAAACTCCAGATTTTCTGAATTCGATGAATGTATTTTTTTAGAAGCTATTTAAGATGCTTTTTAATTTCTACACTTTTAAATAATTTTGTTTTTTAAATACGATTCTGGGAAATACTTAAATAACATTTCTTAATATGTGAGTCTTTTTGACTTGAAAACTCGCTTAGATATTGAGGATAATCTAAAACACTATTAGCTTTTAGCATGAAATGTTTTCTCCGTAATGTGCTATTAATAAAACTATAGCAGCAGTATAAATGTATTGATTTGTCAATAATTGTTTAATTCTTTATATATTTTTGGAAAAATACTCTTTTGAAGCTATAAAAGTTTCGATGACTTGGAATGCTAAAAATACAAGTGTTATTATTTGTAAAAAAAGAAAGTTTCCATTAAAAAGTAATAATGCTACCATACTGTAGCTAATTGTTGTAGTTACAAATGATATTATGGCAACAGGTATCATTTTAGTTGTTTTGGAAGCAAGAATGCTGGTGAGATAAATACCGCTAGCACATGCAGCATATAAAAAAAACTCATTGGGATAGCTAGAAGAGGTGAGTTTCGTCAGACCCATAATCATAAACCATATTTGAGCAGCTAATGTGAGAGAGTGAAAGACCAGAAAAAACCACAAATTTTTACTAATACTGCGATCAATAAAATTGAATCCAGATAAAAAACTTTTCACTAAAAAAAAGAAACACCCGACTATTATATAGATAGGATAATAATAGTCATTTGTTTTAAAACTACTATTGATAATAGTTATCTGCATAGCACTGATAGTGACAAACAGGACAAATATACCACTAAAAAAAGTATGGCTAGATAGCAAAGATAGGATTTTATGTTTTAGATTCATATAGACTTGAGATGATAAAATATATAGACTTATGGAGTAAGTAAAGTGTGTACTTGACTTTTTTCTTTTAAATGACTATAGCTTATATGTTGATACGTGTCAATAAATATTATTTTTTGGGCGTCTTGGCCGATCGGTTAGGCAGAGGTCTGCAAAACCTTGTAGAGCGGTTCGACTCCGCTAGATGCCTCCAATATTTTTTATCCTATATTTAAGCCACGAAGGCTTATTTTTTGTATTTATACTATAAGTAAAACTATATATTAAACTATCACTTTGTGTTTATTATATAACATAAATAGGCGGTTCAACTATTCTTTATAAATTTGATTTTAAAGTTTTAAATAGCAACAAAAAACATCTCTTACTAATAATTATAGTAAGAGATGTATACGATATTATCCAGCTATTTTAATTTCATTAGTGCAGGGGAAAAGTTCCTTTAGCAACGATTGTTTGATTTTCGTCTGCATTGACACAGAGTTGTGCTTCAGGATGCTTTAGACATAAATATCCTTCCCGTGTAGCGGCCCACTCTGAAGTAGCTTTCGACCGAATATTGCGGATTTTTATTGTTAAACCATTTGCAGGATCAATATAAACATAAATTCGTTCGCCATTGCGAGTTAAAACTATGTTTTTTAGAGATCCTTTTAAGCTTCCTGAAATGTATCGTGTAATTTTCATTCCGCATGTAGCAATAGGCTTGTCAGGTGTATAGCACTGTACAGTGCTATATTCAACATCGTCTATTTGATTGGCTGTTTGAGAGTGTACTTGTATACAGTATGAAGACGCTAGTGCAGAAGAAACTAATGCTGCAATTTGTGTAAATAATTTCACTTACTTCAGTTGGATTTGTATGAAACAGATTACATATTATAAGATTTGAATATTATTGTCAACTAATTATAAAAAATAGCTGCCAAAGCTTATAATTACTTTGGCAGTTTATTGTGAGTTTTATGTTAGAAAATAACGATTAGATAATATTAGTCATTGGCTTTTGACCACTCTGTGTGAATGCTGAGTAGGGTAGGAACTTCTGCTCGCCACCTTCCAATATAACTCCTAAAAGTGTAATACTGCTGATTTTACCAGCAATACCTGATACGTTGACAGTTTGACCTTTTTTATAGTACTGCGACAAGACAAGTCCAGTAATAACATTTTGCATGATACCAATAGAGCCAAATCCTGTGCTTATTGTAAGTGTCGCAACAATACCAATAATAATAGCAGTAAGATTTGTAGCTATAATACTAACGTTGAATCCAATTTGATTAAGGGCAATGATTGAGCCTAAAATAATAATCAAGGCTTGTGCAACAAAGTCAAGATATTTTGAGAATTTTTGAGCTCCAAGATTTGTTGATGCTATTCGGACAGTCTCGCCAACAAAATTAGCAGCTGCAACAGATAAGATGAATATGATAACTGCTGCAATAATGTTCGGAATATATGCGATGATAGTATTAATTGCAGTCGTTACTGCTCCTAATTGAAGTGTGTTAGCTATTGCAACTATAAATATAAGTAGAATAATCCAATAAATTATACTAGGAATGATATTGTCAAAGACAGTACCTTTTCCACCTATCATATCAACCAACTTTTTGATACCATTTGATTGTGTAAGGCGATTAAAACCAAACATATGTAGTAATCTACGAGTGATTTCAGCAGCAACGTTAGCAACTAGGAGTCCAATAATTAGAAGTAATAATGAGATAATTAGGTTAGGTAAGAAATTCCCGAAACTTCTTCCAAGGTCTGCAACAGAATCGGTAAATGAATCTGAAAGACGTGATGTAAAGTTAGACATATTATAATAAACAATTTAAAAACACAGCAAAATACTGTTATTATATGCAGACGAGAGAAACTTTTTTTGTCAACCAAATTTTTTAACAATTATTTATTTAAACCAATTATATCGAACAACCAATTCAGATTTACATGTCTCATATCAAAATTTTCTAAGACTATTTGTGTATTTTTTACACCTTTATCTTTGAGTTGCTTTATCAGACTATCCGTCATTACTTTTGGGCCACAAAGTAGAAAATATTTGTTTTTTAAATCGCCAATTTTATCTTGTATTTTCTCAATAGTTAAAAATCCATCCCTTTGAACATTATATAGTGTATAACTATGTCCTCGTAATATACAATCAGTGTCGCAGCTAATATGACTTTGGATCATACTGTTTCTAATATTATCGTCACAGATAGCCTCAGCCTCAGACTTTACGCTATAAAATAAATGCACTTTTGAATATTTTATTCCATTATTCGTGTTTTCATGATTTAAAGCCGCGTCCCAAATGCTAAGAAACGGTGTAACACCTATACCGCCACCGATACAAACACAGTCTTTGTCGCCTCGCAAAAACTTCTCACCTAAATTACCATATGGTCCATATATCAATGCTTTTTCACCTACTTCTAATGATAGAATATTTTTTGTGTCATCGCCAAGTACTTTAATTCCAAACATGATTGTTCCTTCTGGGTTTGGTGCACAGGCTATAGAGTACGGATGAGACTGGCTATCAAAACCTAAACTTTGAAACTTCACAAATGCAAACTGTCCTGGTTTATGTCTCAAAACTTTGCTTGAATTAGGTGTGAGCTTTATTTCTATCATATCTTCGTATTTTTCAATCTGAGTTATAGTGTACTCAAAGCATGGCCCAAAGATAGGGTACAAAAATTTGATATAAATACCGCAAAATGTTGCATATATAAACCAGCTATACATCCAAATTGCAAGTAGGGGATATTTAGATATATCGGCAGTAACCAGTAAAATATGTAAAACACCAACGATATAAAATAGAGTCATGAACTCATGAGATTTTTTCCAAATATGATAAGGTATTTTATTATTTTGTATCATCAGGATAAGACTTATAAGTAACGCAATTGCAGCGATTCCAAAATTAAATCCTGCATTTTGTATACTATCAAACTCATATAATCCAAAGTAAGCTACAAATTTAGCAGTATTTGGAAGATTGTGTAGTGCAAGAAATATAGGGTGAAGCAAGATAAGACAAAAACCAAATATACCTAGCCATTTGTGAGCCGTATAGACTTTATCAAGGCCACCAAACAAGTTTTCTATTGTTTTAAATCGAGCAGAAAGAATCATACTCCAGCTAAATAGAATAATAGCAGTGAGTGAGCTTGTTTTAGACAGGTACTTATAATTGTCGATAAACCAATCATTATAGAACCATTTTGACCCAAGCCAAAGACCAAGGGTTATCATCACACTAAATAAAATAATCAATAGTCCTTTTAGTTTCATCTATAATGAGTGTATCATAGGTTTTTGCTTTGAGCAAACTAGTGTAGAAACTTAAGTAAAATTGCTTTACAAAGAATAAAGTACGAATTTATTTAGATAAAGTATACATACTTTATTTCACCAGAGAAACAATAATGACAACTCAGCTTGAAAACTGTTGCTTTTATAAGCAAATCTTCAAGGTGTTTGGCGTTTATGAACTTCATGGACAATGGCTTTCAATTATATCATATGATTATTATAAAACAAATGAGCCTACAAAAATTCAAGTACTACACACTGCATTTTTATATCAGGATGAGACTTAGGGTTTAATTTTAATATTAGAAACACATCTCTTACTCCAATTAGTGTTTTCTATGATAATACAGTCAATATTTGGAAATTTTAAAACAAAGAATGTAGTTCAAATAAACATATCAGTTACGACATGACTATTCTTATCTAAGTTTAATTACTGTTAATTTGACTAATTTCAATTATGTTTTATAATGTAGTGATTTTTTTGTTGGAATTCTCTTGACAAATTTGTACTAGTTTGTGAATGTAGAGTCAATTAATTTTTCTTTATGTCGAAGTTTATATTTAAGCCATTTGTGGTAATGGTTCTAGCATTTTTTGTTATGATTTTTCTTGTTTCTACCACGATTTCACTACCTACCTTTGCAGTAAACTTTGATTTTGCTCATATTATTGTAGTCGATAATACATCTACAAAAGATCTGAATTTATGTGTAAATAATAAATTTGTTTCTCTAAATAACAACGAATATTCGGTTAATCCTGGCAAAACTGATATAAAAGTCTTTTTCGGAAAAGCTGAACTTGGTGTTAATTGTGACAATCCATATAATCAATTTAAAAAAGTATTTGAAGTAAATCCCGATATTGGTCCTGACGAGATATTTACTATTACAGCATCAGGAAAAGCAGATTTAACAGCAGTTATCAATCACAATAAAACTGTTCTTATAAAAGAAACCGAGATATTAAATATGCAAGAACCTACTAGTATTATTTCTTGGAAAGGGATTGACAAGTCCTCTGTAAAAAATAAAAATGAAATTTGTCTCAATAATAAAGTAGTAATGGAAGATAAAGTTAATAGTCGTGAGATAACGGTAAGACCTGGTTTTTACAATATTTCTTTTGAGTACGATCAAAGCGGTGACATTTGTAATCCTGTTTTACCGCAATCAGAAGATCACACATTAGAACTAAATATTGGCTGCGAATGTGACAAAAAATATGAGATTACAGTACAAAGAGATGACGATTATTCTAAAGCTAGGTATCAAGGGTTGAGCTTTAATACCCAAATAACCGAAAAAAAAATAGAGACTCTTATTCCACCAGTAAAGCTTATACCAGTAATTTCTAAACCAATTCCGCCTCCAGCTACAAAAATAATTCCATCAATGACAGTTCGCTCAGGAGGGGGAAATAATTTATTTATGATAATATCTTTTTTATCAATAACTATCGTATCAGCTTGTTTTATTTCTAAAAGAAAAACTATCAAGTGGAGCTAAATTTACCATAGTTTAGTTGTCCCGAGCTTTTTTAGTCCTTCTAGTAGACTTATTTTGTTTGGATCTTTTTCTTTTAGTATTTGTTGAGAAAAGTTGCTAAGTTGAGCTGCTCTTAAGGGTTCTGCATTTGTCCAATTTATTTCTGACATTGCGGTTTGTTTTGTACTATAGAGCAATCCTTCGATAAGTTCATTCATCACTGGAGTTACCCTTTCTTGATAACTGCGTATTTTGTTAGCATCAGCAAGAACAGTATTTGATTGTTTTTCTTCCTTAAGTGGATTAAGTAAAGGCGAGTCTTCTAAAAATATTTTTAGAAGTAGAGGTTTAGATCCATTACCAACTGATTCTACTAATTTTTTTGCCTGCTCTAAAGTTGTATTGGGATTTAACAGTAAATTTTTTGCAGTTTCTGGAAGACTATGGTTATTTCGAGAGGTCATATTATTTGCTATGAATATTTTTTCTCGTCCATTATATTCGTATTTTGTATCTTGTTTTATAGTATTGATTATAGTATTTATAACTTCTCCGTCTCTTGTTTCAGATGCAGTCATAACAAGATCGTGATAAGGAGATATTGATTTATCCACTTCGTATTTGTACCTACCTTCTGCCTTATTGATTAGGTGTTGTCTACGCTCCATATTTGTGAGTATATCAAACTCTGTACTTCTGATTTTTGCTTTTATTTTAGTTAAATTATCTCTATCACTATCAGAAAGTATCAACTCGGGGTTTAATTCAATTGCAGATTCTTGAACATGTAAGTATTTTTCTAATATAGCCTTTGTATTTTTCAATCCCAATATGGTATTATCATGAGCTTCGATTTTTTGTCCTATTTCGGCTAGTTCATCTTTTCTTCGATCTTCCATAGAAAGACTGCTTGACGCTACAATCTCTGCCAAATCTGATTCAGCTATATCTAGAATACTATCGTGATTTACTATTTCACCACTTGTGTTTACACTTACCTCCGAAGTTACACTTTCATTAAAGTTTTCATCAATAATTTCTGCATCAATAATTTCATGATCAACAGTGTATACTTCTGTTTGTTGCCGTAAAGGAGGTATTTGAATAGACTTAATATTGTTTTGTAGCCTTCTAACTACTTTGTCATCTTGGGTTTCAAATACTGAACTTGTTGTAAATGGTATTGGTTTTTGACGTCCTTTGAATGTATTAAAGTTATTTCCTTGTTCCATAAATATATGTATTTGTCTTTGTAATTATTTTAATTGTATCATAAGTTTTAGATTGTGTAAATTTAAACTTATACTCAAATAAACAGACTTCAGAAGCCAAAGAGTATTTTTTAATCTATTCAAATATTTTTAATATTATAAAATAACTCATAGATTTTGCTTAACGCTTAATAAATTTGATGACAATATAAAAGACTTTATTTGTACTGTGTATACGATCTAAAAAAGTACTTGACAAGTGTGTAAATATGTGATATGTTAATAGTATCTTAATTCGTATGTTTAATGCAATAATTAAGTCATTTGCAGTAATGGCTATAGGTATGTTTACCTTTGGTTTTCTTGTTACTACTGCTACTTTAAATACATTCGCAACTACTGTTGCACAACAATCGATTATCACATTTGAAGATAAATCCACAACAAAAAATCTTAGTGTGTGTGTAAATAATACATTTGTCACTACTCCATTTTCTACAAAACCAGGTTCAACAAATGTTAAAGCTTATTATGGAAATCTCAGCGGTGCCACTACATGTGACGTAGCAAGTATCCAAAAAAACAAAGTATTTGAAATAACTAAAGATCTTACTGATGGCCAGACTCTACAAATAGTAGCTGAAGGCACTGCAACCCTCACAGGTTCTAAGCAAACAGTAAAACCAGTACTACTTAGTACTACTGATTTACCAGGAATTTTATCACAAAATACCGTTTCATGGAAAGCAATCGCAGGTAGCAGCGTTAAATATAAAGATGCAATCTGTATGGATGAATTCTTGATTAAAGAAGACGCTATAGGATCCATGAAAAGTAAGGTCATACACAGCGATGTGCCCCGAAGTTTCTCTTTTGATTTTTCACGAAACGGAGCTTTTTGTACTGCATCTGATTTGAGCCCTAAATTAGATATTGATATTCATTGTGGTTGTGAAGGTGCTAAGCTTTATGAAATTGGTCTCGAAACTATAATTGATAACTCAAACATTAGTTACACAGGTTTGATATTTACAACTAAAGTCATAAACCGAGAAGTTGTTCCAGTTCTATCACCTAAACCAACTCCAACTCCAACACCAATTCCATTAAAACCTGTAGTTCCTGTTCCTGTGATTCCTACATCCCCAGTTGTCGCCATAGCACCAGTCAAGTCTATCGAAACCGCTCCATCTTTAGCTTCAGCCCCATTGGCACAAGCTCAGACAGTTACAGTTCGTTCTGGTGGAAGCAATATTTTTGCAATCGTTTCAATTATTCTTACAATTGGATCTCTAGCTTATTTTGCAACTAAAACCAAAAAATTCCAAATTAGTTAATTCTTATTAATTTACTATATTTTAGCCTAGCTTTCGAGCTAGGTTTTTTGTTGTGAAACTAATTATTGGAGCAGAAATAAGCGTATGAGAGAACCTCTTTAAAGTGGGATTAAAAGTAATATATATGATTTCTTAAAAGTCCAAATAAAAAAATAAATATTATTTTTAGTGCGACTGCTATATGAAATAGCTCTATCAGCTCGTGCTTAACTAAAGATTAAAATCTTATTGACAAATTATACCTATTGATGTATGTTTCAGGTGTGAATCTACCAAAAAAATACACAGACTACAATATTTATAAAAGTACTACATACGCTTTTAATGGTATTCGTTTAGCATTTTTACGTGAATATAATCTCGGTCTTCAACTAATTATTGGGCTGGTTGCTGCTGGCATTAGTCTTTATTACACTCAATGGCTTTTTGCTTTTTTAAACCTAGTAATGATGGGTGTGATAATTAGCTTAGAAATGATGAATACTGCTTTTGAAACACTGTGTGACCTAGTCAATCTTGAATTTGACCATCGCATTAAAACCGTCAAAGATATAGCTGCAGCAAGTGTGTTGACATCTGCCCTTGTGTGGCTTATTCTCATAGTTTTTGAAGCTGTTATTATCATGATGCAGATTGGCATCGTCAAATAGATTATTATAAATTTAGACTATTTTTATGAATCACTTATCTACCCTAACTAAAC
This sequence comes from candidate division SR1 bacterium, assembly GCA_014377045.1. Classification (GTDB taxonomy): domain Bacteria; phylum Patescibacteriota; class JACMRA01; order JACMRA01; family JACMRA01; genus JACMQI01. The sequence continues at coordinate 54,191 of JACMQI010000028.1, forward strand.
AAGAGTTTAACAGGCAAAAAAATACCTTGAATCTTATTGCGTCAGAGAATTATCCATCGCCAAAAGTCTTAGAGTTATTGGGGTCAGTTTGGTCCAACAAATATGGGGAAGGATATCCTGGGAAACGCTACTACGCGGGAAATGAAAATACTGACGAAATGGAAAAATATGTACAAGATTTGGCACTTCGTGTATTTGATAAGACTGATAGTTATGGTGTCAACGTCCAAGTGCTTAGTGGCTCTCCAGCAAATAGTACAGTATATTTAGCTATGCTTAGTTCTGGTGACACTATTATGAGTCTTAATCTAGCTAATGGCGGTCACTTATCTCATCTACACGAAACGTCTAACTACAACAAATTTTTTAAACATGTCACTTACGATGTCGTAAATATAGGGGACAATACGTTTGAAATAGATATAGAAAACTTTAAAAATACATTGGAAACTTATAAACCAAAATTGGTTATTGTAGGTTTTTCCGCATATCCACGAGGCTATAAATTTAGTGAAATGTGCAAGCTTGCACACAAGTCAGGTAGTTTAGTTTTGGCTGATATAGCTCATATTAATGGCCTAGTAGCAGCAGGTTTGCATGACAGTCCGTTTGGTGAAGGTGATGAATTTGCAGATTTTGTTTCTATGACTACTCATAAGACACTTCGAGGTCCTAGAGGTGCCCTATTGTTTGCTAAAAAAGAATATATTACAGATATAAATAAGACTATTTTCCCAGGTACAAATGGAGGTCCTCATTTTCACCAAATAGCTGCAACTGGTCAATGTCTGCTGGAAATTTTAGGAGAGGATAAGTATCCAGATAATATTGATTTCATAACTTACTCAAAATTAGTATTAAGTACGTGTAAAGAATTTGAAAATACACTAAAAGGCCGTGGATTAGAAATTATTAGTTCTACTCAAACACACTTAGCGCTAGTAAAACTGCCCAGTGATTCGGACAGCATTGTATTTCAACAGAAGTTAGAAAGAGTTGGTATAATCAGCAATAGAAATATGATACCTTTTGATACTAAATCAGCTTGGAGACCCTCAGGTATGCGATTTGGTACAGCAGCACTTACAAGTCGTGGATTAGATATAAATGGAGCAAAAAAAATAGCAAATATGATAGTAGATACCCTATTTGACACGAAAGATGAATCCACTATTACTAAAGAAGTACTAGAACTAGCACAGAGTTTAAATTGGTGGTATTAGTTTATAATTTTCTTTGATTGTGATACTCTTCTCCAGTCAAGAGGATAATTCTAGGTTGATTAGCTTCCTGATCTCGATACACAATAATTCTATCATCATTATTAATATTGATTTTTATAGCTTCTTTTAACATTTTTTCTCCAATTACCATAATGGGCACTCTTTGATGGCTTCTTTTAGATCCTAATTTTTTGCTATTTATGGCGTATACGATAAGTTTATCTAAATTTTCTACACTCTTATTTATATTTATAAATTCAATTAGCGAAATTATAAACTCCATTTGACTTATACCAAGGTGTTGTGACTTGATAAAATTAAATGAATTTTTAGATCCGTACGCAGCTGAGAGTAGTGGGGTAATAGCAAGGGTTAGTTTTTGTTTCAAGAGAATATTTTCACTTAAATCTGGACTTCGTAAAATTTCGGATTCTGTATCTTTAACCTTAGCTATTTTTTTTTCATTTTGTTTTTGTGGAGTATTCCAGGCATTTTCTTTGTCCCAGTCTTTATTGCAACTATTATAGCTTTCCCTATAAACCTGTGCTTTGGTCCGTTGAAATTGTTTTAAAAGTTTGATTTTAATGTTGGTATCTTGGGTATTTTGGATTTCTGCAATCTGTGCTTGAACTTTTTTTTCAACTTTTTTTTCTACGGTAAAGTATTTGTCGAGCTGTTGAATGAGCTTAAATAATAATTGCATATTATCATTTATTGTCTCCAAGCTTGCTTTTTCATATTTATTATTATAGGCAAGGGGCAATCCATATTTTACAATATGAGTATTCCCATTAATAAAAGGAATAGTATAAATTTTTAATAATATTAATTCAAATTCAGTAAGGTTAAGATAAAAATCTTCAGGTATATCTTCGGTTTCTATAATTAAAGCTATCCAGCTATTAGTTAAAATTGTCATCTCTGTACCTTCTAATTTTTTAACACTTTCGATTAAATTATATCTTTCGGGACTATAAAACATTATGTTTTTACCTAGATTGCTTATTGCACTCGTTAATTTTGATACTTTGTCGATTGTTATTTTTTGATCACGCATCATCGTGATGCCTAAAAAGTTACAATCTTGCCCTTGTAATTCAATTTGAGGTATTGCCTGATCTACTTTTTGACTGCTAATGAAAATGTTAAAAGTCGAAATAATCATGGTTAACTTAAACAAAGAAACTAAGATACTTTTACTATTGTAACTTACAGTATCTAAGGATTCTAAGGTTTTTTTTAGATCATCTAAAACAATCGAATATGTTAAAAATTCGTTGCTTTTTATTTCTAATTTTGGATTTGTAGCGTTATACTTTTGGTCAATTATTCTACTTGAATCTTTCTCTAAATCGTCGAGATACTCTACAGTCTTATAGAAAAAATCCAATAAGGCTTCTTTGTGTTGCTCAATATATTTCAGAGTAATGTCTAATAAGTTAGACTCATTTTCGATACCTTGAAATTCAGGAATCTTTTCCTGTATATTTGTTTGAAAATTTTCTGATTTTGCTCTTTGTGTGATAGTTTGTATCATATAGTATGATCGTCATACTGCACCGTACCACATATATTCCAGTATTGCAAATTTATATTAATCATATTGAGAAAGGTTACTTATTAAACAATATTACCACGAAATTATTTTTTCATCATGCTCAATTAGAAAATCGTTTGTTTGTTTAAAATGATTATTTCCAAAAAAACCTTTATCTGCTGAAAATGGGGAAGGATGAGCAGACTCAAGTACTAGGTGGTTCGCTGACAAGCTTTCTATAATCAGTTTTTTACTTTGTGCAAACTTACCCCATAACAAAAATACTACATGTGATTTTTCACGTGAAATAATTTGGATTACTTCATTTGTAAAGATATCCCACCCAAATTTACTATGAGAGTTTGGTTCACCAGACCTAACAGTTAACGTATTATTCAATAGTAGCACACCTTGAGTTGCCCATCTTGTCAGATCAGGATCATTGAGATAAGGGTAATTGTTATAACTAAATTCAGTTATGATTTCTTTGTAAATATTTTGAAGACTAGGCGGTACTCGATTACCAGGTTTTGTAGAAAAGGCTAGTCCATCTGCTACTCCAGGAGTGTGATACGGGTCCTGACCCAAAATAACTACCTTAACATAATCAAAAGGAGTAAGATCAAATGCACGAAAAATATTTTGTGGATCTGGAAAAACCTTTGATTTAGCGTATTCTTCTTTTACCTGCGATGTTAATAATGTAAAATAAGGCTTTTCAAATTCATTTTCTAGCACTTTCAACCATGAAGGATTTATTTTAACTGACATGGTATAAATTCAATAGCTATCATTAGTTTCGTCAAGCAAAATTTTATTTGATTTTTATTTGACAAAATCTTATATGCATGGTTTCAATACAAAGGTATGTCATTTGTAAGTTTCAATCAAAAAGACCTAGCAAAGGTTTTGACTAACTGTAATCTAATCAGTCCAAGAAAAAGTGAAATTGAACTATTTACTTATACTAAAGTATTTATAGGAGCAGAGTCAGCTGAATTTACTTCTATTAATTCTACAATATATTTTAATACCGCACTTCAGTTTGGCAGAAGTGAAATCAAAGAGAAAGACGGCCTTTCATTTCTTATCAAAACTGATCTTATCTCAAATGCAGTAAATTTAATTTCTGATGATATGGTGGGTCTGGAGATTGATCTAGAAAAAAATACTTTGATAGTGCAGGGCGCTTCTAGTAAACATACACTGCGAACCAGTGTTCAAAATATTGATGATTTTGTAGTACCTCAAGTCTTAGAAGCTGAGATAATTGCAAAAATGAAAGTTAATACACAAGATATTTTAGAAGCAAATAAAGTTGCGTTTACATCTGTTGGTAATCCGAAAGTGGTTTATCAACCAGAATTTCTTAATATTTGTTATACGCTTTTAAAAGACCAAAACCAAGTTATTGTTGTATCTACTGATAGATATCGCATGGGAAGAACGACCGTATCAGCTGTATTTGAAAGCTATAACGGAGACGAAGAAATACCAGTAAACTTCCTCATAAATCCAAAAAATATCCATTTGATAGCTAATTGTGTAGTGCTCGAAGAAAACTTAGAATTTCTTTTTGGAAAAGATTACTTGACTGTAACTGTTGGTCCTAACGAGCTTACCATGCGTTATGGAGATGGTAAATTCCCTGATTACGACAAGATCATTCCTAATAGTTTCAGTTGTTCATTTTATGTCAACACCAAAGACACATTACAAGCTCTCAAACAAGTATATTTTGCTGCGAGGTCCAATGTTATAAATAAAAATGTCAATATAACAATCTCACCAACAAATAAAAAAATTACTTTGGTTAGCAAAACTGATGATGGAAATAGTAGTGAAAGTACTATAAATATGGAAAACTATGAAGGTGTAACAGACGACTGGACACAGTCTTTCAATGCTGACTACCTTATAGACTATATTTCAACTGTAAATACCGATACTATATTATGGGAATCAAATCCAGGTAAACCATCTGTGCTTTCTCCAGCAAAAGAAAGAGAAAGACAGCTTTGTTTGGTGAGTGGATTAAGGTAAAATTGAAAATCATTATACTGAGTACTAAAAAAATTATACTTAACAAAAAGAAATATTTTGTTTTTCTTGCAACCGTACTAACACAAAGTAGTTTTTTCTTGTTAAAATAGCTAAGTGCATTACAAATACAAACTTTATCAAAATACGGAGAAACAAAAGTGGCAAATTTTTGGGATATTCTTGCAGACAAAACAAGTGATGCCTCTATTGGTGACACATCTGAACAAATTAAACAAGCTGAAGATGATGCAAAAAAAGGTATTGGCACTAAAACCAACGAACAGTGGGGAAACGAATCTGTAGGTGGATCCAATGTGGCAGACTCTAGCGACCATGGCAATACTTCTGGTTATACCTATAGCGGCTAATTTCAAGTTTGCCAACTTACAATAAAATCACTAACATTTGGGGCTAAACACAGTTTGGCCCATTTTTTTATGAAACAAATTCTATTTTATATTACCCGCGTATTATTTCTAAAAAAAGGAATTTGGATACGCTTTTATTTTAATCAAAAATTTAAGGATTTCTATAACAAGACTTTTTTAAGGAAATATTTACTAAAAATAAAAAGCAGTTGATGTATTTAGGTACACTGCATATTCGCGATCCAAATTCAGAGCAGGTCAAAAATATATGGGATAACTTTAAAGACTTTAAACCTGATTGTATTGTATACGAGCAGTACATACGACCACAAAGCTGGGTTGATCTCAGAGAAAGTAGGATGAAAGAAGTTTTGCTCGATGACACTATGGTACCTAAGCTAATAAGGTTCTATGGTTAGTCGGGATTTGCTGATTATTTAGGTAGAAAGAATCATAGTATTACTATAATGATTGAGCCAAAGGCAGAAGATATTTTTGATCATTTACTCAAATATTACAAAAAAGAAGAAGTTTTTCTATATCATTGTCTTAAATTTTTAAAAGCAAATAATCAAGATCTTAAAGGTAAACCTGGAGCCTTGGAGGAGTTTTTTAGTATACATGGCGAGGAATACAACTCAATAGTGTATACAAAAACAGGGATTGAGATAACCAAAGAAAACTTTTATTTTTACTACAAAAAAATTCTTAATCATCAGTTGAGCGTCTATAGTGTAGGACTATGGCAATTTATGGATACCAATAAGTTTAACAAATTTATTACACAAAAAATTCAAAAATCAGAACTGTATTTCAGAGATACAAAAATTGTAGAGGGTATATATGAATTGACCAAAAAATACGATAGAATAGCTGTGGTTTATGGTAATACCCATTATTTATCTCAACGAAAAGTCATCAAAGATATGTATAGATGGTTAGTGTGATAAATCGGCTTTATAGAATCTAGTTATGTTTGCTGTATTTATATTTTAATTTATTTCAATACCTTTTTCAATATTTCGTACAATACCTTTTTAGCATATAAATGTATCCCGTGGTTGATATCTTCTAACATATATACGTGATTTTGCGGTATTTGTCTGCGTATGATATCTAGTTGCCAGATAGGTGTATAGTTGTCTTTCTTGCCCCAAATTATGATAGTGTGGCATTTGATATGAGGTAGTATACTTGTCAAATCTTCACGAACTACAATAGCCATGATGTCTTTCATTATACCTTCTGTTTTTAGATAATCACTGGAGCCAAGCAGTTTGTACCAAACTTTACGAGACTTTTCTACTATTTTTTTGAGACCTACTTTTTCTAAATTTTGCTTACCAAAAGTTGTGATTTTTTGAGTTAATCGTTGTTTTGAGGATAAAGGAGGTCTGACGATAGCTGGTGCGAGTAAGATAAGCTCACTACACAAATTAGGCGATTGTGAGGCGATGATACTGGCTATAGCTCCTCCAAATGAGTGCCCCATAAGGCAAGCTTTCTTTATATCAAGTTTTTCCAAAATATTTGTGATGCAATTTGCATAGTCTTCAGCATTCCAAATTCTTTTTGGTTGCTCGCTCTCACCCATGCCAGGTAGATCAGGAGCTATGATCCTGTAATCTGGATGCTGAAGTGCTAGCTTACCCATAATTTCTTGCCATGTTTCAGCACCTCCTTGATTCCAACCGTGTAGGATTATCAAAGTTTTAGATTGATTTATTTTTACAGTTGGTGAAATTTCTCTATAGAAAACTGTGAGATTATTTATAGATATTTCTTTAAAATTTAAGGTAACTGAAGGCATCTAGTAGTATGCTAAAAAATCAAATGTTGTTTGTCAACAATACCAAGATTTAAATTACTTTGACAAAATCTAGCCCTAATGTTTAACTTAAATTTATAATAACTTTTTTGATACCTTCTACAAAATTCAAGGTAGGTATTAATCAATTTTTTTTGATAAAAATATATATGGCGATACCAAATAATACAAAGCAAAACCAAAATCAAGTAGTTCAGGCACAACCTCCTGCTGATATGGACGCAGAGAAAGCATTATTAGGATCTATCCTTCTTAACTCGCAAATTTTGCAAGATGTAGGTGACAAGTTGAAAGGTGAGTATTTTTATGATCCCCGTCATTCTATAGTTTATTTAGCGATGGTAGAGCTTTGGTCAACCAGTAGGCCGGTAGACGTTATATCAGTACTAGAGTATCTTCACAATACAGAATCACTAAACAAAGTTTCAAGTGGAACGGTAGATAAAGAATTTCTTCTTGAGCTTATAAGTAAAACTTCACTTTCGACCAGCCATATTCATACAAGCGATTTGATTAAAAATAAGTTTGTTTTGCGTACGATTATTCAAGTAGGTGATGAAATTAAAAATCTTGCGTATCTTCAAAAAGACCATCCATTCGAAATTCTAGACGATGCTCAAAAACAGCTTTTTGATATTTCTAAAAATAATATGGAAAAAGAATTTGTTTCTATAACAGAGGTTCTTAAAGATACATTTGAGCGTATTTCTCAGCTCCATGATAATGATGTAGAGTTTCGTGGAGTTCCAACTGGTTTTATCGATCTGGATAATATTTTGGGAGGTCTTCATAGTTCGGATTTGCTTATAATTGCAGCACGTCCCTCTATGGGTAAAACTTCACTTGCACTTGAACTTATAAAGCATGTTGCAGTTGTCCAAAAAGTAGGTGTGGCTTTCTTTAGTTTAGAAATGAGTAAAGATCAGTTGGTTGATAAGCTCGTGTCTTCTACTTCAGGAGTATCCTTAGGTAAGATACGTAGTGGACATTTGTCAGATGATCCAGCGAATAATGAGTTTATAAGGCTAGGGCAGGCGATAGGACAGCTCGATCAGGCACCGATTTGGATTGATGATAACGGAGCTCTTAATATTTTAGAGCTTCGTACTAAGGCTAGACGTTTAAAATCTAAATATAACGTAGGGTTGATTGTAATTGACTATTTACAATTAATGTCAGGAAAAAATACTAATTATAGCGGTAATCGTGTGCAAGAAGTTTCTGATATTTCTCGAGGCTTAAAAATGCTTGCTAAGGAGCTACAAATTCCTATAATTGCATTGTCGCAGCTTTCTCGTTCGGTAGACAGTCGTGAAGATAAGAGACCTATGCTTTCAGATCTTCGAGAATCTGGATCCATCGAACAAGACGCCGACATAGTTATGTTTATTCATCGTGAAGAAATGTATCACAAAGAAACTAAGAAAAAAGGCATTGGAGATTTGCTTATATCCAAACATCGAAACGGTGAGACAGGAGCAATCGAGCTAGCATGGATACCAGCTCTTGCTACATTTGGAAATTTACATGGTGCAAGAACGAGTCGTAGGGTAAATGAATAAAAATGTTTTAAAAATTAATCCTCTTTATAATTTAGTATAAAATAAATCGCTTGTAGAACTTAATCTCAAGCGATGCTTTTTTAACTCAAATACAGGAGGTTAGCTGGTACCACGCATTTATGTTTGATCGTTCGTACAATAAACTCTACTTGATAAGATTGAATATCACAGGAAGCGAACCCTTCAATTATCGCTCGTTGTGATTTGAGAGTAGTTTTAACTTCCCCTTGATTATTTTTATAGCTTATGCCCGCAGGTATAGTAACTATTTGACCAGACAAAAAAGGTTTCTGTACAAAAGGACTAAAAGACAGGGCCAGTTGCATTTGCATATTATTCCATAAGAAATACTGTTCATAGTATTAAGTATATTATCATTCACTGTCAAATCAAATTTATAGGTTTTTGCCAATCTTTGATATATAAGCTATACTACAATAAATACAAATAGATATGAAACAAAAATATAAACAGTTAGTTTATTTATGTGTGATTTTTATTTTCACATTAGCGGTAATTAGCATGTGTGTATTTTCATATTTTGCCTTACAAAAAATACAAGATTTGTCCAAAGTAACGTTTGAAGGTATCGTTATTGCAACAAACTCCGAACCCATTAATAATGCAAATATTAAAGTAGAAGATAAATATACTAAATCTGATTATAATGGAAAATATAGTATAAGCGATTTAAAATGGGGTTGGAATCAAGTAACTATAGAGGCAGATAACTATGTATCTTTTCAAACACAAGTCTACTTGCCCTTTGGTAAAACATCTTATCAAAAAACATATTTAGAAGGGGTAAACTATACTATATTAAAAGGATCTATTATTAGCGAAGATTCAAATTATCTTGCTCAAAACATACAAAATATTGTAATAAAAATTAATTCACTTGCAGTGCCTTTAAATGTAGACGGTACTTTTGAAACTGATAAAATTGCTATTCAAAAAGTTAGTATTTTGATACAAGCTTCATTTTATGAGGATTTCTATAGAACGATTGATTTAAAAAGTGGTGTAACTGATATTGGAGATATTATTCTTACTAAGAAAGTGATAGTTCAAGACTAAATTAGTGACTGATTGTAGGATGCGGTGCATCAAACTCTGTATAATTACGATCAAGGTCTTCTCGTCTAACAATACGACTTGTTGGATAAGCAAGTTCAATCTTATTATGTTTGAAATCTTTAAGAATTTGAAGTGAAATCTTCTCACTTATTTCTCTATAAGTACCAAGTCTAGCTGGTATCCAAATAGTAAATTCAGGTCCATAATTAGAAATATGTAGATAGATTGTAGGTTTATAAATGTGTTTCAAATTATATACATCGTCTAAATAAATATCTTTGTGGTCTAACATATAACGGAACTGTTTATGAATGAGATCTTCTAAAGATTTTTTTGCTACTTCAAAATCTGATTCAAATGTTATGGTAATTACAATAGAGTGCCACAAAATCTTGTTATCGAAAGAGAAGTTACGAAAGCCTTGCTTCAGTATCAAGTTATTTGGAAAAAATATAGTTTTACCAGTAAATTGTTCGCGATCTCTAGACTCTCCACCAATTTTTTCTTTAATCCTAGTTCGAAAAAACCCTATTTGAGTGACTACACCAGTCATTACACCAGATGGGGTGGGAATCTCAATTATATCGTTTAGCTTATAAGGTCCTCGTGCCTTGATAATGACCCAAGCAAAGAAACTAGCAATAAAGTCTTGTAAGGCAACAACTAGTGCAGCTGAAAATACACCCAAAGTAGGCCCAAGGTATGTAGTATTACCAGCAAAAGCAACAAAAATAGTAATAAAAGTAGCAAATATAGCTAAAAATGTAAGAATCAAAGCAATAATATTTCGAATTGTTTCATTTGGGATAAGTCTATTATTTATATATCGTAAGCCTTGGACTAAAACCCAATAAAATATAATCAGGCCTATATACTTAGAAATACCAATTATAAAAATAAATATATCGTTTTGAAATCCGTTAATTTCTTTTGTAAGCTCGTTTTGATTATTTTTTACCCTTTCTTTGGTGTCAGATATTATTATCTTATTAGCATCGATTTTTGTTTGTTTATCATTGATCTTAGCTTGATTTTCAATTTTTTTATTGTTTAGCTCTTTAATAGTAATTTTAATTTTTTCTATTTCTTTACTTTGTAAAATTGTCGGATTTGTTACTTTAGTAAGTAATTCTAAACTAGCTTCATTTTTTTTTATATTTGAATTTATATCTGTCTCTTCAGCTCTAAGCGTTATAATTTCTTTTTCAAGCTGATTATTTTCTTTTTCTAATTCAGCTACAGAGGTATTTAGATTATCTTGATTATCTTGCTTGATTTTAATAACCTCTGCCTTAGTATCCAATGCTTTTGGAGTAATAGCTTCTGAAGATTGTGCATACCCGCTAATAGGAAGCAACATTAACGCGCAAAATATAATTAAGCTTAATAATTTGTAGATATTAAATATTTTAAACATTGTAAGATAATTATATCACAAAAATGAAAATAGGTAAAATGAAAATAATTGACTACTTGTACAATTTGTACAAACTTAAAATTTAAAGTATAATAAAAGATAATAGAAATATAAAATATGCCAAATAAACAATTACC
>JACMQI010000029.1 GCA_014377045.1 candidate division SR1 bacterium
AGTAAGCTACAAGTGCTAGTGGCGAAGTCACCATAAGTAGCCAAAGTGATATTGCCCTAATCAGTGCTATCATAAACAGTCGGTAAAATACGTATATACCAAAACAGATAATAACTAAGAAAACTACTTCGCGAACAAATATGGTGAGATTTGGCCCAATATCTGCATTAAATGATTTACCAAAAGACTCACCAATTTTAGCAAGTTCATCGTCTCCCCCACACTCTGCTGATGTTGCAGCCTGCGCAACAGTCTGTGTGGTACCAGTTTTTGTAGCTGTAGTCCCACTTTTTCCAGTACCAGATGAAGTTGGTTTTACATTATTACAGCGGATAGTAGAAACTTTTCTGAAACTTTTCAGGGTTTCGCCAATAAATACATCTGCAATACCAGTATAATCATCAGTATTTTTGATACTTTTTACCTGAGCATAACCTCCAACAAAAGCATCTCCAACACCTTGAGCTATATTTATGACACTCGCACAACCAAGCAATGTAAGGTTCATAGCAATAGCAACAATAACTATGTTTGTTAAAAAACTATCAATTTTAGTTTTATATTGAGTAATATTAAGAATATACGCAAATGCTACAAAAACAAACGTACCAAGTATGACAAGATTCGCAAGGGACTGTACAACTCCCCATGGAGCTAGTGCTACACCAATCCAATCAGAAGCTGCCGGATTTACACGTAAAATAATCAAAAACATGAATCCTAGAATATACATAATAACACTAGCAAGAGTTCCAAATGCCCAAGCTAAAAGAATTAGAATAGCAATAATTAAATTACCAATAACTCCAATCATCGATAATAGTGCATTGGAGGCTCCAGCGCCAGCATTTCCAGCACTAGCTTTAGTCTGTTGGCTTTTTGCACCTTCATTTAAAGGTAACTTACAAGTAGTTTGACCACCGCTTGTTATGCAGTCGCCAAATATTTTTCCAGTTGAATCTTTACAAACCTTTTCGTAATTAGTTCCTACTATTTGGGCTTTCGTATTTATAACTGTTTTGTCTATTAATGCCTTATCTGCAGCAGTCAAAATTTCACATTTTTGTATTATAGCGTCATTATTTTTCTCTGTTGAAACTGTAGAAACACTCGGTTTAGTACTAAATAAAATCTTACATCCTACTATTGTTGTTTGCCTGTCCCATTCAAAAGCACAAACTTCCTGAGTAAGTGTTCTACAATCAGGCGTATCAGTTATAGGCCCTTTTTCAAAGCCATCTTTATTATCCATACAGCTCGCAACAGAACCTGCATCAGATTTTTGACTACAAGAAGCTTTGGCGCCATTAATAAAAATAAGCGTACAGTCAAAATAAACTGTTTTACTTGAGTCAACACACGGCCCTACAGCCTTGTAATAATTTTGATTTACCCATGCAGCATATGCATCAAAAGTAGCAAGTAATGGCATTCCAGCACAATCTTGGCTTTCTAGTACTTGAACTGGAGCTAGAATTGAAGCTTTTACTTGAATACTACCATTAGATAAAAAATTACCTGTTCCTATTAATACCAATAGCAAAGCGATTGCTACCCTTGAAAGATTTTTGTATATTTTTTGTATAAGCATATTTGTTGAAGATATATTTTCGGCTTTATGCCTATTATTATACCTTATAAACTACTTATTGGCAAAAAAAAGAATAGTGACCGCTATTTACAATCACTAAATACTTTGTACATAATATAAATAAGCTATTTTTGTAATATTACTTTTACAATATAGTGACCAACATTTGTTTTTTCTCTCGAATAAAGTACATATGTCTTGCCACTAAAACGTACTAACTTATAACCTATTTCTTCAGCTAGCTCATCGATGAATTCTGGGAGTGTATTGGCACCTTTTTTTTGATAATACGGTAAGCAAAATACTACTTCTTTAATATTCTTTTCTTTACAGGAAGCTAGGATATCTCTCCACATCTTTTGTTGTATCTCCAGCTCTCGCTCGATCTCTTGTCTGCTTGGACTAGTACTAAATCTATAGCCCAAATACCCTTCTGTGACTACACTGCACCTACTCAAATCTTGTTCGACATCGTCAAGTGTACGGGCATCCTGAGCAAAAGTAACGTATTTGACCTCTCCTTTAAAGTCTTTTTTACGAGACCAAAACGACTTTGCATACTCCACATTTTTCTCACAATCCTGTAAACAACTATCGTCCAGATCAGAAAGCACAAAACTCTCCTTAATATCTATTCCAGCTACCGCGAGACGACCCATACCGCATAGAGGGTCATAAATCTTTTTATTATCTGTTAAGTTGAGTAAGCTTCGAGCAAGTTTGAGGTTGATAATACCGCGTTTCATATCGCTGTTTGGTAAAAAAGAGTCAAGTTGTGTCCAAAACTGCTGGTCGCTATAGCTAGTTAATTTAATAATAAGTAATTGATTGTCAATTTTTTCTACAAGAATCCAGTTTTTTAGACCTTTCCAGTTACCATAATTTGGTTTTTTGTCCATCAAAATATTAATTTTTTTGCTTCCTGCTTTTTTTGCTAAAGATAGAACATCCTTGGCATATTCTTTAGAGATCGAGATACCTAACTTTTTTAAATCTGCTACATTCGCTGTTATATATTCATAAAGTGCATTAAATAGATTTTCTTTAGTATTTTCATCTATAGTTACTTTACCTACGATATCACCACCATAAACCAGGCCTCCTGATATATTTACATTTATCTCAGTATCGCTCATTAGCCAGCCATACTTAACATCTTGTTTTGCTTTTTTGCATAGTGAGGCAAACTCTGCGATAGCCAGTTCTTCGCAGTGTCCTAACTTATAAATGTATTGATTCATATAAGGAGCTTGGTATAGTTTTGGCTTTTTGTCAACGTTTGACGTTTTTCTAATTATTTACCATAGTAGAGACATGTATTTCTATCATCCAACAAATAATATTTCTCAGATCGATGAAGAATATACAGATCATTTTTTTAGCATGCGTGTAAAAATTGGTGATATAATCTTGACTACTGACTTAGATGGTTTGAAAAGAGAAATCAAAATAACAGAAATCGATAAAAAAAGTAAAACTATCTTATTTAAAATTTTAGAATCAAGCTTTGAAAATAGAAAAATAGAAAAAAATATCTTATTTCAAGCCATAACCGATAAAATTTATCTTGATAAACTAGTTGAGATTGCTCCGCATGCCAACGTAGATATTATTTATTTATTTTATTCTGAGCGTAGCCCTACTCATAATTTTGGAATAGATAGACTGGAAAGAATAATATATAGAAGTTGTGAGCAGGCACAAAAATTGTATAAACCTGACATAGAAATAGTCGACCAGATAAGCTTGGCTAAGCTATTAGATTTATACCGTCCTATAGTTTTAGAAATTTCTCATAATACCGAAGCGCTAATGAATCCTGAAAATAATTATACTCAAAGTGTGCTTGTTGGACCTGAGGGAGGATGGTCAACAACAGAAAAAAACTTATATAAAAAAAAAGGACTACTATTTGAATCTCTTGGATCTATAGTTTATCCAGCATGGCTAGCTGGTTACACCTGGTTTATTAAAAATACTAAATAAGGAAATATAAGATATCATACGCTTGACAAATATGGTATTATGTGTCTACTTTGGGTCATGAACCTTGATTTGATCATTCATAACTGGCGGTGTTTTGATAGTCTACATTTGAGTATTCCCGATCATTCCTTTGCAATAGTAGATGATAATGGAAGCGGAAAAACAACTATAATTTCAGCTTTTTACTCCTTATACACCGGACAGTCTTGGCCGATGACAAAATTTAGCGAAAGCTTAAAAAGGAATAGTCTGTACTATGGATTGATAACAGCTTACCCAGACTGGTCATTAACGGGACAAATAAATTCAAATGGAAGACTTATAAATAAGTACCAAAAACCCACTTTTAGTTCTCCACAACAGTCATTTCTATCACACCCTAAGGTATTTACCTATCTGCCCAGTGATAATACTTGGCTCAGTTCATCGCGATCTATTAAACTTGCTACTCTAGATAACCTATTAAGTCTGTGCTATGGAGAAAAGTATGTATCGGCACTAAAACAGCTAAGTAAATTTGTAAAAGCTAAAAACGAACTTATTAAACATTGTAATGTTAAAAATCAACATATTCAGAATGATGAAATTCTAGCAAATACTCTTTCTGACAAAGTTTTAGAATATTCAGAAATTATATGGAATTACAGGTTTGCTTTCTTTACCTCTCTTGAAGAAGAACTACCAAAGTTTCAAAACTGGATTCAAAATAATTCACTACCAATTCATATAAAATATAGTATAGTTGATATTCATGGATTTAAGAAGCAAAAGCTCAAAAATAAAGAAAACACCTTGTATAATTGGAGTCAACTTTGGCGTAAAGAGCTTATTGTCGGTAAAACTATGTTTGGAGCTCAAAGAGATGATTTTGTATTTCAAATAAATCAAACTTCTGTTGAAAGTATGTTTTCTAGAGGAGAGATGAGACTCATAGTATTATTTATTAAATCTTTTACCCAAGAGATACTTTTACAAAATAATCCTAATGTTTCTATTTACTGGCTCCTCGACGATGTCTTTAATGAGCTAGATAATAAAAGAGAGCTTATATTTTTTAAACAGGTTTTAGAAAAAAGCCAATTTTATATTATCACATCTACCAAAAAAATAAACTTTAAAATTCCACAATATAGTTTAAACGAGCTTATAAAAAAATAATCCTGGAATTACCCAGGAAAATAAATTTACCTTAGTTGATTTAAGCTATCTTAACTGATGGACTCATAGAGCAAGCCAAATGAGCAGAAACTACAAATTTCTTTTTTACTGCTTCAGGTTTAGATTTTTCTACCGATTCAAATGCTGCAGTTACATTTTCAACAATTTTTTCTATAGTAAAATCGTTGTTTATTTTACCACAAAGTATATGAATATTTCCTGATTTATCATTTTTGAAATCGACCTTACCTTTTTTAATAAGAGTAATCATTTCTTCGATATTATCCCCTACTGTTCCAGTTTTTGGATTAGGCATAACACCTGCAGTTCCAAGAAGTCTAGCAATTGATGGTAGCTTTTTCATCATTTCTTGTTCAGCGATTGCAATATCAAAATTGATTTTACCTGAACTTTTAATTTCTTCAATCAACTCATCGCTTCCAACTATAGTGGCACCTGCTTTTTTCGCAAGCTCGATATTACCATCAGTTACAAAAGCTGCAATAATGAGTTTTTTACCTGTTCCGTGAGGTAATACTAGATTTCCTCTTACAAACTGATCTGATTTTGTTGGATTAATATTTAGTTTGACGTGTAATTCAACAGACGATCCGTTTTTAAAACTTGGATGCTCTAAAGTATAGAGTACCTCAACAGCTTTTTGAATACTAACGACCTCATTTTTGGTAAATTCAGTTATTTTTGCTACGTTAGAAGAGTATTTTTTTGATCTACCTTTGATTTTGTTGATTATTTGATTATTTTTAGTCATATTATAGTGGTAATTGCGAGACAATATTGGTGTCTCTTCCATACAGCATCTGATTTTTCAGCGTCCTATACAAATGTTAGTTGTACCTGCTTTTTGGACTATTTATTAGAGTATGTAATTATCAAACTATGCTTGTATTGTTACACCCATTGATCTACATGTACCCTCAACCATTTTAGAAGCTGCACTTACGTCATAACAATTCAGGTCTACCATTTTTTTCTCAGCGATTTGTGTAATTTGATCTCTAGTAATATTACCTACTTTTTTTCGAAGTGGATCACTTGCACCAGATGTAATTCCAATAGTTTGTTTTATCAGTTCAGATACTGCGGCAGTTTTAAGAATAAATTCAAATGATCTATCATCATACACTGTAACAACACACGGTACACCACCAGTCATAGTAGCGGTTTTATCATTAAATTCTTTACAAAACTGCATTAAGTTAATTCCGTATGGTCCAAGTGTAGATCCAACAGGTGGAACAGCTTTTGCCTGCCCAGCTTGAATAACAAGTTTTACTTGAGCTTTAATTTTTTTGTCAGCCATAAATATAGTATTTTATTGATAAAAACAGATTTTGCGGTCTTTGTCAATACTGTAATTAGTTGTTTTGTTTTTGTACTTGATTTAAAGACACACTTCCCGTTCGAGTAAGGTGACCCCAGGTAGCAATTTTTCCTCTAATAGCCCTTACTAGAGTCCAGAAAGTTATAGCAGACATTAGATTTTGAAAAATAAATAAATAATACGGTATAATTAGAAGCATTTTATACTTGTTTTGGATATGCCTTTCTTTAGAAATAGCTAGTATGATTTTAAATGCATCTAATAAAATATAAATGGCACTGAAGTACAAAAATAGCTTATTTTGCCATAAAAATGAAAAACCTAGTGCTATACCTCCATTATACGAGTCTAGTAAAAATCCTAATAAATAACCACCGATACTTACCATCATGATAGGGTAAAGTGACATTAGTAAGTATTGAAATAATATTATAGGCAATGTAAATAAGCCTATGAAACCATAGTTTGGATTAAATAAAATTTCAAAATTTTTAAATAGTACTTGTAACATTCCAAATTGCCATCGATTTCTCTGTTTTATAAAAGACTTATAATCTTCTGGACTCTCAGTTATACAAATTGCGTCTTGTTCATAGTGAATTTCCCAACCCTGTTGTAAAACCCTTAGTGTCAAGTCAGTATCTTCTGCAAGATTATCTTTATGATAACCTCCAGCCCCAAGTATAACAGGTTTTCTCCAAGCCCCTATTGGACCAGGAACAACAACTACAGAATTTACTGAACTAAATGCTTGTTTTTCAAAATTCTGACTTAATGCATATTCTAATTGCTGAGCTTTTGTCAGATTGTTTGTTGCATTACCTATTTGAACATTTCCAGCGACTCCTCCTATGTTTTCGTCTCTGAAGTGTCGCATAAGTTTACGAACTGAGTCTTGTGCAAAAACAGTATCTGCATCCACACAAATAACAAACTCACTTTTAGCTACGGATATACCAAAATTCAAAGCGCTAGACTTTCCACCATTCTCTTTTGTATATGCAGACACTCTCTTTTCTTTTTTAAAAGCTTTTTTGACTACCTTATACGAATTATCTTTTGAACCATCATCAACCATAACTATTTCAAAATTTGGATAATCAGACAAAAGAAGCGAATTAATTGTATTACAAATTACTTTTTGCTCATTATAACAAGGTACTATGATACTAACTTTCGGTGTTAAATAAGGAGTATTTTGCTTCTTATTTTTAAAAACTGAATATAGATATAGAGCAAACATTAAAATATACTTTATTACACCAATTATAATTGAAAAAATGACCGTAGTTACAAAAATATTAAAAAATAACTTGGAAGCAAATAAACTAAACTCTTGCTCTTGAAATTGTTTATATTGTGCCGATTCATTGGATAGCTTAGCTAAATCATCCGAGGTCAAAGTGTTAAGATTTTCTATTGCATAACCTCTTTTTTGAATGCCCTCTATCATGCTTGGTAACGATTTTACTGTAGAAGTCCTATCTCCACCTCCATCATGTAATAAAAGAACGGAGCCAGATTGCTTATCTAAGATATCAAAAGTTTTGTTGTTTATTGCATTAGGGTCTTTTATTAACCAATCTTTGGTATCTACATCATCTTCTACTGCAAATTTATCATACTTTCTTAGTTCTCTTAAAATTACTAGATCATTTTCAGTATTAAAGCCATAAATATCATTATATGGGGTTCTAAAAAAGTCAGTCTTGACATTTACTAACTGCCGTAATATCTCGTCAGTACCACTTATTTCAGTATCGACAGTCACAGTACTCAAATTATTGAGTCTTGGGTGAGAATAGCTATGATTTGCGATTATGTGGCCTTCTGAAACTATTCTTTTAGCAATTTCTGGATACTCCTTGATATTTTTTCCAATTACAAAAAATGTAGCTTTAATATTATACTTTTTTAAAATATCTAAAATCTGCGGAGTATAGATGGGATCTGGTCCGTCATCAAATGTAAGTGATAATGTTTTGGGCTTATATCCAACTCTTTGCACAATACTTCGAACTGGGTATTTTTCCCATATTTGTGAGGAGATATAACCTTCTGAAAATTTAAATCTACGTATACCAAATTCAAAATCGCTTAAAACTTTGGCTAAAACACCTTGACCTTTATTTTCTACCAGCGTATCAACCTTAAAGTTTTTTTCTAAAATTTCTAGCTTACCATTAAACGAATCAGCTTTTAACATGTCCCAAATGGAATTGTCTTCAAATCCAGAGTTTGAAAAAGCATATCCTTCGTAAGAATCTTCTTTCAAAAGTTTTGATAAATCAAAAAGCTGATTAAATAATAACGCTGCATCTCCAAGCCATATTCTATGAGACTTTTTTTCGTCATCAATATAATCAATATAACTATTGTTAAAGTCATTATTAATAACTAAGCCCTGCTTTTTTACAAGCTCAACAGTATCACCAAACGATTTTTTTTGAACATAACTTACTTCTCCTTCACTTCCAAAAACTATGTCTTTGTTATATGTAGGGAAATTAATATAGTATTTTGAATTAGGTATTTTTTGGATTAAATTTTTGAGCTGTTCTGGCTGCTTTCGAAAATCATAGATAGCAGAATTATCATTAAATGAGTTATTCCAATAATTAAGAATAAAAATATTTTGTTTGCCCTGCAATTTCTGAATTACCTCATCACCAACATTCAAATTTAATGTGTCTGCAACTACTAATTTTTGTTCTTTTATAACTGGATCTAACTGACTCCTAAATTTTAGAAATTTATCTATAGTAGTTGTGTCCCATTTTTCTGATTCAAATGAGTAAACTATACCTTTAAAATTATTATTTGATATGTAATCACTAATTCGCTTTATATCATCGTCATTATAATTATCCAAAAATTTTGTAAATGAGTCTTTTCCTGTACCTTGTACAGCATAATTATAGTCTGAAATTTGTAAAAACAAATTTACGCCTGGTTTGAATTTGTTTACAAAATCACTTTCCAAGTCTTTTAAATCGGATGAATCAAGCCTTAACTTTCCGTCAGTATCAAAATTTACCCATGGAACAACAACTGCAGCAACGCGAGTAATATTTTCCTTTAGGGAATAGTAGCTGGAATATTCGTTGTCCAAAAATGTTATTAATCCTTTTTTTGGTAAGTTTCTTTCATATAAATAAGATTCGTAATTAAGCGATTTAAAATCACTTTCTATATTAGATATACTAGTTTTAGTTTTATAAATATAAAAAAATATAAAGCCAAAAAAAATTGAACTAATAAGTAATATAGTCAAAAAAACTTTCCATCTGTAACCTTTGGGATCAAAAAAAATTGGACTCGGAGTTTGATAAAGCTTTATCATGCGTCTCAGAGTAATTATTTAAAATAGTTAAAATATTGTAAGAAAATGTTGTATTTACCCATCAAAATCAACCAATTAAGTAGTCATGGATTTATGAGGTGATGTCAACTAATAAAAGTATTAACAAATACTTTACGTTAAGTCAAGTGTTGACAAAGAGAACTTTATGTGATAGATTACCTAGTATTATTATGCCTATAACTAAAGCTATATTTTGTGTTGCCGGCTTTGGAACACGATTTTTACCTGCCACAAAAGCGCAACCAAAAGAAATGTTACCTATTGTAGATAAACCTATAATACAGTATCTCGTGGAAGAAGCTGTACAAGCTGGTATCAAAGAAATCATATTTGTCACTGGAAGAGGAAAAAACAGTATTGAAAATCACTTTGATAAAAGTTTTGAACTAGAAAGTAGTTTAGTTGAAAAGGGTAAGCATAAGCTCGTTGAAGAAGTTAATAAAATCAGTAACCTTGCAAATTTTGCGTATGTACGCCAGCCAATTCAAAAAGGCGATGGTCACGCTTTACTTTGCGCTAAACCTTTTATTGATCCAACAGAAACCGTTCTCGTTATTTTCCCAGATTATTTGATGCCAGCAAAAAATCATACACTTAGTAAAATGATCGATGTATATCGAAATCACAGACAGCCTGTGATAGCTGCGGATACAGTACCAGATGAAAAAACTCACCTATATGGAGTAATGGCATTTGAAGAAACAGACGAGAATAATATTGTTAAAGTCAAAGAATTTGTAGAAAAACCAAAACAAGGCACCGCTCCTTCAAATCTTATCAACGCCGGATACTACATCATTACTCCTGAAGTCATGAATGAACTGAGTTTGTCTGAAAGTACAGCTGGTGATGGCGAAGTTCGGGTGGCAGACGCATTTGTAACTCTTACCAAAAAAGGTCATGATATATATGCCCTAAAGCCTGATAAACAAGGATATGACTGTGGTGATAAAATTGGATTTTTGAAAGCAACTGTAGATATTGCCCTTGATCGAGAAGACCTTAAAGACGAGTTTATGAAGTTTTTGAAAGAGCGAGTGAAGTAGTTGACAGGTTTGAAATTGATATTTAAATTTTGGAATAATATGAAAAAGTGGCAAGTAGGAGTGATTGCATTAACCGCTGTAATAGTGGGACTAAGTATAGGTATTGGAGCGTCTTATTTGATAGTAAACAATACCAAAAAAGAAGAACCTAAAATTATAACCGCTAAACAAGCCGATCAACCCACTAACCAACCTACTATAAATACAGTGCCTGCTGCCACAAGTGTAACAAATAGTAGATTAGTTGTAACTCA
>JACMQI010000030.1 GCA_014377045.1 candidate division SR1 bacterium
AGCTGTCATCTGTTTCACCTTGACCTGGTAAAACACCTTTGGTTGCTAGAAATAGATTTTCTACAATACTGCTTAAAATACCCATTTATGTATGCTCCTAAAAGCAAAAGAAGCTTAACTTCTTAGAAAACTAAAAAAAAAAACAATGTTTTGTCAAGATAAGTTCATCAATTTGACGAAACATAAAGTTTCTATCATTGTTTTACTATAATTATGTCCAAAATTCTCGACGCCCAAACTGTTACAAAAATTGCTAAATTAGCTAGACTTACTGATAATCCTTCACCTGAATTTCTTGAAAAATATGGTAAGGAGCTTGGGGCTATCCTTGATTATGTTGAACAGCTTCAACAAATTGATACTACTGGTATATCCCCTACTGACGGTCTCCGCACTATTACAGTAGAGCAGTTACGGGAAGATATTCCCTTCGTAGATCTAAATATACGTGAAAAAATTATAGCAAATTTCCCTCTCAAAAAGGGTAATTTGTTGGAAGTTCCAGGTATTTTTGAATAATACTTAGCAAGTAAAATTATGGTAACAAGTATTAATGAAGACAGGAAAACAAAAAAATATAGATTTTTAGAAGGGATAATTGGTTATACTTCTATTGGTTTTCTAATTATTTTACTTATTACTTCAATAATAAACCCTGTTTTAGCATCAGTATTTTTAATAGTCTATTCGTTTATGTGGCTATTTAAATATACCTTGAATGTTATCTATACAGTATATACTTATCTTCAGTTAAGAAGATGGGAAGCATTAGACTGGGCAAAGCTTTTTAATTATTTTAATACAGATCTATCAAAAGCTATAACCCTACTAAATAATTTTTCTCATAAATACAAAAATAAGATAGATCTTCCAAGAAAAATCGAAAGTCAGATTAGAGTCATAGACGAAAGCAAAAACACTAAGTTTGCTAATCCAAATGATATTTTTCAAGTTTGTATATTTTCTATATATAATGAAAATTCTGAAGTTTTAGCAAAATCATTAAAATGTATTTACGAATCAGAATACAATCTTGATAAAATAGTAGTTTTTGTCAGTCAAGAAGGTCGTTATGGTGAGGAAGAAAATACAATTCTTAGAAATGAAATAAAAAAAATTGATTGGATTAATAGTTACAACCAGAGTGAAAAAAACTTAGATATTGTTTATAATTCGACTCATCCTAATTTAAATTATAAATCTAAAATATTTGAATGTATTGAGCTATTTTCAGATAAATTAAATATTATCTTCACGCAACATCCTGATGGGCTCATTGGAGAAATAAAGGGAAAATCAAGTAATGAAGATTGGGGTGGTAGACAAGCATCATTATTTTTAAAATCCCAAAGTATCGACCCTGAAACCAGTTTGGTGACAAGTTTAGATGCGGATTCACATATTAGTCCGTATTTTTTCCATCACCTATCTTTTACTTTTTGTACCACTCCAAATCGACTTGCTAGCGGGTACCAGCCCATCCATAGCTATTCTAATAATTTTTATGAGACAGGTCTTTGGCCTAGACAGGTAGCTACCCAAACAGGTCTTGCCAATTTGACGAACCTAGGAATTGAAGGGGAGACGCCATTTTTTGCTATTTATAGCGTACCGATGTGTGTGCTTCAAGATGTGAATTTTTGGGTACGTGAGGTGATCGCAGAAGACGCTATGATGTTTAATAAATGTTTGATTCATTTTGACGGAAATTTTAAGGTTGTTCCATTTTATGGAGTGTTTGAAGGTGACGCTGTAGAAGCAGAAGATTTTATAGAGGGAGTTCTAAGTCAATATTTACAATTACAGCGGTGGGCCTGGGGTGGTATAGAAGATTTCCCATATATTTACAAAAACTTTTTTTGGACCGAAAAAGGCCGCAAAATAGATCTACGCGTCAGATTAAAATGGACGTATCTTAAGTTTTCAAATCATGTATTTTGGTCTTCAAGTCCAGTGATTTTTTCTATTGGTATGCTATTTCCTCAAATATTTGGTGGAGACGTATTTAGACAAACTCAAACTTTCCAAAATTTGATTATTCTGTCACAGTTCTTTGCTTGGGCAAGTTTCATATTTATTGTTTCCTTTGGATATATAACCTACGAATATTTTGCGTTTAGAGCTTCCAAAAAACAAAAACTAACTCCTAAACAAATTGGTATGGTCTTTGCTCAATTAGCGTTATCACCATTTCTATACGGTCTCATGGGTATCCCTGCCCTAGATGCTCAAATCCGTGGTATTCGTGGAAAGTATCTTGGATACTGGGTAACTCCAAAAAAGTAATGTTGACAAAAACTCATTATTAAACAAAAATTATGTTACTGGGGATGTCCTTAGCTTTGACAGTTGGTTGATGTGTATTTTGGACTAGGAGGTTTCTAGGTTCCATATTCTAGACACTTTTCTTAAGTGCAAAATTTAAATCTGAATCACTTCTTGCGTTTGCAGAAAATAGAATTTCTAAATTCTTCAATATTCAAGAAGGTGTTCCACAAGCTGCATAACCATGATCACAGTATCATAGTTACTAAAGCCGGAACTATCCAAACTTTATCGGTTGTACTTGATCGGTATTGCTTTGGCTTTATATTCTAAAACCCTTAAGTACCTGTTTATTAGTTCTGGTATGCGACTAATAGACTGTAAATCACATACCAATTACTCGATGTTTGTAGATTTTCTATCGAGTCAAAATCTTAAAATCTGATATGTCTCTAGCCTGAAAAACTGAAATACATTGACTCCAATTGGACGCGGGTGCGACTCCCGCCATCTCCACCAAAATTTTTTTATTTTTCAAGAACGACAAACGAATATTTGTATCCTCCACTATTTTTTACACCTGAGTCGCTTATTACTGTTTTATACTTATCGTTATAATCAGGAAAAGTAGTCTCCATACTACCATAAGTACCATCAACAAGGGTTAAATAAAGTCTGTCTGTATAAGGCAATCCCATTTTATAGATTTCTCCTCCACCTACTATAAACACCTCTCCTCGAAGCTCTTCATTTCTTGCTACTCTTAGTGCGTCATCTATATTATTTACAAATATAAAACCTTTTTGTTCAAGGGCTTTCTGTCGAGTAATTACAATATTAGGCCTATCGGTTAATGGAACCTGTCTGATCTCGTCATATGTTTTGCGACCCATTATTACAACATGACCTTTGACCTTTGATTTAAAATAACTTTGATCTTCTTGAATATTCCACGGTATTCTACCATTTTTAGCTAATCCCCTGTGATATTGTTCAACTGCTGCTATTGCGCTGACTTTAACTGACATAGGATTATAATAAAATATGAATATTTATTTGTAAAGTAAATTAACTACGATCTACAAACTCATCTCTTGATGACGGATTTGGCCTCATATCGTCAGAAAGGTCTAGGCCGACTAAAAATGGTTCACTTTTTCCAGCTAACTCTGCCATTTTATGTGCCAAAATACGATAGTTTATATGACCTCCTGGACGAACCCTGATCTGCGAAAGATAGCTAATTTCTTTTGGTGAACCGTGCATAAATACAGTAAATACATGGCCGAAAGGTAGAAGCTGCACCAATAAATGCTTTGGAAACCATATTTCTTTTTGAATTTTCTCTATAAACCTTTGTAATAACTTATAGTAATCAACTAAATCAGCCTCAAATTCCTCACGAATATCGACTAAAGCGAGATTATCAGTCAAGTAAAGTGGAAGTGCATACCCGCTATCAAGCAAATGTTCATAGTTTTGAGTAGCTATAATAGGACAAAACCTACCCCAGGCTCGATGTCTATTTAGATCACGCATTTCTGAGTTTGAACAAGTTAGAACGTAGCTATGCGTATTTACTTTAAACTGATTACCCATTTGTTTATGGTGTGTGAATTTGCCAAGTACAATACGCGAAATAATTTTCTTCTGATCTTTTTCTAACTGTTGAAGCCAGTCAATTAATCTTAGCACTTCGATATTAGGATACAGTGTCAAAATATTTTGCATCATAACCTTGGTTCCTGCAGTGACACTTTGGTCAATAAGCATAACACTGATAGGCTGATAATCAAGATATTTGGAGTCTTGAATATTTGAGATATTTGTATTTTCTTCCAAGTATTTTTTTAGCTCTTTAAGATTTTCACCTATTGTTTCATCTGAACTAGTATATCGTATTAAATCTGGTGCCTCTGCAACATAGCCAATCTTTTCTGCAAAATCAGACAAAGGAGCGTATAGTACCTCTAGTTGCTCACCTAAATAAACTAAATTAGTATCATCAGATGATTTAAAAACAGAAATTAATCTAGCCCATTCACGAGCTGAAGTAATGTATGCAAACGACGTTTTGTTACAAACTCCTGTTGGTAAAAAATAGCGGGCTGTATCAAATACACGAGCAGTCAGAGCTGTAGTATCCCCCCTTCTATCCTTATCAATTTGGTAAACTTTGCTATAAATATCAGGTAACTTGTCAGCCCATTTGCTATATTTAGAAAGTAAGTCATTTTGTAAATTTTGAAAGTCAGTGTCTATCTCGTCGTACACTTTTTTTCTGCTTATCACACCAATTTCTTTGAGATCCATTGGGATACAACTACGAAAGTCTTGGTATCTAGTAGATCGATGCTGACCGCCACCTACACTACTTTCTCCAAAGAATATAGATGTATACAAATCAGGCACATTTTCGATATACCCAAACAACTGAGCCATATCAGCTACAGAAGCATGTCCATAGTTTTTAAAAATATTTGCGAGTTTTTCGTTTGCATTAGTGCCAGCCTGTTTTATTTCTTCAAACAAACCCTGTGCTGTAAGATCGGAACGCGAAAATCTAGCTCCTGCAAACGCCATGATTGAAGCTGTTTGTTTGCCTGAGTTTGGAAGAGCGGTGCGAACTACAAAACCAGTTCGAGAGTCAGTTACAGAAACTAAAACTAAATCTGTTTCGTCTGGGTTGGACATGCTAAAAGTAAAATGTTTTTGAGGATATACGATTTTAGACATATAATTTAATAGTTTTTATGCATTTGACTGGCCTGTACACTTTCACTATTTAGGTATTTGCTATTCAGTCCTAATGTTCCATATGGCTTTTCAGCTGGAGTTTTGAGTTCATAAAAAGCAACTTGAGCAATTTTCATTTTTGGATAAAGCTTAATTGGTATAGTATTTGTATTTACAAACTCAAGTGTAATACGTAGATTATTTCCTGGATCTATAAAGCCTGCAGTGGTGTGAATTATAAGACCAAGTCGAGCAAGAGAGCTTTTTCCCATTATTTGACAAGCAAATTTTTCGTTTACACCGATTTTCTCCCATGTTGCACCAAGCACAAACTCACCTGGATGAATAATGAAAAAATCATCTTCCTCTATAGATACTTTGCTCATACTGTCTTGCACTGGATTCTTTGGATCGATAAAAGCTATTTTATGATTATCAAAAACTAAAAATTCTGAACCAAGTAATACATCGTAGCTGGCAGGCTGAAGTCTATCTTTATCAAAATTTTCTATAGAAATATCCCCTAATTTTAGGGACTTATAAATATCAATATCGGACAATTGCATAAAAAATAAATATTGGTTATAGCTCAAATTTTAAATTTATTTACTCATATTATTACCATTAATGCTTCATTAAAAATCAGCTAAATTGGCAATTTCGGTATACTTGTTAAGTACATTATATTCATTTTATTGGTAAGATTCTTTATATATTTTGTCAAGCCTCTAGTCTAGTTTATAAAATTATAAATTTGTTTCAATCGATCTTCGACTGAACCACGAACTACCAAATAAGCACTTTTTTTCAACCATTTATCAAGATATTCCTCAATAGCTTGCGCAACCATCTTTTGACTTGCTGGATCTGCACGCAGATACTCTTTTTGAGTATCAGACTCTACAGGTATATAAATTAAATTAGTATAGTTTTGGAGTCTAGATTTTATTAGCTGTTCATAAAGCTCTCACAAAGTACCATCCATATCAGAACTTGTCACTGTCTAGCCGATATAGTCGAGCACTGATCGATCGGTAATAAATCCATTTTTACCTTCGATGTCCTCTCTTTTTATTTGATTTATCAAAAGGTTTAGTTGGCACTGCGTACGAATATTAGCGGGTAGTTTATCAAAATCATCTACACCAATACCTTGCCAATAAGTACGTATAGTTTTATCTAAAATCGGTACTTCAAATTTGCTAGCAACGGCCTGCAGAAGGGTAGATTTTCCTGTGCCATGAGAGCCACAAAACGCAATTTTATACATACTTTAAGATGTCAAAAAAAGGAAACTATTGTCAATAAATAACGAGATTACGTCTAAATCTTGACAAAAGCGTAAAGATTGTTGAGGATGTCACCTGTATCCACAAACACACAAATATTTTTGCGGGATTGGTATAATGGTAGCACACGACCTTGCCATGGTTGAAACAGGGGTTCGATTCCCCTATCCCGCTCCAAGCAAATAACATATACCAAAACCATTATACTAAATTACTTATCAAAATATTAAGAAACATTATGCCAAATACATCATCAGCCAAAAAAGCCCTTAGAGGATCCCTCAAGAAAAAAGCGTTTAATTTAATTACTAAATCAAAAATCAAGAATGCTTTAAGAGATTTTAGAAAAGCCATTACTACAAGTCCGAGTGAATATCAAATTACACTTTCAAAAGCCTTTTCCGCACTAGATAAAGCCGTAAAAACTAATTTTATTCCAAGGGGTCGCGCTGATCGAAAAAAGGCAAGACTAGCAGCACAAGCTGCAAAAGCAAATATAGTAGAAGTAGAATCAACAGAAAAGATTGATACTACTCCAGTTGTATCTAAAGCAAAAAAAACTACTATTGCTTCAAAAGTAACAAAGAAAAAACCAGCCACTAAGGCTAAAAATACAACAAAAAAAGCTGTATAATATAAAATACTCTCCAATTTTCTCCCTTTGAGGGGAGTTTTTATTGACAAAAATATTTAATTGTAAAATTCTAGTATTAGTTTCGAATATACAAGGAGTTTGTACGAGATTTTGCTAGTTAACATAAATCTGCAAATAACCGAATCCTCAAATCAGGATACTCCAAACCCTAATAATAAACCAAAGGTAACGGTCGAATCGTTAAATAAAGAATGCGACTTGGTCGAGACTTTTATTAGAGGTTTACGTATAAAGTATCAAGCGAGCGAGCAAAAGACAAAAAAGTGAGCTAATCCAAGCTATATTTGAATCTTGGCGTACATAACTCTAAGTTAGTGCGTCATTTTTTTACATTAAATCACTTGACAATAACCTTATTACTTACTTATCTTATTGACTCTCATACATCATATAGGTATCATATCACTCTTTGTATGTACATTTATTAAGAATATTTGGGATATACTACTTATCCTCATTTTATCCATTGCAATTAATATAATATTTTTTGTCTTTACTAATTATGCTAGAAATATTATTTATATTCAGTTTTTTTATACTATATATTTCTGGATCTTGGTAATAATAATTTTTACACCAACGATTTTTTACAATTATTTCAAAAAATACATAAAAAAATAGCACACTTTATATTATAAAATTGTACAAAATAAAACTATTAGAGTAAATTAATAGTCTCTGTAATTTCCATCGTCATAAGTGCGACATCGGCCGGATGGAACATCTCCAAGGTTTAACGATTCAGCCTAGACCGATTGTTTTACTACTAGATGGATTAACACTTAAAGCAAATAGAATTTGGAGTATTTTCAATATATTATACAAACGGTACATACTCGTCAACACTATGCCAACGTTTGTTATTATACCAGTTATTATTAGTAGTACATAATTTTTCCAAGCCATACTCGAAGCATTTCCAATGCCTAAAGAATTGTAAAATATGATAATAATAGAGTATTTTTAAATTCAACACTATAAATGCGATTGCTTCTAGAGTTTATATCTGCCATAACGTTATATCGAATTCTAAATCCATTATTACAAATTCTAGCATACTTAATTTCACCAACGATTCCATTACACTCTTGCTAGCTAGAAGAAGCGAAAGAAGGCTTTGAGAAAACAGAAAGTATAGAAAGAATTAAGCTTGAACTTAAAATAAAAGAACCGAGCTTTGAAAGTCAAAATATTTTAGCATTCTAATGTGGAACGTGAAGACATGTTATCTTTAAATAACATCAAAAAACTAATCTAAACATAACTGTTTGATTGATCTTTTGTATGAAATGTAAGATAAATTATTTCTAATATAGCTTACTTTAATACTTCTGTTAAGAATAATTCTAGTATAATTTTCTAGTTATATTTGGTTCTTTGCTATAGCTTATTTCCGAATTATTATTCTCTGTCTTAGCTTCTAACAACAAGTTTTTTAACAACTTTGGATCTACAAAATCAATTGGGACATCAAACACAATTCTTTTGATATAAAAAATACAGGTAGGATCAAACATAGTCCAGCTTTTGAGCCACATAAATATCATACGCGTATCCGTAAAGCCAGCGTACGATCCTATCAAAAAATAAGCCTCGTTTATACCTTCAAATTCGCCAGAAGTATCCAAATCTTCCCATAAAAACTCAAATTTATTTGCTAATTCAAGTCCCTTTTCTTGTCGATTTAGCTCACGAATCAGCTCAAGACTATGCGTCCAACTGTTGACAGAATCAGCTATCGCATATACCCTCAGATTATTATTTAATTCGAATATTATGGACTTCTTGATTGGCATAAACTTGGTAATATTAGGTGTAGTTATTGTTATACTCTGGTATATTTACAAAAATAGGTCAACCCCCGCACAGCAAATCAACACTGCCGAAATCACCTCACCAATCATCGAGAAGTTGTCGGATAGCTTTTGGGAATCGTTTACTAAAATGGATGTGAAAAATGATAAGCAAAATGATAAACAAAATATTCAAACAAGCGAAATGCGATTAAATCTTGAAACTCGATTAGGAGAGATCAAAGCTACTCTTTTTGAAGAAGTGTCTAAAACTTCATTAGTAAATTCAAAATCTTTAGCGGACATACAAACTAGAATCCAAACACAGCTCACTGAGGCCATTGTCAACATTAACCAGCAAAATCGTATCAATTTTGAGACCTTATCCAAAGCAAATAATGAGCGTCTGACTCAAATCCAACAACAAGTAGATAAAAGGCTCAATGAAAGCTTTGAGCAACATCTCAAGTCGTTTGAAAGCGTCAACAAAAACCTTGGAGAAATGCAAAGTACGGCCCAAAAAATGATTGATAGTACCAAATCGGTAGAAAAACTCAACAATATTTTTGAAAGAACCAATTCAAAGGCATTTGGACAATTTAGTGAGACTTACCTAGAGACGCTACTTACAGAACACCTAAATCATAAAGATTGGCAAAAACAAGTAGGAGTGACAGGGTCAAATGACAAAATTGACTTTGTAATTAATATGGGAGATAAAAAAATTGGTATCGATAGCAAATTTCCAGTTACCAAATACCAAGACTATATCCAGTGTCTGGATGAAACAAAACAGCAAGTCCTCAAAGAATTTTTCAAGTCAGTATTACTCATGGCAACCGATATCAATAAAAAGTATCTGCAGCCTGGCTTTGTAGACACTTTACTCATGTTCTTACCTAGCGATAGCATGTACAATGAGATCGTAAACAATCCAGAAATATCCGAAAAACTTCGCAATCTCAAAGTAACACCAATCTCCCCTACTACACTATTTCCTATTATTGTAATAATAAATGGTTACGAATTTAGACTCAAAGTAAACGAAAATGCTGAAATGATCATGAAAGGCTTGCAAGGAGTCAGTAAAAATGTGGATTCATTCAGAGAAGAGTTTAGAAAACTTGGTGACAAAATCCGTCAAGCACAGGATAACTTTGATAAAGCAGATCGAAACCTAATAGGACTTCAAAATAATATCCTTAAGCTCGAACATCACGACAAAGAGATTGCACAAGACAGCCTTGTTAGCAGTGAAGAATAGTCTTTGTCATAATATAGCTTTTTCAAATCAAATAGCCTAAAAGTAAAAAAATTGCATAAACAAATATTATGTGATATACTAAAGGGTATAACAAAAAAAATCAAAACAGAAACAAAATATGATTCTACATAAAGGTGACAAAAAACCTAATTCAAGTAACCTTAGTAAATCAAAAACTAATCAAAAAAAAATTTCGCGCCTTCTCAACAAAAAACTTTTTGTAAGGATTTCTGGGTTTATCGTGATGGCACTACTCGTAGGAGTAACTAGCTTGCAGTTACTCAATACTCTAAAAAATATTATTCCATCAAAACCATCATTGGCAAATAATTGTCCTGCTGGATATACATGGAATGGTACACAATGTGAACAAAGAACAGCAAAAGTAGCTGGTACACCTGTTTGTCCTGCTGGGTATATTGACAATGGCCAAATTCCACCTTGTATAACCACAGTCGATAAAATTTTAACTTGTCCAGCCGGATTTGGACTTAACTCCAATACCTTTCAATGTGAAAGAGCGACTCCTTATTCGACAAAATGTTTCAGTGGGGATTTACCAGATGTGTCAAATAATTGTGGATATCAACAAATGCCTCTATTTGATTGTGGTACAAATAGAACAGGTCAATCTCAAATTTTTGATTCTACTTCAGGATATAATAATCCAGGACTAAAACTTTGTTCTATGACACCTCAGTACTTTGCTACTGGTTCATGCCCTGGTATATTTGACGCCAATAATGCGTTTACATACACAAATATTGCATGGTTAGATGATTGGACAGGAAGCGTATATAATAATGGTGATCGATTAGATGCTATTATGAATTATCAAAATAGAGTACCTGGAGGATCCAGCAATACCGGTCAGTTTATGAGTGATAGGTTTTGTGCTGTTTCAGATGGAACTGGTGCAAATGTTCAATATTATGGTAATGGATGTCCTGCTAATTTCAGGGCACTTCTTGATAAAGGTTCTAGAACTCATGCACTGACTTTTCCTTCTAACGATCTATTCAATTATTCGCCTAATCCTTTAAATTTTTTATGTGTAAACAAAAGTTTTGCAGACGGCAGTTTGTTAGGATCTGTACCAAATATTAGTGTTGTCCACGGTGGCGTTGGAGACAGTGTAGTTAGAGACCGATTTTGTGGTCCAAACGAAATTGGTCAAACATGGGATGGATTTGGAAAAACTGCCCCTTACTACCCATCTGGAGCTGGTCATAACGATCGAACTCGTATTTGTTCTGCATTCACATATCAGGCTTCAGTCCTATACTGTTCTACAGGAAATAAAGGCTCTGATGTAGGTATGCCTCAATATCAATGTTATGAGGTTGTAGCTCCTTTCACAAGTTGTCCAGCAGGATACACTTTATCTACTGGATCTATATGTGAGCAAACAGCAGAAAAAGTTGCTGGTATACCTGTATGCCCTTCTGGCTATACTGACGATGGAGGCAATCCCCCATGTGTAATTTATATTGCAGAAGTAGTCTGTGCATCTAATCAGTACTTCAACACTACTAGTTTTACTTGTAAGAATATCAATATTTTTTCTTTTCCAACAACTACCAATCCATTTTTATTTGATACGATTAGTTCCTGTGATATCGCAACAGTAGAAAGCACTACGACATGTCACTTTACTTTACAACCAGAAACTACTATTATTGGTGCAAATATAACTATGATTGTAGGCCTCGAGCCTTTTCAAACACCCTTTGGTTTAAGTGGTGGAACTTGTGTACAAACTAGTACAGATTATAATACCTTAATTAGTGTGATTTGTACTGATGTGCCAACAGGTAGACAAGTCGGAACCAATATTTATATTTATGTAGTTAAAGGTAGTAGTAGTGCCTCTACGTTAGGTGTTGCAACTCTCACACCTCGCCCATTTAATCCGACTCGAGATTATCCCGACTTTAGTCAAAAAACATCTTTGACATGTACCCCTCAACCCGCACTTGTAACTACATCAAACGGTATATGTAATGGTACTTTCCCTGCATATATAGTTCCACCTAGCTCAATGCAAATCAGAATTAGTGATGGAGCTGTTACAACATGTTCATTTAATATTGGAAGTAATCCAAACGCATTTCAGTGTATCAATATAGGCTTTGGTACTGTGGCTGGTACTTTCCCATTTAGAATCAAGTCTGATAGTGAAGCTAGTTTTACAACAATCGATAAAACGACTATCATAAATGGCGCTGGTACTGATACGGACGGTGATGGTATGCCTGATCTTTGGGAAAATCAATATGGTTTAGATCCAAATAATCCTGCTGATGCAGCCCTAGATCTAGATAATGATGGTCTTACTAACTTACAAGAATATACAGTAGGAACAAACCCACGTGTAGCTGATACTGATGGTGATGGTATGCCTGATGGATATGAGGTCACTAATGGACTTAATCCACTAGTAAATGATGCTTCTGGAGATCTAGATAATGATGGTCTTACTAACTTACAAGAATATACAGTAGGAACAA
>JACMQI010000031.1 GCA_014377045.1 candidate division SR1 bacterium
ATGTCTATTTATCCTTGGATTTACCCTGCCTACTTTTCTGTATGATAGCGGTCCTTTGAGCGGACTTGAAAAGTTATCCAATGTCGAGGAGAAACAATATTTTCGACAAATATTGGGTGATGGTATCGAAAATGACTATTTTTTCAATATTCCTAGGCGCGAGAGAGGTGCATTATTTTTAGGTTATCATATTGAAAGTATTAAAAAAATAACTTCTTTTGATGATTTAAATAATTCAGAGTGCAAAAGTCTCGCAGTTAAGTTACCAATATACGAAGCGGTAGTGCAACCTAAAATTATATTCGGAATTACGTGGAAAAACTGGAAGATGTGTGGTCAAAATAGCATTTATGGACTATAAGTTACATATTGATATTTTATAATCAACTTTTCCTTATTATGTAAAATCTAACGGTAATGTCTGTTATCCTTCTAATTAAAAAATTACTTTTAGTTGCAATTTTGATTTTTGTAGTTTTTAGTGTTAATATACTATTTGCTCAATTAATTGTAAAACTATCCTCTAGAGCATACCAAAGCCAACCCTTGGATGAGTCTGATATGTTACGCATGAGCTACCTCTTAGAAGAAAGAATTTGGGGGTCAGGCGATTATTATAAAGACCGCTTAGGTACAATGGTAAACAGTTTCTACAAGCAAGATATACCAAAAGGTTTTAGTGCTGACATTCTAACATATGCTCCATTTGATGACAAAGAGCAATTTTCAAGAATATACACAATTAATTTTACAAAAGTATGGTATTTTGGTATACTGATTGAAACAAAGACTATCATTTGCAAGATATAAAATATACTAAAAATATGTCTAATTCGCTAGTTTTTCCTTACTATGTCAAAAGTTATGCTCGATAAAGCCAATTTAGTATTTATTATAATAATGATTTTAGCTTTGTGTAGTTGGACAATACCTAATTTTATATTGGCTCAACCTCTGTCTAGTGTTGCGGTTGACAAGTCAAATGATAAGTTTCTTATTTTTGCAATTAATATAAGCAATGCAGATTATTCAGACATCGGATATTTTAAAACTGGTATAACGATAAAATCTATCAAGTACAGAAGTGTAGATGATATTCAGTATTCTTTTAGCGAAAGTGATGTAAAATCGTTGACGATTAGAGTACACACTTGGTTTGGATTAGTACGAAATGAAGAGTTATTATTAAATTGTAATTAATTGACTATGATAGCACAAGAAACATGAATAAATATGCTACTTATCCATATTGGCTGAAAACTTATAACAGATAATATGAAAATAATATTAAATTACCTATTAGTTATCTTTATTGTATTTGTACTATTTTTTGCTACTGTTTCCTTAGGATTTAGTGCTTGGATTTTATTGACTGTTCTAGTAATAAGTTTATTAATTATTTATATTTGGACATTGTTTTTCACTATTAAATTGCCTTTTTCTTCTAAATGGTTACCATATGTAAAAGATAGTCAGTCAAAAGCTAAGAGTTTGAATTATATAATGCACTTATATTTTATATTTAGTATAATATTATTGCCTATTTTATGTATATTTGGGTATTTGATTCCGAGATATATGTATTATAATGGTTATTTTAGTGGTACTAACAACTTATCTCTTGAAGAAAAAAATTATATAAATACTATAGCAAACGATGATTACAATTTTGATTTATATATTAACGATCTTGATTTGGGATACTACGTAAAAAGTGTAAAGAAAATACAAAATAAAGGCGATCTCGAAAATTCTAAATGCAAAGGATATATAAGCTCTTTTCCAGCCTATGAAGCAAACATTGACATAAAAACTTATTTTGGGTTGACTCAATACAATTTAAAAATGTGTAATAATATTAATGTAAAAAACTAAGTAATTTATAAATTAAATCTTCAGCTTATACATACTTTGTAAAATCATATGCTCATTAAGAAAGCATTTGTACTATTTGTTGCAATCATAGCTATTTTGACAGCCTTAGTGTTATTTAGTCAAGTTATACCAAGATTAGTTCTGCATAATAGTATAAGATTTTCGAATTACAATAATGATAGTTTTGTTGTGTACGCTTTTGGAACCACTGAAAAAAACTATTCCTCTAGTCTTGGTAGTCTAAATACAGGCGTAAGCATAAAATCAATCGTTGCTGAGAACGATATTAGAACAAAAAGCTGTTTTCATTCAAATTCTAAAGTTTTAGAAGCTAGGTTTACCGTTCATGGTTGGTTTTGTATACCACTTTATGAGGTAGTAGAGATTAACTGCACATAAATCTCAATAAAAATATGTTAAAAGCTTTACAAGACCAACCAACCCATAGCTATTTAGTAATTATATTTGTGCAGATTGTTATCGTATTTACAATTTTTACTATTTGTATTTTTTTAGTAACACTCTTTACAGTACCTACTTTTGTTAGTGAGAATAATTCTAAAATAATTTCAAAATATGAATATGTTGGAGTAGAAAGATCTGTAATTTTTGATATTATAAAATATTGGAGGGTAACATTTGATGGAGGGTCTAAGCTTTTAGATATTAAAATCAATTCATTAAACATAACTCCTTATAATAATTCTTTCGATAAAAGTATCAAACCCTGTCAAACTACATCACAGACTGAAAATTATAAAAGTATTTATGCTATAAACTACACAGATATATGGTACTTTGGCATACCCGTAAAAACTGAAACTGTTGTTTGCAAAATTTAGCTTTTAATTGTACTTTCTTATTTGCAAGGTTGAGTTTTTGCCCATAAAAAATCCCGACGATACAAAAGTAAGTCGGAAATACTAGAGACTGATATTAATTTACAGTTTCAATTTTTTCAAAAACTGATTGATTTGTTCACTAAGTGTCGCAATAGAGTCATTTACTCGTACAGTTTCTTCTTCGGTGAACCTACGATCCAAGTCTAATTCTTGTAAAATAGCTAAACATTCTTTTCGTGATTTAGTAATAGAATGCTTACCTACTGTGTCAAAATCACAGTTTAAATTTTTGATTAAATCACTAAGTATTTGAAAGCTCCTAAATTCGATACCGTTATATAGCCACAACTGAATAGTTTTATCATCTCGTTGCAAATTGCCGATACTCAACCAATACTTTTGCAAATCTAGCAGATCGTCCATGATTTGAATACAAAAAAGTGTTCATAGTATATATTTTGCATAAACTTATCTTTTGTCAAACTTTACAATTATAATCAGCTATACTATAATAGTATTTCATGACTTATATATTCGATTTTGATGGAGTTCTTGCAAACACCTTTGAGTGCTATATAGAGTTTATATCTAAAAACTTTTTCTTGAGTAAAGCGGCTGCTACAAAACTTATAATGAAGCATACTTACACAAACGATAAACCTAAAATGTATGCTCAGATTATAGAGCGATTTAACATGACTAAGTTAGAAAAGTTTTTGAAAGAGCAATCAAATATTTTATTTGAAGATAGAATAAAAGAAATCTTGCAAATCGATGGACAAAAAGTTATTTTGACACGAAACTATGCTCAATGTGCAATGTATGTTTTAGGTCAATATGCTGATCTTTTTGATCCGATTATTGGTTTTCACGAGGCTTCAAACAAAACTATTGGTTTTTCACTATTACAGGACAAATATAATATTGATTTAGCTCAATCAGTATTTATAACGGATACAGTAGGTGATATACTCGAGGCGAAAAAATTTATGAAAGAAACTCAGATTTTTGCTACAGATTGGGGATATAATTCGATTTTAGAGCTTGAACAAGTCCTGGAACCTTCACAGATTATCTCTAATTTTAGTTCTTTTATAGTGCAAGTAAATGTATCAAAGCTTCGCGAGTAGCTAATACATCACCCAAAGCTGTGTGTGAGTCATAATTATTTATTCCAAATATATCTTTTAAGCCTCCTGGACTCGATAAGCTAGTAGTTTGCGGAAAAGGAAGTGGCAAACCATTTAGTTGAGCCTTTAGATTAACAAAATTAGCTATTGATTTGGTATCTAGAAATTTATTTTTGAACATAAATTCGCACTCTTTTTGCATCCCATTCACTATATACATATCTGTCAAAAAGCTATAATCAAAGGGAAAAAACTGTGCAATATAAGTAGGTGTATCATCAAAATGTCTTTGAGTGAAGTCATACAATTTTATACAGCTATCGTTGTAAGATACACCAGATTCGATTCTTTCTTTTGTGAAACCATTAATTTTTAAAGACTCTGGATTTAGTTTTTTATTTCCTGGGTTGACATCAAAGCAGACTGTCTCTAGTATTTCCAGTCTGTCATCTAAGGCTGCAGCTGCTATCTCACAAAGACCGTTGATACCGACCATAAGTCCTGTAGCTTCTGTATCGATAACTATATATTTGCCCTTTTTTTCTTGCATATTTTAAAGGGTATATTACAAAGATTGATTTTGTCAATTTGACAAATTGTCAGTCAGTATTTAGTGTAATCTATATATGAAGATGCTTAACTACTATTTATTCATCACAGTAATTGTATGTTTGATTTGCGGATTTGGTTTATATCAAATCATATTAACTATGAAGCCTCAAGTTAATGCTAAGATTCAAACTGTTACTACAGATCTTCGCGAAATTAATGCACCAGAAAAAGAAGAAAGTAGAAAAATCAATGTCCCAGATAATTTAAAATCTGTAGAAACAGTGAAACCTCCAGAAGTAAAGAAGAAAGAAGAGCCAAAATCTATCAGTGTTCCAGTAGAAAATGTTTTTGAAAGAGGTGCTTATAGTGATCAAAAAGATGCCTACAAGATTTAGGTTAACATAGTTTACTTGACAAACTCGCAATAAATTATTATTATAAAATAGCTATTTATTCCGGAGTAGCTCAGCGGTAGAGCAGTTGGCTGTTAACCAATTGGTCATAGGTTCGAATCCTATCTCCGGAGCCATCAATTGTTCTCGTCCTAAAGGCGGGTTTTTTGTTATTTGATATATATTTTGTACAAGCTATAATTCATTTATTGGATAAACTCCGGCTTTGTAAATTATAGTTTTTATTTCATTATCATTTTTGTAATCATTTATTAAGTTATACATTTTCCAGGTTTCAATTATTTGATCATGACTTATAAATTTAGAAAAATCGTCATTTATTACTGAGTCAAAAAGTCTCGTATGGTCTAAAACATTGTCATTATTTAAGTTAAAACTTATCATTTTTTGACCGTTTACAGTTTTGCAAATTTGTTTTTGAGGATCAAAATTCCATATAATTTTTGAATTATCATTAAAAAGTAGGAGGATACTAGTTGACTTTATACCGAGTGATTTTCCTGATTCAGCTAGTATTTCCAAATTATCAGGTCCTTTTAATAAAAGATTAAAATATGTATCTGTATTACTTTTGTCTTGTTCCGCATCTATTTTATAGCTATCATATTGACCTACAAGCAAATTTTCAATAGTGATTTTAGAAGACTGTATCAGAGGTAATTTAAAGTAGTTTTCTGCAAGTCTATAAATAGTAATAATATGTTGAAACATATCTTTTAGAGTACCAGTTTGGTCAAAATACCCAGATCGTCCTTTAATATCTACTGATTCTAAAGCCTTTATTTCTACCTTTTTTAGAGTTTGTATTCTCGGCATAATATCAGAAATAATTTGCTTACTTAGATCGCTACTTGTTTTAAAAGCATAATGGTCAAAGAAGTGAATACGACGGGTAAGAGTACAAATTTTAGTTTTATTTATGATATTTTCAGCTTCTTCTAGATTCTGTCCAAAAGGCTTTTCAATAATAATATCAATATTTGCATGACTAAGTGGACAGGCTTTTTCCAAAAATGATACAAACACGCTAGGTGGGATGGCAAGGTAAATAATCAATCTTTCATTATTAAGAAGTTTAGAAAAAATCTCATCTAAAATATTTGCATCGTCATATTGACCTTGAATATACTCTATTTTACTTAGTTTATGCTTGTTATTTTTATTACTTTGATTCAGTAAGTTTTGAATTTCATTGTCATCTGCTTCGCTTCGAGAATATCCTATCAACTCAGTCTTCATCAAATGGCTATTTTTTTCTGCAAATTGAGCAATGGCTGGTAAAATTTTACGTTTGGCAAGATCGCCAGTAATACCCATGAGTAGTATTTTGATAGTTTTCATATCGTAGACATTAATCAGCATCTAGATTATTGGCAAGAGTATAATTAAATTTGACAAGCATGGCTTTTTCTATTAAATTAGAGAATAATTGCCCTCATAGCTCAGTCGGTAGAGCGCATCCATGGTAAGGATGAGGTCACCAGTTCGATTCTGGTTGTGGGCTCCAGTAAACATTATTTTTTTCTTTTAGAACTAATTTTTTTTCTAAAATCAAATTATATTGACAAATTAATGTCTTTTGTTTAAATATATTACATTTTTTTGGTGCGTATTATGACTTTAAAAAAAATAAATAAACAAATAACTAACGATATTTCAAATCAATGGGCAATATCCTTAGGATATAAACCTATATATAGTGTTTCAGAAAACTCTAAAATAATACTTATAAGCCAAGCTCCAGGACGTGTCTCTCAAGAAAAAAATATAGCCTGGGATGATGCAAGTGGAAAGACGCTTAAGAATTGGCTTGGGGTAACAGAAAATGAGTTTTACAATTTAAATAATTTTGCAATTTTGCCTATGGATTTTTATTATCCAGGAAAAGATTTATACGGTGATTTACCACCAAGAAAAGAATTTGCACGTCTTTGGCATCTACAAATCTTAAACCAAATGAATAATGTACGATTAAAAATTCTCATTGGTGGGTATGCCCAAAAATACTACTTGTTTAATGAAAAAAAATCTAATTTAACAAAAAAAGTAAGTGACTTTGAAACTTTTTTACCAGAGTATTTTCCGATTGTGCACCCGTCGCCACTTAATTTTCGATGGAAAACTAAAAATCCGTGGTTTGAAAGTGAGGTTATTCCTAAGTTACAGAAAATAGTGAAGGGTATACTGGCCTCGTAATTCAATTTTAATGTTAGTTAAAATATAAATATATAAAGAAAGAGTACAAAAAAAATTAAACAAGAAAATACAAAGTTTGAAGAATTTGGTAGACTAAATAACTTGGGTATATTTCAGTTTTTGATTTGAAAATTACTGTTATTACAGAATTATTTATTTGAACAAAAAATTGGTAAATATATATTTCATGAAGACAAATATAAGGTAATTGCTGAGGGTGTGAAAGTATTTAAACGAAGTGCTGTCTTGTTTCTTACATTCTGCAAGTAAATCTAATTCAGACATTCAGTTAGTATGTAAATTTTTTAGGAAAAACTAAAGACTGTATAGCTCTTGAAAGATATTAAACTAGACTTTATAAACTTGCTCAGCAAAATAGTAAAACTAATTTATGTAGCAATATCCGCAAATTGATTTTAGAGTCAACACTGCTAAATTAAGCAATAAAAAGAAAAACTAGTCACTAGATATTTTCACTTACACTTGCTTTTCCTCCCCCAACTGAAAGTACTATATCGGCATCCTGAATAGTATTTTGTCTATGCGCAATGACTATTTGAGTAACTTTAGAGGTGAGATTACTTAGTGATTCTTGAAGATACTGCTCAGTAATAGTGTCTAAATTTGCCGTAGCTTCATCTAAAATTAGGATTTTTGGCTCACGTAGTAAAACTCGAATAAAATTGATAATTTGTTTTTGTCCTTGAGAAATATTTTGTGAATTATTATTTACTTCCGTATTTAGAAACTCTTGCAAATTCGGTATTATTTTATCTAGTTCATGGGACTCAATATCTTTTATAAGATCTGAGATTAGAGTAATGGAATCGCTGGTATTATATTTTTCGTACCGTATATTTCCATATACTATATTGCTTGCAACAGTGCCACTAAACAAAAATGGATCTTGTAATATAAAGCCAATAGAATTATAGAAATCATCTTGTGACCATTCTTTGAGTTCTTCTCCAAATATTTTGATAGATCCTGAACTTTCAGAAAGTAGTCCTGTCATTAGTTTTGCTAGGGTGCTTTTACCTTCACCAGTCGGTCCGATAATAGCAAATTTAGAATTAGTTGGTATACTAAAAGAGACCTTATCAAATACTTTTTGACCGCTATTATGATAAGTAAAACTAACATTTTTAAATTCTATTGCAGTTTTTAATTGAGTGTTAATAAGACTATTTTTTGATTCTGTACTGAATACTTTACTTGTTGGCTCATCAAGAATTTCACGGATTCGTGTAAGTGCCGCCATAGCTTCTGCAAGTGAAGCAAAAACGCTACCAAGTTCGCGAAGCGGTAAAAAGAATTTTATAACTGCAAATATAAATGCAACTAAAGCACCAATTGACAGACTGTTATTGTTTCCATTAAGAACAAATATAGCTATAATTATAGCTAAAAGTGATAGATTTCCAGCAAGATTATAGATGGGGTTGAAAATATTGGTAAAAAATCGACTATAAAAATTTGCTTTTTGGTTATCTTTGTTGAATTTATCAAACTCGCTTGAAAGCTTTGTATGTATATTGTAAGCTTGGATGACTTGATAATTATTGAGATTATCCACTAAATATGATTTTAGTTTACCATTGTTTTCTAGCCCAGCCTTGTTTGTTTTTTCAACTACT
The DNA here is from genome assembly GCA_014377045.1 of candidate division SR1 bacterium. Taxonomy (GTDB): domain Bacteria; phylum Patescibacteriota; class JACMRA01; order JACMRA01; family JACMRA01; genus JACMQI01. The sequence continues at coordinate 8,646 of JACMQI010000031.1, forward strand.
GGCCGTATAATTAAACTAATAATGACGGTTAAAAACACACCACCAAAGGCTATCAAGGCAAGAAAAGGATTGAGAATTAAGAGATATATAGCAAAAGCAATAAATACAAAAAATGAAGATGTAAATGAGAATATATATTGTCCTAAAAAGTTATCGAGCAGGGTAGTATCACTATTAATACGTGAGATCAAATCACCAGATTGATTTTCATTGAAAAAGTCTGTTTTTAGTTTTTGAATGTGAGCGAAAAGATTGACACGAATTTTGTACATGATACGCTGCGCTGCATGACCTACAGTAATGACTTGGTACCGAAATATCCCCGCCTCAAGTAAAAACAAAACACACATAGCAAGAGTTACCTGCAAAAGAAGTGGATAGTTTACTGTTTTTATAGCATTATTTATAACATATTCGATAGCTATTGGAGTTAGTGTTTGCAGTAGGGCATTAATGATAACAAAAATTATAGCGATTATAAAAGCTCTTTTTTCAGTTTTTAGGTACTGCCAAGCAAAATTTGCATTGGTATTGGAAATAGTTTTTTTGGTCATATTTAATATAGTGAAAAGTGGATAATAAGGTTATTTATTCAACTGTTTGCTGGCTAGCTTGTATTTGACGGTATTCTGGGCTAGATTTTAGGAGCTCTTCATGGGTTCCAGTCATCAAAATCTCACCTTCCATAATAAGAATTATCTGATCGTAATCTTGAATAGTAGAAATATTTTGGCTTATACTTATTATGGTTGTATTTGGATAATTAGAACTAAGTCGTGACTGAATAGTATTTTTAGTTGTATTATCTACGCGAGCAGTAAAATCATCTAATAATAAAAATTGTGGATTGTTATATAATGCTCTTGCAAGCGTGAGTCGTTGTTTTTGACCACCACTTAAATTTGCTCCAAGTTCACTCACTCCTCCTTTATCTTTGTCAAGCTTTTCAAGAGTGGCTGTGCACATAGCTGTTTGATATTTGGCTTCATCCCATTCACGATTTAAAACTACGTTTTGCTTGAGATCACCTGAGAAAATAAGCGATTCTTGGTATACTGTAGTGATTCTATCCTTGATATAGTCTTGATCCCAACTCAACAGTGATTTATCATCGATAAGTATTTCCCCAGAAGTAGGGTGTATCATACCAGTAAGTAAGTTTATCAAAAGTGATTTACCAGCTCCTGTTGGTCCAAGAATAGCAGTTTTTTTGCCAGTTGGTATCGTAAAGTTGATATTTTTTAGAACTTTTTTACCACCATATTCAAGGTTTACATTTTTAACTTGTATACCCTTTTTAATAGTTTTTTTGATATCACCAGATGGGGATTCTTCAGGACTATTGAGTAGTTCATTAATACGCTTAAGGCTGACACCAAGGCGAGCGATTCCTTGTGAATTAAAACCTATAATAAATATAGGAGCAGTAAGCAGCGCATAATAGCTAATATAGGCATTTATGTCGCCAAGTTTGATTTGCCCTGCGATATATGCGAGAGCCCCAAAGTATAAAATACCAAAAGTAGTCCAATTTGAAATGGTATTGATAATCGGAATAAGCGACGAAAAAGCTTCAATAATTTTAAAACTTATATTCTTGCTTTCGGTTGTGAGTAGATTAAATTTTCTTGTTTCCCAAGACTGTGAATTTTGAATACGGACTAGATTTGATCCGTAAATATTTTGACTAATAGCGTTATTGAGATCAGTTTGATTTTCTTGGCTGAGCTTGAAATACTTGGTAACACTTTTGAATATCCAAGCAAAAGCTGCCACGATTACGGGTAGGGAAATAAAAGCTATGAGACCCAGCTTCCAGTTTGTAGTAAATATGAGGATCAAAGCGCCTATAAAAAGTAGCATAGCTTTTACAGACAAAACTAGTTCTCCTGCCATGATATTTTTTACATTGTCTACATCGCTACCAAAAAGTGTGATGATTTGACCAATCCCAATATTATTTACATTGGTGTAGTTTTGAGTGGTGAGTTTATCCATGAGTTTTGCTCGAAGATCATAGCCAACCTTTTCACGAAAAATCGCTCCGAGGGTGACCTGTAGAATTTCGATTAGGAGTAAAATACCAACGACACCTCCAAGTGTCCAGATCCAGCCCCAATCTGGATGACCAGCTTCTAGTGATTTGATAAGCTCGCCAGTGATATTTGGTATAGCTAGCGAAAGTCCAGTGACTCCAGCAACTAAGATAAATAAAGAAATTAGGTAGTATTTATACTGTAAAACAAGCTGTTTAAAGGTCAGTGCGGTGATAGATGCCATAGTGATGATGAAAATAGTTGCACCGTAATAGTTTGTTGTCAATAGAAGTGAAGGTAAATAAAAGGTTTTAAAAAACGAGCTAAATATAGTGGTCCAGTTGATGAATAAATATATTAATAATATAGCAAACACTGCTGTTTCTGAAATAAAGGTTTTGCTTTAAATTAATATGTATTTGCAAAACGATCAAGCTGAAATTGACAAAACTTTCCTCTAAAATTAGGGTAAAATTAAGTATGCTCGAGAGTATCGAAATCAGAAATTTTAAAGGAATACAAGGCGACAGCACACCTATGATATTAAAAGGTTTAGCTAAAGTGAATTACTTAGTTGGAAAAAATGGTAGTGGTAAGAGTAGTGTGTTGGAAGCATTCGCTCAAAATAAAGTCATTTTCAGAATATCAGATGGTAAAATTTTATATTCTTTTGATGGACTTGAAGATTTTGATAAACTATTAGTAGATTTGGATGATTATGAGGATACAATACCTTTAACTGACACACAATTCCATACAAAATTAACATTATTTAGTGAAGTCCCAGTTTCAAGTAAAAATATTATTTTAAATTCAAGCTTAAAAGACTATGTTCTCAAAATTTATTTGATAATTTAGATAATTATTGTAATTTAAGAATAAATAGCTTAAGAAGATGATTTTATAAATATTAAAGAAAGTAATGAATCAAAGTTTTTAGATGAAAAAAAACGACTGATATATTTATTAAATGATTTACGGGTTTCAAATATCGAAATAATCAATATTAAACGAGCTGATTTAACAGGTGAAATTGAAATACTTACATTGAGTCCAGGTATAAAATTTAAACCTGAAGCATTATTTGATGGTCAAAAAAATATAATTAACTTTGATCTAAATTTAGAAGAAAAGTGCAATGATTTATATTTTCATGAATTTGAAAGTTTCAGACATAAATATAAAAGAGATAAAATAGTCATTTTGATAGATGAACCCGAACATGGTTTACATCCTAATTTTCAGAAAAAAATTCCAAAACTACTGAGTCCGTTATCCAACAGATGGACTGAATTTATTATAATAGTATCAACTCACTCACCATTCATAATCAGTGCAGTAGCAGAGTTAGGTGAACAAGAATTTAATGATTGTAAAGATAAAACAATAACTCGTAAACAGTTTCAACCTACTCTAAAAGTCTATCAAATAGAAGATGGACAGTGCCAAAAATCTTATGGATATTGGGGAAATGGCTGTGTGCAAAAATCTGCTGAAATGTTGGGAGCGGGTTTGTTTTATTTTCATGATATACCAAAGACAAAAATTATCAATGATGTTTATCAGATATATTGCGAAGGAGCAAATAGTGAAGTAAATGATACAGAGTTTTATAATCTTGTATCTAAAAATTGGGATAAAAATGTCATTTTTATAGGTTGTAGTAGTTGCTCAGAGGTAAATAAACAAGCCTCAATTATGAACGAGTTTAATAAACTGCAAACCGGACAAGCAAAAGTAATCGCTTTTTTTGATTCTGATAAAAAAGATAAATATCATGGTTTAGAATATGCAAAATTTACAAATAGATATGAATTTGAAAATTATTTATATGACCCAAAAATCGTATGTAGTTGTTTCGAAATAACTTTAGAAGAGTATATTTCAATTATTGAGGAAGACTGGAAAAACAAGGATTTAAAGAAACTCCATAAAAATTGTCTTAAAAGTAAATCAAAACAAACAGAAGATATAAGTTGAGCTAGTTTTGAACGTAAGTTATTTGAACATTTAAAAGAAAATACAGAATTATTGGTTGACATTGCAAAAGAGCTCGCAGAATTGTTCGGATTTGCTAATTAAGATTATTAATTAGGTTTAGTAATTATCTTTTTTGTTTATTAATAAAGTAAAAATAGAGTTTTTCTATTCATTTTTGTCTTAATATAAAACGAATCAAAAAATCAAGATCGTGCAAAACTCATATTCGCTTAAACAGTTGCGCAGTCAAGGAGTGTGAATATGTTGATTCTGTTGAGTGATTACCTCAATATAGATTAAACTTTCAAATATTATTACAATTGTTATTTTACGCTACCAACTCCAGCCTTTATCTTCTGATTTAGTTTCTTTTTTTTCATTCTCAGCTGTAAAAATAGTTCATAAAATTCGATGATTTCACCTTCGAAGTCGTCTTCTAACTTTTTAATAGTTTGTCTTGTTACTCCCAGTTTTTCTGCAATTAATTTTAGTTTCATATTTAGTTTACGATTAGCCAGCTGCTATAATTATCTATCACATTTTCTTCGGATACCCTCATGCCTTGACCACCAGTTTTCCAGCCATCTTTGGTTTTATACACAAATTTTTCTAAGGTTGATTTATAGGCTATATTATCTATAACTATAGGATAGCTATTCCACATTTGTTGGTAGATATAATACTGATTATTGTAATATTCATCTGACATATCACCGTTAAAGTTCGTAGTTTTACCCAAAATAGTTTGTTTTCCAAACACACCAGTACCTTGACGACCCCAAATTGGTTTGCCTATCCAGCTTTGTATCCCTGCTTTTTCCAGATCTTCTTGAGTATAAAAACTAGGAGTCCAGTAATCCATAAGCTCTCTATTAATCAGCTCGTTTTCCTGTATATAAACTAATAGATATTTATTTTGTGATATAAAACTTTGGCCGTTATAGACAGACACTTGTTTGAGATCCATAGCTTTTTTTAGCAGATCGTAAAAATATGAGCCATCAGGGTAGGGGTTTTCATGGGTAAATTCAAGCGGATACCAATTAAATAAAATATCAAATTCAGTTTGAGTATTAGAGTTAAAGGGTTTGCTCGTGCTTTGCTTAAAATCAAATGTCAGATTTGTGCAAACTTCTGTTTTTTTTGTAACTCTCAAACCATCAACCAATCGCTTTAAATAATTCATTTCATAAATATCTTCGGTCGAATCACAGGTTAGAAAACCTATAGTACAGTCTTTTAGCTCTTTGCTTATACTATTGGCACATAGTTGTAGCTGGTCGTTTAGACTTTGCATTAGGCCAGCTATATATTTAGTGTCACGTGCCGGTTTACCTAGTAATTGCAGAGCTTCATCTGTACCACCTTCTAATTCAAAATTATATGAAGGTGTCTGACTATTTATTTCTATTAGTTTTGGATTACCGTCCATATCAACTACAAAGCCTAGCCTCATATACGAAAGATTTTGAGTTGGTGTTTTGATAAGGTCTATTAGATCTAGCGGATAACATAGCTCGCCTAATCTCGATTTCTGTTCGTTAAAAAGGGTAGCTGTAGTGCTATCAATAAGATTGGCCAGATCTACTGAAAGTTTATTAAACTCATCTTGATTTAGTTTGCACCCAGTTTGTATCAAGTTGATAGTTTGACTAAACAAATAATCACGGCCTTGGACTTTTGGATATGGTAGGCCAGTACTATTTGTAAATTTATCGGAAAAGTTTTCTTCTTCCCATTGTTTAATTGATTCGTGTATCGACATGTTATTTATAACTTATTTAGCTTGATGATGATGTGCTCGATCCAAATCCGCCACCATGTCCAGAATTGCCAGATGATTTAGATGAGGAGCTGCTGGACGATTTTTTAGAACTAGACGAAGTCGGTTTTGTAATAGTAGGTTTAGAAATAGGTGATGTCTTTATTTCAGAGCCATTGTTACCTCTATAAGTAGTAGTCCGAATACTGTTATCATTGCTTCTATATGATGTATAGCCGTTATTATTTAAAAAAGTATTACCAGTAAAAAATCGATACAATAGTAAATCACCTAAAATACTATCTCTGATTGGTGGCTGATAGATATACCTAGTCTCAGGTTGTTTTGTTTCTTTATTTTCTCCAGTGCAAACAAAAGACTTTTTTTCTTCATCATAACCAGATATAACATCGCCCATTTTGCATAATATTTTAGTAGGATCAGAGACTTTAAATTTAGTTCCATTTTCTAATTCAACTTCTGAACCGTTTATATTTTTAATTTGCTGATTATCAATTTTGGTTACATCTTCGACAGACGTCACTACTTTTTCGTCTTCTTCTGCAGTATTATCTTGAACTGGAGAGTTTTCAGAGCTTGGGGATGTAAGATTTAACTTAGTTATACTATATGCACCGCCACCTGCAAGTAATGCTACAAGTATTATAACTGCAATAGTCTTTGATTTATCATTCATATTATTTAAATTTATCAATAATAATTTTAATAACAAGATATAGTATAACCCCAATTAATAGTATATCTGTAAGTGTTAAATGAAAAATAAACATAGTTATTTTAGGAAAATTGCAGTTGCAATCGCAAAGCCTGCCGATAAGATAGATAAAGCAATAATATATTGACCTTTATGATCTATTTTGAGTTTATCCATTTCATCAAAATCAATATAATTAGTAAGTAAATCAAATGTAACGATACTAATATAAGTTGCAATAGGTAAATATACAATCCATAAGAAATCCAAATTTATACCAAAAACTTCTCTTTTAGCAAAAAATCCGAAAACAAATAAGAGTATATATGTGAGTACAATATTTTTTATTTTATTGGTCATAGATAATATTATTTAGTTTATATCAGCAAAAGGATCTGTAGATTCATTTATGATTTTTCTAGCTTTATTAGCATCTAATACTGATTTTTTGCTTTGCATAGCTACTTCTAGTTTAGCAGTGTTTTCAGCCGTTTCAGTATCAACTTTAGTTAAAATATCGTTTACACCTCCGCCCACTTGATCTGCATCAAAAGCACTTATGCTTTCGGCAATGTTCTTTTGAGCTTGTGAAAACTGATTTTTCATTTTTGCTGTCTGGATATCATCACGCTGTTCTTGGTAGGTATCTCGAGCCATATTTGCCATTTCAATAGCCTGATCATGAGTTGGCTGTAAGTTAGTGATATTGGTAGTGATTGCATCCAGTTTTTCTTGTACTGGTGTAATACTATTCATGAGGCTTACCGCTGTTTCCTGAATAGCTAGTTTTTTATTTTCATCAGTTTCAGTGTCTAGTTTAGCTTTTAGTTTAGTTCGTAGATCTTTGTTTTCATCTACCTTAGTTTGCAGTTTTTCTTGTTCAATTTTCAGCATTTTCATCTGTGCGATAATTTTGGCTTGAGCTTCGTTTGTTTTTGCTTCATTCTTACTGATTTCAATATTAGCCTGGTTTAGCAAGGCTTCCTTATTCTCTATATTATCCATGTTTTTATTGAATAATGATTTAACAAAAATAGAAAATCTTTTATTAAAAATAAAGAGTAAAAGTACGATGATTGCAAGGATATATAATAATGTAAACATATATAAATAAATTAACAAAAACTATACTGTCTGTCAAATGTTTTTTTACAAAAAATTAGGTTCGCTAGATTCATAACGTACAAGCAGTTTGGTAACTACTTGTTAATTAGAACTTTTAGTTTTTTTACTAAGAAAATCTCCTGTATTTTTACTATTAGTAGATAAAAGTAATAAATGCTATTTCTCCAAATGCTCTAAAAATAAATAGCCTACTGCACACGATGAATTTGATACGTTTAGGCTTTCTTTTTTACCATTCATAGGTAGGTGGAGCTCAGTATCAAGCTGTATAATTAGTGCTTTTTCAAGACCGGAGATTTCATTGCCAAACCACAAATAATAATCCGTATCTATAATTACAGAATTTTGATTAAGATAATCAAATATATTAGAGCTTGTATCACTAATTTCTATACCAATATGTCTACCGTCACTTTTGCTAATTAAGACCTCTTGATAGTGCTCAAAATGTTCCCAGTTTACAGTATTCTCCGCACCGATTGAGGTTTTTTTGACCAATGCTAATGTTGCTCCAACAGGTTTTGGTGTATATCCAACTAAGATTAATCCATATCCTAAAGCATCGCAAGTCCGCATGATAGCACCTACATTCCAAGCCGACCTTATGTTATTTAAGACAAAATATACCATATTTATAATATTTCTTTGGTTCTTATTCTATTTGATAAAATGCTAAAAAGAGTTTGAATGAAAATGATAATTAATGGTCCTATGATAAAACCCATTAGGCCAAATATACTAATTCCTGAGATAATACTTGTAAGAATAAGCAGTGTGTTTCCTTTTTTCCCAGAAGCAATAATTCTTGGTATCAGAATATAGTTTGTCCAAAGTATAATCAATTCACCAACAATGGCAAATATAAAAGCAAAAGTTGGATTGGTAGGAAAAATCAGCAATACAGGAATAGCGTAACCAAGTTCCGATGGGGACAAAGGAAGTACACCGATGAAAAATATAACTACAGTTAATATAAAGATTCCCTGAATTCCAAATATCCACATAGCAATGGCACATACAATGGCATGAACCAAACCTGATAAAATATTAGCAACGACGACATTTCTAACACCGCTTTGAAAATCATCTATAATACTTAGAGCTTCTAGTTTTTCAAACGGCAATAAGCTAAATATCTTTTTTAACCAGCTTTCACCATAAACAAGGCAATTAAACCAGCTAAGTAAAAATATAATAAGATAAACAAGCTGATTAAAAACCACATTGATCGATTGCCTACCAAAATTAAAAGCATTGTTAATATTTTCTTGAGTAAATACTTCATCTGTATTTGAGTTACCATTGCCAAGTAATCCTGCGACCTGATCAGCCTGTTTGTTTAGATTGTCAACAATTTGTACCAAAAATTCTTTAGAGATGCCAATACTTTCTGCGGCGTTAACAATCTTCGTATTTTCAGGTAATTTATTAGTAAAATCTATAATCCGTGTTGTAAACGTTGGTAGCTCGTGTATAAGCTGCTGTGTTGTGATGTTAGCAAAAATACTTAATATACTACAAATAAAAAATAAAGTAACAACGGCGGATATGCTCTGGGATATTGTAAATTTTTTAAATTGATTTAGAAACTTATGAGTATAATTAAATACTGGATAAGTGAGAGTTGCAATAATCAAGCCTAAGGTTAAAGGAGTAATAAATTTATAGTTAAAAATCCAAATAAAATAGCCAATTATACCTATTATAGCATAGATTATTGCAGATGACCAAGTCTTTTTTTGAGAGGTTTGCATATTTATTATATATGCACCAATTTAGTTGTTTGTCAAGCAATGAATAAAATAGAAACTAATCAGCAGATGTTACTTTAATACGAGTAGTATTTTGTGGCTGTACCTCCACTATATTTTTTTTTGGGCTAAAACTATCATAATTATTGTATATAAGATATAGAGTAAATCCAATAATAACTATCGCTCCAACTCTAATTATGTCACTTATGAATTTGCTTATACTCTCAATCATATACTAAAAACTTTGATTTATATCGACAAATGTTTGTATACAAGAATGTTTTTGTCAAGAGTGTTTATAAGATATAAAATTTAATTATAAATATTTGTAAATATAAGGGGCAATATTTTGCTAGTCTGTAGCTTCACTATTTGCTCATTACAAGATAAATAACTCATTATTTTCCAATATGTTTTATTTATTTAATAGTATTTTTTACTTGCATCTTAATTATTTGACATTGCAAAAAAAAAGAGATATAATTGGTGAGTTAGTTAGTTATATCATTAACTTTGTATCAAACAATTTTTTCATGTCAGAGCTTAGATTATCATAGCTCTTTTTTTCTTATCCTGGTAATTATTGAAGAATATTTTCCTATACAAATATAAAAATACAAATATTATGAACAATAAAAAAAATCTCCTTAGATTAAGTGTCGCACTTATAGTATTTAACCTTTTTTTAGGTGGGGCTTTCTTTGTAAATCAGTCTTTTAATCAGTCTAGATATGATGAGCAGTCAGTTATTTTAGACCAAGCAAATAAGGAAGTTTTAGGTATTAATACAAATATTCCACAGTTTTCAATAAATTATATAATGAGCAATACTACTTTTAGTTCAAGTCGTGCATTCCCGAATGCTGATTCAATACAAAATTATCTAAATAAAGTGAGTTCACCGCTTGCAAACTACGAAGTCTCTGGTAAAAAAGCTTCGTCTCTAATCTTTGAGGCTAGTAGGGGGGTCAGCAGTAGTCAGTTTGGTGTAACTCCAAATATAAACCCAGGGGTAATTTTGGCTTATTTAGAAAAAGAACAAGGTCTTTTGAGTTTACGTGGATATGATACAAAAGTTGATCCAGAAAACCGAATTAAAACAGCTATGGGTTATGGCTGTCCTGATACAAGCAAATGTAATAACGAGTATTTTGGTTTTGCAAATCAACTTAAATGGGGCACATACCAATTACAATATAATTACAACAATGCTACCAATTCTAATTTTTCTCATGTCGTAAACAAAACTATCAATACGCTTGATGGTTATAATGTGTTCTTAAGTAATGAAGCTACTGCTGCTAATTATCGATACACACCACATGTATATTGGGGAAATTACAATTTATGGAAGATCTTGACTGCAAATGGTTGGGGCGCAGATAGCACTAATTGGAGTCAAGAAGATATAGATAGAGTGAACATAAAAAAAATAGATACAAATGAAGGGTTTGACACTGATAGAATTAAACCAGAAGATATGACAAATATACTTAATAAAAACTTTAGTATTGGTGATAGCGGCGGCGAAATTATCTTATTACAAAGATTTTTAAGACAACAGCAATACTTTACATATTCTGAAATAACGGGAACTTTTGGAAATATAACAAAAAATGCGTTAGAAAATTATAAAAAAGAAAAAGGAGTCGCAAATACTGAAAATAATAATTCGTGTAAAAATCTTTATGCCAAAAATTGGACTATTGGCCAAGTAAGTGATGAAGTCAAAGCATTGCAGGAATGTCTAAGAAAAGATGGTACATTTGATTACCCTATTAGTACAGGTTATTTTGGTCCAGTTACGCGGGCTTCTCTTGAAAAAACTCGATCTAAAAATGACCAGCTAATTTTAGCTATAGAACCTCCTAAACCTGCTACTCCAACTTGTGATGACATAAAAGCAAAGTCTTGGCAATATGGTGAAAGAAGTGATGAAGTCAAATCTTTACAGCAGTGTTTAAGACAAGTCAAACTTTTTTCTTATCCTGAAAATACTGGTTATTTTGGTCCTCTTACTCAAGAAGCTCTCAATAAATGGAAAACGACATCAGTGAATAACTCTTCTTTAATAGATCAAGGATGTGATCAAATTAAAACTGAGCCATTTACTTATGGAGAAAAAAGCGAAAGAGTAAGAACACTTCAAAAATGTATGAAAGATGCGGGTGTATTTAATTGGCCGTATATAACGGGTTACTTTGGATCTGTAACTCAAGAATCTTATAGCAAATGGAAAGGTAAAGCTGTGCCACAAATTGATTGTGAAGAACTTAAGAAAGCTGAATGGATATTTGCTGAGGAAGGTGATCGCGTAAAACAACTTCAATCTTGTATGAGACAAGCTGGCACCTTTAAATTTTCTTCTGATACGGGATATTTTGGAGAAGTCACAAAACAAGCTCTTATAAAATGGCGTGGATATTTCTAATTATTTTTTAATTTTTTTAAGTAATCTTATTTTAGTCTTGCCAAAACATATAAATTATTGTATGAGGTTTTTATGACAGCTGAAACTATTATTCAATTTCTTAAAATTTTTGGACTTATAATGTTTGATACTTTTTTTTTAGTAATGATTATATTAGGTATATATCTGTTTTTTGTAGTCGCAAATTTACGAAAATTACTTAATTCACTACAAAATGAAATTAAAAAAACTGTTATAAATTTTGAAGAGGATGCTTATTTAATTGCAAATGCACTAAAATCTAAAATCGAATCAATAGATAGTAAAAAAATCGTTTGGGGCTCGACTTTACTTGGTGGGGTGTTTGGTCTAATTAGTAAGGGTTTTTTCAAAAAAAGTAAATCTAAAGGAATTGCAAAATCAATTATTGACATTTTTTTATAATTTTTTACTTGACAAGTTTTTTGGTTTTATTTTGAGTTAATTTACACTTTTTAAATTTAATAATTTTTATATGTTTAGTTTTTATAATAAATACAAGCAAGAAAATCAAAAAAAAGTTCTAACGTCTGCTGTTTTAGGTATTATTGCAGGTGCTGTAACTGCATTATTCATATCTCCTATGCGAGGTAGCCAGGCTAGAAAAATGGTTACAGATAAAGCTAAAAAAGTTGCTCAAGATATGGAAGACAAGTTTTCCTACACTGCAGGTGCTGTAGGAACTGGTATAAAAGATATCAGTAACAATATTAGAGATAAGGCAGAAGAGGTCAAATCTACAGCAGTTCGTGACATAAATAAAGGTCGAAGTAAAACTGCAGATGGTCTTTCAGACGCTTCAGACAAAATAAACCCTCATACATAGTTTTATTTATAAATTATACTTTGCAAACACTCTGATATATGCAGAGTGTTTTGCTTTTCGAAATATTGACAGCTGCAATAAAGTAAAGTATAATTAAACAAAATAAAAGACCAAAAATACAAAAACAAAAACTCCAATTATGAAATTTAATCCTAGCTTGAGTAAAAGGTTTGCTATAATAAATATTATTCTAATATTTGTGAGCATTTTGTTACTTGGATTAGGCTCAGTTTTGTTATTTGGTAGTATACAAAAAGCGACATATCCTTCAAAAGCTTTTATTCCAGATACATGGTCGGTCTTAGGTAGCAATACTAGTAGTCAATATTGTAATGGTTCAACCTCTGCCGGCTCAAATTTGCCCTCACAGTTTAAAAATTCTGGTGACATTGTTGCTATTTCTGGTGGTGTCGATCATGTTCTTGCATTAAAAAACGACAACACTGTTAAATCTTGTGGAAATAATACCGCTGGTCAGTTAGGAGACGGAAGTAATGCTAGTAAAACAAGCTTTGCTTTCATACCAGGGCTTACAGGAATAGTACAAATAGTTGCTGGGAATAAAATATCTTTTGCTTTAAATACACTAGGTCATGTGTATCAGTGGGGTGAAACTGTTACTGGTAATACTAGTATTCCAGTTTTAGTTCCAGGGTTATCTAATATAGTTTCTATTACATCATCACAAAGCACGTTACTCGCAGTAGATAGCTCATCAAATCTTTATGGATACGGGCTTAATGCAAGTGGTGAGGCAGGAAATGGAAATAATCTAGCAATTATAACTCCAACTATAATAGAAACGGGTGTAACTCGTGTACGGTGTTCAAAAGAAGCCTGTGCAATTATTAAGTCAGGATCTATATACACTTCTGGTGGTAATTCAAAAAAAGAACTAGCTAGTGATACGCTGCCTAGTAGATATACGTTTGGAATAGTAAATACACAAAGATCTCCAAACATAGCATTAAGTGGGATAGTATCTATTGCGTCTGGTCCAAGTTCATACAATTTTTATGCACTGGATAGTAGTGGTAAAGTCTGGTCATGGGGAGATGCGAATTATCTGGGCTACTCACTACAAGGTAATACAAATGGAGACTTAGCTAGAAATATAACAGCACTGACCAGTATCACTGAAATATCTGGCTCATATCCATTGGCATTAAGAGCAAGTGGTGAACTATATACCTGGACTAATATTAGCCCAACATTGATAAATGGTATCACAAATACAACTAAGCTCAATCAAAGTAGTGGACAAACTGCGTATATTAAAGGTAATTTGTTTAATCCTTTAGATATAGCTTCAGCTAATACCCTAAATCCTACTTGTATTCCTGCAGAAGTCAACCATCTCACCACATGTACTTTTACATTACCATTGTTTAGAGATCTACCAAATTCGCTTTACATTGGCATAGGTGATGCGGCTCCAGCTGGAAACTGTTCAGGGTCTGCCATTATAAATTGTACGAATGTACCTACTGGTTCTGTAGATGGGAACAGTATTATTTATATACAAATTGGAAATAATAGTAAGGTATCCACACAAGGCAATGCAATAGTTAAAAAAACAATTATTAACAATTCGAACATTATAGCTCAAAGTGGTACATGTATACCAAATACAGTAAATCAAGGCGAGTCTTTAAGATGTATTTTTCCACTTACTGGAAGCACGTCTTTTGATATTCCTCCAAATGGTCTTAGAGCAGCTATTACAAATATTTCAGGTGATAAAAATAGCATAATAGGTCCAAGTGATTCGTGCCAAATTGAGAACTTGACACTAGTATGTACCAGTATTCCAACTAGTTTAGGCAGTGCTTTCGGTAGTTTAGGCACACACGAAGTTGTCATCTATGAACCTGGAGCAAATAGTTATTTTTTTAATAAAGCAGTTGTAAGTATCAATTTAGTCACTATAAAAAACTCTAATATTTTGACCTCGAATGACTGTGTAAGCTCTAATATAATTCAATCAGGTAGCGATTATAATTGTACATTTGCTTTAACAGGAAGTGTTTCTAATCTATACGCCATGCCACAAGAAGGTGTTGTAGCAAAGATAGCCACAGGATCAATAACTTCACCGCTATGTGTGATACTGAATAATGGCACGGCTGGGGTTAAACTAAGTTGTAATAATATTCCAACTCTGGGTATAACTCGTGGCGTAAAAAGTGTATTGGTAAGTGCAGGGTTAGCTACCTATGAAAGCAGGGGTAGTATTACTATCAAAGATAATATTCTTGGAGTTGATTTAAGTAATTTAAATATTACGTGTAACAGTGGTAAGGTAAATTCTACAACTATCTGTTCATTTAGCGTCCCTAACTTTACTTCTTACAGAGAATTAACTCTTGGGGTTGGTGAAACACTTACTGGAGGGGTGTGTTCTATTGATGGAAGTATAGCTAATTGTACAAATATTCCTACTGGACCAGACAAAGGAAATCAAATTATTTACGCACAGTTGGAGGCAAATATGAAAGTTAACACTGGTCGTACAGGTGAACTAATAAAAGTATTTGATGATGCAACTGTAGAGTTTAGTATTTTTAGTTGCATGACAGCTAATATTGATACTATTACAACGTGTTCATTTGATATTCCCCAATATGAGAGTATTTCTAGTGGGTTTGGAATACAAATAGGAAATTTTACAACAGCAAGTAGCTGTTCTGTAAGTGGATTGGTTGGAACTTGCTCTGGAGTGAATACTGGTAACGAAACAGGTGATCAAATGATTTATGCAGGAACTTTAGCAAAAGTGAAGACGGGAGAAACAGCGACAATTACTAGACCGATTTTACAATCAGATCTAAAGAATTTCTCACAACTTGTTAATTTGGTATGTATTCCAAATCCTGTTGCAGTTTTCTCCAATACAATATGTGCTGGAAAGTTTCCAAATTATATAACTGGTAGTGCTAATTTTAAACTCAAAATTAGTGGAGAAAGTGAATCTTCTTGTACTGTAACAAACCTGCAGATCAAATGTCCAAATATAAACACTGGATCTAATGCAGGTGATAAAGGTATTCAAGTTTCGATGAATGGCGGTAATTTTGAAGATACAGGATTATTTTTAACTATAAGTAGTAAGATTATAGGGGACAACGAACTCGCTATTTTGGGAGATCCATCAAAAAATCAGATTTTAAGCCAATTTGAGTGTGGCATAAATGGTATCGTTTACGCAGGAAAAAATACTACTTGTACAATTAAGGCTGCACCCGGTTGGGTTATATACCCAGGGTTTAAAATGAGTATAGAAATTGATCCTCCTACAGGTACATGCTCTCAATTTGGAACTAAAATAACTTGTATAGAAGTTCCAGTGGTTGAAGATACTTCTACTCCAGGTGTTTTGTTTTTAGTAAATAAAAGTGGCCAAACTATTTTTGTAGGGGTTACTTACGTAGTTCAGGCAGCGCCTACTAATTTTATTTATGTTCCTCCTGAAAATCCAATAAACCCTACTGAACTAGCTACCCCTAAAGCCAATTTACCAACTGGTACTACTCCTTCTGTTTCTCAGCCAAATTCTACAAATGTTGCAGAGACACCGAGGACTGGAGGACTAAATATCGCTTTTATAGTAGTGCTTGTAACAACGTGGATTCTTATGTTTTATAGGTTCTTTTACAATAAAAATAAAATAAAATAATTATATGAACACTCAAATTATCATACAGTACTTAGAAATTTTCGGTCTTACAGTTTTCGGTCTTTTCTTCTTAACTTTACTTGTACTCACCATATATTTAGTAACCATTGTGGCATTTATCAAGAAGACTACTAATATTATATTGAATGATATTTCAAAAATCATATCTTTTGTCGACAAGGAGGCTCAGTCAATATCTTCATTGGTAAAAAATAAAATTACAGCTATCGATATAGAAAAGATTCTTTTTGGTCCTACAATTTTAGGTGGAATTGTTGCATACTTAAAAAATAGTTTTAGCCCAAAAAATAGAAATAAATCTAGGAGTAAAACTAAATAGTTTATCTGTAGTCTTGACAATCTATTTTGCTTAATCGATAATATATTTATAAAATAAAACTTTATGAAAGAGGAATTACTAGTTCAAGAAAAATGGTACGATAAAACAAACGTAAAAATAATTGCTGTTATAACAATAGGTTTATGTATTTTTGGATATTTTGGATACCAATATTCTAACATTCCTTGCAAGTATACTAAAAAGCCAAACTTGACAGTCATCAATAAAGATTTTATAAAAATAGACTGTATGGAAAACATAGCTAATATTACATCGGGATTAATTGTAGAAGATATAACAATAGGTAGTGGAACAGAAATAAAATCTGGCGACACTGTAAAAATGCATTATTTGGGTAAATTATCTTCTGGAGAAAAATTTGACTCTAGCTATGATCGTAATGAACCATTTACTACTAAAATAGGTGTAGGTCAGGTAATCAAAGGATGGGATGAAGGTGTGCCTGGTATGAAAGTCGGGGGTAAGCGTAAACTAACTATCCCACCTGCACTCGGATACGGTGAAAAAGGCATTGGTCCTATTCCTGGAAATGCTACTTTGGTATTTGAAATAGAAGCTGTAGATGTAGTAAAATAAATCTGGTTTTTAATATGATTTTCCTATCAGTTATGGTAGGTCTTTTTATTAGTTGACACTTATCTTCAAAATAAATCAGTATTATTATGAGATTTAGTTATAAATAAAATGAATATTTTTGATTTGCTGAAAACGATATTAATTACTTTAATTAAATTAGTAGATGGAGCAAACGTCTATTTTAATAATTTAGATTTTCGCATAAGTATTACCGCTGTATTACTTGCTTCTCTAGTTGTGATGATTACAATTTTCAAGAAATCTAATTGGAAGGTGTTATTATTGAGTTTTGTTTTAGCTTTTTTGATACCCCAAATATCATATCTTTTAACTAAAATCCCAAAGAAGTGATTGTAATTATTTTTCAGTGATAAACTCTTAGATTTATTATGTCTTTGAGTCTTTTTTATAATTTTTTGCACTCTGTTGGTAGATCTCCAGTAGGATTTTTGTTTTCATCCCAAGTGTAGCTTGTACATTGATAATTACTAGTATTTCCAGCTTTATCAGATAAATTAATATCAGTTTTTACAAAAAATACATTATAGAAGTAACAATATCCTTGCGGTGTCTGGACTAGGTTTTGATTTGGGCTTAGTTTATCGTAAATTTGGCAACCTCCCATGTCATTTGTAGTTGTAAATACGGCTTCTTCACCGGCAACAATTGTCTTTATATAATTTGCACCGCCTTTATAACCCCAAGTTTTTGCAAGTAGTGGTTCTTTAAATCTGGGGTCGTTTTCAAAAGTTTCATTAAATGGTCTAACTATTACTTTAGTTTCAGCCGTCTCGGAAGTCTTAAATTTGAGAGTAAAATTTCCTTGGTTAAACTTTTTTTTAGTGTCTAAAAAAGTAAATTCGACAGTTGGTGCTTTAGTATCGCTAATTATCTTGAATTCTTTATTTACTTCAAAACCATCATTATCTTTAAAAGTGTATACAAATCTATTTTCACCTTCTTTAAGAGTTAAAAGAAGAATAACATTTTTATCTTTTTCAGTTCTTGTAACTTCGCTGTTTACATCAGAGATTGATCCAGGCTTGTTTGTCTTACAAGTTGCTTCAACTGTATTTTTGTTAGTTAACTCTGGCAGTGTAGAGCATTCAAAAGTTGGTAGTTCTACATTTTTAATAACTAAAGCGTCAGTTATTTTGGTGGAGTTTCCAGCTTTATCCACTATACTGTAATTTAAAATTAGTTCTTTTTTATCGCCAAATGTTATAGGGCATATGTATTTAAAAGACTGTTCAAAAAGTTCTTGCTTACATTTATTTTCTGAATTTTTTGGTGTGTACATTGTTTCGTCATTATTTTTGACGATCAAATCGTTTTCTTTAGTTACAAAACTGAAGCTATCTTCTTTTTTTGGATATGCTTTTTTAGTTTCTAGATCACTAAAGGTTGGAGCATCGTAATCACCAGTGACAGTCACTTCTGTAAAATCGTTTGATTTGATTCTTCCAAGTGCAAAAATATCTTTATAATTATAAATTTTAAAAGTATGTGTTCCTTCAATTTTACTGAAATTATATTGGTTTTGGTAGTTTTTAGCTGGCCAGTATGGTCTTCCTTCAAAGTATACTACGATACTATCTTTGGCTTCAAACTTTATATCTTGATTAGTTATTTCGCCTGGTTGGTTTATTAATTCTGGTTTTTTTAGATTTTTTGCAATATATTTGGGTGCATAACTAAAAATCGTTACGGTAGTAAGTATAATTATAAGTAAAAATATAGCAAAAATATTGAATTTTTTATTAGAAATAAGCCTAATTAGATAATGTTTTGTAGCATTTATAAATTTTAGTAAATTTGATTTAAAAGAAGAAAACATAGATATAACACAAAATATGAAGTTTATTCATGAGTTCGTCAAATCGAGTATATAAATAAAAACTGGGTTTCAAATGTACCCAATTGGTCTGCTCTTATAATATTTATTTTGGATCTAAGCTTACTTTAAGTTTAATTGAATAACATTCATTATTAAAAAATCTGTTTAGTTTTCTGATTATATGTTGATTTTCATTGCATAGTAACTTAAGTATACACATTAGTAATTTGTATTCCATGCTAAATACATTAACAACACCTCCCAAAATAAAATAATTTTTTTAAAGTTCATTAATATTCTTTATTTTAGCAATTAGAGTATAGTTTTATTTCCTTGACACAAGCCAGTAAATATGGTGAAATAGACTAAATACAACTAATTGAATCTACGAATTAATATGACTAAGTCACCACTTATAGCCTTAATTGGTCTTCCAAACTCAGGAAAAAGCACTCTTATTAATCGACTTACAGGAGATCGAAAGGCAATTACTGCCAAAGAAGAACACACTACTCGTGATCTTAATTATGGTGAAGATTTTTGGGAAGGAATGTTCCTCCGTTTCGTTGATACTGGAGGGCTTGTACCTGATACTATTGATAAAATTCAAAAGCAAATTCAGGTAAAATCCTGGGGAGCAATAGCTGAAGCAGATATGCTCATTTGGGTCATTGATAGGAAGCAAAACCCTGAAACAATCAGTGATAAAATTTTATCAAAGGTATGGAAAACTGGAAAGCCAGTTCTGATATGTATAAATAAAGTAGACGATCCAAACAAAGATGCTGATGTTTCTGATTACGCTCGTCTTGGTGGTTTTGATTTTATTAATATTAGTGCACAAAATGGCTATAATCTTAATATTTTAGCTGATATAATAGTTGAAAAATCACTAGAGCTTGGGTTTGATAAACCACCTGAAGCTGAACATCCGGTTTATACTTTTAAAAATAAGAAAAAGTCTCGACTACAGGATGTCAAAACCGATGCAGATGGCAAATATTATGTGACCCGTGAGAATTCTGAAGATGGACCTGGAATGTTTGAATCTTTTACTAATGAATCTACTGAAAAAATCGTAGATATAGATAATGTAGTGTTTGATCTTAATAATGTCGTGTTTGAAAATCGTATTTGGCAATTACATAAATATCTTAATGAAGAAGGAGGAATCGTAGTATCTAGGGAAAAATTAGGGTTATTATATGATCAAATAGAAGATAAAGGATATGAAATGGGTACATTAGAGTTTTTTGGTGCATTGGTTAAGGAGTTGCAGTTGGAATCATTTACAGCAGATAATCTATTTAACTTTTATTCTAATTCAAACATAGTTATTGAAACTACCTTTGCGTTTATCAAAAGTCTCAAAGCTGATAGAAAAAATATTTATTATCTTACAAATACTAGTCGCCCAACCTTTGAATCTCGCATAACTACTGATATTTTCAGTTTTTTTGATGGCGGTATAGCAAGTTTTGAAACAGAAACCAAAAAGCCAGATCTCAAAATTTATACTTTACTGGTTGAGAAATATCAATTGGACATTAGTAAGACTATTTTTGTCGACGATAAAGAAGAAAATATCGATACAGCAAGAGATCTTGGTATGTGGGTTATAGATTTTGATAAAGATATCACTGATTTGACTTTTGAGTTAGATAGGATAGAAACGGGTAGGGTAGAAAGACTGAAGATTATACCAAAGATTATACTGCTTGGAAAACCAAATGTAGGTAAAAGCTCGTTATTTAATGCACTTGCTGATAAAGATATGCAGATTGTAACTGATATTGCAGGTACTACACTTAGTGTAAATGATTATTTACTAGAAAGAGAAAACAAAAACCACAAAAAGAAACAATATGTTTTGCTCGATTCTACTGGTATTCGCCGTCCAGGTCAGCGCACTTTTGGGGTAGAAACTTTTGCTACTTTTCGAACGATTGAAGCTACTTATCAAGCGGATGTAGCTTGCTTTATTTTAGATGGTTCACAGCCATTGACCCACCAGGATCAAGTTGTAGCTGGTATTTGTAAAGAAGCCAAAAAAGGTATTGTCATGATATTAAATAAAGCTGATTTAGTTTCACCTGAAGAAAGACAACAATATCTCAGACATTTATTTGCCAAATTTCAATTTCTTAAAGAAGTAAAATATGCTTGGGTATCAGCTAAAGACGGTATAAACTTAGAACAAATTTGGGATTTGATTGATGAGTCTATTGCTAACCGAGGAAAAGAAATATCACACGAGGACCTACGTAAACTCTTCAACTATATTATGAAGAAACAACCGCCAAAAAAGTTATCTGCAAAGAAGAAAGCAGTTATCTATGATTTGGTATACAAAAAAGCAAATCCGCCTACGTTTGAACTACTAGTAAAAGATAGGGAAACGATTCATTGGTCTTATATGAGATTTTTGGAAAATACACTTCGTAAACAGTTCGGTTTTGCAGGGGCATCGATTGTGGTCAAGATGGTGGAGGTGAAAAGAAAGAGGGTTTTGACATAGTTGGTTTGCGCGTATTGCATATAAGTGGTTTATATAATATAATAAGTTTAATATAGTATTAAGCGATAAATTTATGCAAAATATAGCGGCAAAGCCAAGCACACATGAATCAAAGTCCGAAATAAAAAAATATACTGTAGAAAGTTTAATAAGTAAATTTCATAGACAGCTTCGCAGTGAATTTAATGAGATAGTAAAAAATCCTATTTGTGGAGATTCTCATCTCACTGCGGATGGTAAAATGAGCCTGACTCAAGAATTTATTGATTGGAATAGATTTAAGCAAGATTTACCAGATAAGGATTTTAAGTTTGAGGATGTTAATCAATATAGTCCAAAGATAGAAATAATTGGTATTAGAAATGATGATAGTCTTGAACTGTTTATACATAATTTAATATATTCGTTTACACAAATGAGTGCGTCTATTTCGCATGAGTACAATATCAGTTCGATTATAGCGAAGACATTTGATGTTCATTTTTCCGATGATTTGTTTGCGGAACATATTTTTGATGCAAAAACTCCAAGTCATTCTGATCAGATTGCTATTAATAAACTTTTGCAAGATTATAATTGGGCTATTGAACAATTTAGTGATGAGACAAAAGAAATTGTGCTTTTTAAAATAAAAAAAATGATAGTGGAAAATGCAGCAAATAAATTAACACCGCAGTACTACAATTATAGTAATGAGATTTATACAAAAGAAAAATCTAGTACTCAAGAAATCGTAGATAGCGAAGATTTAGGAATTATTGATGAATATCTAAAGCAAGAAATAAATTATCAATGTGCGGAGAACCTTATTTCAAATAGTGAAAGATTAAGATTTTCTCATTTTCCTGCAAAAGAATGTAACAATCTAAGCGAAATTTTTAGTCATTATCAAATAAGCCAGAAAAAACAATATGATTTAGTAAATGAGTATATAGCTGGTGAACTAACTAGAATAACTGAAAGTAAAGATTCTCCAAATAAAAAAGGAAATGATTTTGCTAGCGACATTGGACAAGAACTGGTGGCTAAATACAAAGAAATTGTCACAGAAGAAGATAAAAAATTATTTACTGATAAGGTGAAAGCAAATTCAATCAAAGAATCAATCTTAACAGAATATAGAGATAATTTATATGGTGACGAGCTAAACAATTTTGTACAGGTGCTCAACATAGATACTAAATTAACCCAATTTGACAAAGGACTCTTAAAAGAAATTAGTATTACATCTCCATCTTTAGTCAGCCTATTTGAGAAATTCAAAATTACTGATATGAGTAGCCTGGAGACTACAAAAAAAGTATTAGGTTCAGACATATTTAATTTTGCCGTGACAATTCCTAATTATAGGGTTGATTTAGAATTGACAGATGTGTTGAAATATAAAAAGTATGGCCTAAGAGGCTATCAAATAAATAATATTTGTTATGGAACACGAGGTACGAAATTTGAGTCTGAGTCTGAGGAAGTAAAATATATATTGACGCTACTTACTGGTGGTGCCGATCGTAATTGGCAAGATTTTGAATATGAAAATATTTCTACGGATTCTAGTTTAAGATCAATAGAAAATGTTACTGTTTTAGATACTGACTATATAGATCATTTAGATATGGAAATAAACCGCATTAAAACTGAAATGGATAAAGTAGACTTGAACACACTTTCAAAAAAAGATATATTTGAATTGGAAGATGAATACACAAAATATGAAGTCAAATATTTCCAAAATTCAGGCGAAGAAAGAAAACATCAAATATCGATTTCATCTAGAGAGAAAAGCGATTTAATGTATGAGCATGAACTCACTGTTGAAGCTTACGAGCAAGAGAATAAATTAGATATAGGTTTCCGTAATATGTTTGAAGTATTTGGATACAAAGAAATGATGACATATTCAACTAATAAAGATATTACACCTCATGATGCACTGTTCTGTTTCAATGAAATCTTACATTTATTTGGGCAATCAGGCTTGAATCCACAACAGTTTTATAATAATATATTTGCAGATATAAAAGCAGATACATCTACATATGAAGCTGGATCAGCTCATCACATGCTGAATTCTATTTCACAGGTTCTAAAATACGAAAATACTAATGATATGGAGCAAACTATTATAAATATAAAAAATATCTTTCCAGAATCTAACATAAATAGTGTGCATGATATTTTTGCTAGTTGGGTCAATCTAAAGAAGTTTTATACTTTATTTCAATCGAAGTCAGAAATGTATGCATTGGCTGAAATTAAAAAAAATGGTTCAGAAAAGCAGCTAAAATATGCCCAAGAATTGATATTTCACAAAGGATCAAAAGTCAATACAAATGAAGTTATTCGATTTATCACCAATCCAGATTCTTTTTTTAAAAGCTCAGATGTACATTCAGATTACAATCTTCACAACAACAAGAAGCCATCTAATTATTATGATATTCCACACCTTCCTTTAACAGCTGAAGATCTTAGAGATGCTATTATCGAAGGTTCGCTAGATCGAATCCAAGTATTTAGACCACTTGAAGTAGAATATTCGCTTCCAAAAACTGATGTAAAACCTCCTACTTTTGAAGAAGAGTTATCGAGAGCATTAGGATCTAGAAAAGATGATATAAAGCCTGAGGCAAAAGAAATCAAAGGGCTTACTCGAAATATCAAATCTACGCTAGAAAAAAATGGATATATATTTGAACAATACTCAGATTTCACTACAGCACTTGCAAAAATAATTTCAAAAGCTAAAATACTATCAAATGAATTAAAAATTGAACTGGAGAAAGCCATATATAATAAACAAAATGGTATCAATAAATACGAACCTGAGAAAACCATATTTATAGCTAAAATAAATCTTAAGTCTGATCCAAATGGAGTACTTGCTGGTGATGATACTGCTTGCTGTATGCCTTTTGGTTCTGGTAAAAATAATATTTATACAGCAAATCCAAATTGTGGTATGTTTACAATCCAAGTAAAACAAGCTGATAGTACACTACGAACTATTGCTCAAAGTGTATTAACTAAGGATTACCAAACACAAGAAACTATACCTGATTTAATGTCTTTTATATCGAGTGGACAGCTAGATAAAATCAGTGATATGACAGAGAAAAGTAATGTAGTTTTAAGCTGTGATAATATTGAACTTAACCCAAACTGGAATGACCGCGATTGTCAAGAAAAAATTAGAAAAATATACCAGGACTTTTTTAAAGAATACTTAGATAGATTTTCAGAACTTGATAATTTAGACTCGGATAAGATAATTATAGGACAAGGATATACAGATTTGACCATGAATGTACCAAAAGTACTAAATCAATATTTACCTTTGGCTCCAGTGGCATACTCTGACAAAATGCACAATACAGTACTTAGCTTAGCTGTAGGTATTTCGGATATAGCCAAAAATCAAAAAAAATCGCAAATTAATGAATACGATAAAAAGATAGATTGTGAAATCACTACGCCTGGTATTTCGTATGCTACTTTTGAAAATACTCTTTCTATTTCTTATATAGAAACTACAAAAGCATACACCGATAATCAGGATTCAATCACTGGACTTCATAATATGGAAAATGGATTGATAGCAAAAGATATTTATAATGCTCATCATTATCGACCTAATATGTCTATTAAATACGCTGATAAAGACGGTAAGGTAAGAGGCTATATGTTTGCGTATGAAGGAAAAGAAAATAAGGAAAGTAATCTTAATTTTTTGTATATTTCAGATTTGGCTACAGATAAGACAAGTAAGTTACATGGTGGAAGACTGATTCAAGGGTTCATAGAGTTATACGAAAAAAACTACTTAAGTAAAGGTGACAGGATACCTATAAAATTTCAGAGTAGAGAAAGTACTAGCTACAGGATAATACAAAACCAGCTAAGCCAACTTGGAGAAAAATTAGGAGTAAAATTTGATCTTGTAGAAAATGGACATATTTTAAGAAACGGTGAGAAATTTATTGAAACACTCATAATTCCTAGTAAAATCGAAGCTTAAATAGTAATGAGTTTCATTTGACCCAAAATCAAATTTGTAGCATAATTATACTATAATGAACACAGATATAAATTACTGGATTTCTCAGTACAGCTATTTTGGTTTTTTCCTTTTTGGGCTTCTAAATTTTGTTATTCCAAGTGAACCTATACTCACGTTCGCTGGTTTTCAGATACAGCAGGGGCGACTAAATTATTTTTTAGTTTTAATAAGTGCATTAGTTGGGAGCTTTATTAAAACTTCGGTCATTTTTGGATTTGGTTATATTTTTGGCAAACAATTTTTGATTAAACATGCTCGATGGACTGGATTTAGAGAAGAATATCTTGATTTCGTGAAATACCGTATAAACCATTATGGTTATCGCATACTGACACCACTACAGTTTGTACCTGTGGTGAGAAGATTTCTTGGGGCTCCAGGTGGTTTACTTCGGCTCAATTTTGTGAAGTTTATGATATACAATATGTTAGGAGTTGCCTTGTGGTTCACTTTTCTTATTTCTACAGGTTTCTTTTTTGGCAAGGGGTATGGTAAGTTACCAGCTCAGTTTCAAGGATATTTGAATTATCTAGTTTGGGGTATTGGAGCGGTATTTTTGGCAATAATAATTTATGAGATTATAGCTCACTTCAAAAAAAGATAACGTACAATAATTTAAGTATTTCTAGCTTTCTCGAATCCTAAAGTAATGGTCACCTTTTTTACCTATTTTAGCATCGACTACAAAATACCTTCTACCAAGAAACTGTATCAAGGCTTGCTTTTTCAAAAGTTTTTCTGGCCATTCTACAAATATCAGATTTGAAGTGTTTATGAGCTCTTCTTCAATCCAGTCTTTGTCTTCATCTGTGACAGCTTTAAGTCTGTGAAGATCCATATGAACGACGGATTCTATATTTGCAGTTTGACGTGTGTTGCTGTTTAACGTTACTTCATATTTTTGCATAAGAGCAAATGTTGGTGAGGTAGCGGGTTCGACAGTCTCGATGCGCTTACAAACATCTTGTACGATAGTCGTTTTGCCCGATCCCATATCTCCACGTAAGAAATAGAGTGAACAATTACCTGTCAAAATACTATCTTCGATAATATCAATGAGATGTTCGAGAGTAATTTTTTTGTTAAATGGTATTTCTAGGGTTGCTTTATCTTCGCGTTTGAAACTTGCAGGAGCAAATGTTTGCGGCATTATGCCTTCCAAAAAATCTACGAGTTTATAACTGTCAGGATGTTGACGAACTTTAGCCAACGCTACCTCTTCTATTTGACGAACACGCTCACGGGTAACGTGAAAAACCTCACCAATTTCTTCGAGAGTATGAGCTACACCAGTACCATCAAGGCCAAAACGAAGTAGGATAACTTTCTTCTCTCTAGGTTCAAGGCAGCCATCGATAATATCCATAATATAGCTACGAAGAACTCGATTAGATGCTACATCGATAGGTGACATGGTTCGATCGTCTTCTATAGTTTCTACAACCTGAGTATCACTGTCTTCGCTATGACCTACCATAGTATCTATAGAAACTGTATCTTGGCTAATACGCTTGAAATAGTAGATAGTATCCAAGTCTACATCTAGTCTTTCTGCCATTTCGTCATCTCCTGGTTCGCGGCCAAGTTCATCGACCAAAGCACGTTTTTCTTTTTTGTATTTATTGAGTTTTTCTTCAACGTGAACTGGTAATCTAATTGGGCGACTTTGATCAGCAAGCGCACGTCTTATGCTTTGGTCAATCCAATAAGAAGCGTAAGTAGAAAACTTATAGCCTCTACGCCAATCGAATTTTTCTACTGCGCGAAGTAGCCCTATATTTCCCTCTTGAATGAGATCAAGGAAAGCGAGGTTTCGACCCATATATTTTTTGGCACTGTGTACGATCAAACGCAAGTTGGCATTACATAATCCGAGTTTTGCAGACTGATCACCTTGCTCTATTCGTTTAGAAAGCTCTACTTCTTGATCTTTGGTAAGGAGCGGATAACGAGAAATGTCACGAATATAATTTTGGACCGCATCGTCTTTAAGGTCTTCACCTTGAATATCTCCAGCAAGGGTGCCTTTGATTTTTTGGGACAGTTCCAATTCACGTTTGCGCATGGTGTCATCATTCTCAAGAGAGCTCCAAAGGTTGTCAAGGGTTGAATCAAATTTGATAGGTGAACCACTATCTTCACATAAATCCATGATATCCTCAACCAAAGGCACATTTTCTTCAGGCTTCGGCATTAAATATAATAGTTCATCTTCAGTAACGAACCCACGTGTCACACCTTGTTGAATAACGGAAACCACCTGAGCTTTAAACTCATCACTTTGCTTGAGAAATTCTGGATATAAAGAGCTGTCATTTTCAATAAACTTCTTTAAAGTCCTTCCTTGGTTTTTTGTCACTCTCTTTTTAGTGATTTTTTTCATTTTAACTTTAACTCCATCGTCAGTAAGACGGTATCTTTTACTACCTCTTTGTTCTATAAGATCGTCGTTAAGAGCTGCCATTCTGTTGGTATCTGCAGTAGATATAAGATGAAGACCTAGAATACCTTTTCGAGTTACGAGCTCTTCTGGATTAGCTTTTCTAGCAAGTCGTCTTTGGCGAATACTTTCAACTACTTCTTTACTTTGCACAGGTTGCGCTTCGGGTGGATGCTCAAGCATTCTTAAGTCATGGGCTGCCTGCCTATCTTTATCAATCTGAAGGTTTTTAAAAATTTTAGTAATTTTTGGAGCCTTGACTTTATTCGTCTTGGATGAACCAATGGTAAGTCTTTTACGATTTGCAGAAGATCTCTTGATTTTTGATTCTTCGTCAGAAGTGTTTGAATTTTGTAAGGTTTGAGCTATAGTATTTTTTGACATGGAGATATGTTAAAGAATTTGTGTTGTTTGAGTGGGCTTTTTTATGCTTGGAGCAACATAAGTATAAACATGCAAATTAATGTCTACGTTATTTCAATAATAAGGGCTTTAGCAATGATTTGTATTATAAATAAAAAATGTAAAATAGTCAAATAAATATCGCATTTGCTAGAATTAAATTTTAGGTTATCCCTTGACTAATTTTTATTATCTCTGTAGTATTTGATATAATAATTATACTTCATACACTATTTATGCCTAAAATAAAGGAAAAAAACCTAAATACTCAATCCGTTTCAAACAGCTCTAACGATTTAGCAAACACAATATTTAGTATATTTACTTTAATTGTTCTTGGTACTGGATTTTTGTACTATTCATATAACTTTTTTCCAAAAGTACTAGACCAAACCGAAGACGCGAAAAGCAAAAAATATGTAAAAGATTTGGAAAATCGAAAAGTAAACGAGGATCAGCGTAAATCAGATCGCCAAAAAGAAGTATTAGACAAAGATCCAGACAATCTAAAATTTGATGGTGCGGCAGTAGACATGAAAACAAATTTTGGTAGTCTAAAAATAGACCTTAAATATGCAGCTGCTCCAAAAACAGTTGAAAGCTTTGTAAGATTAACTTCAAGAAAATATTTTGATAAACTTGATTTTCACAGATATGTAAAGGGTGATAACTTTAGTATTATACAGGGTGGAGATCCAAAAGGTACAGGTACAGGTGGTGAAAGTGCATTTGGCACGCCACTACCGGATGAGATATGGAAAGTAGCTCCAATTAAAGCAGAGGATAAAAGTGGACTAATCACAAATAATCCAGAATTTATTGACGCTAGTTTGTATCCAAATTTCGACAAAGAAAAAGGTACTGTCACATATAAAAAAGGAACAATCATCATGGCCAATAGTGGTCCAAATACTGGAGGTAGTCAGTTTTTTATTACACTAAATGACACTGTACTTCCCGCAGCGTATACTACTTTTGGAATAATACGTGAGGAAAGTTTTGCTACTTTAGATAAGGTCTACAAAGATGTAGGAGTGATAGAAAAAAATCAAGGCACTCAAGGCTACGAAAGTACGACTAAGGATGGGCAACCTGATAAGGAGCTTTATATCGAAACAGTACGAATAATATAACACTTTATAAAAGATAAGCGATCAAATTTATTATATGGATTCCAAAACATTGCGACAAAAATATTTGGATTTTATGGCCGAAAAAGGTCATGTCATTGTACCTTCTAGCAGTTTAGTACCGAAAGAAGATCCAACTGTACTTTTTACCACCGCTGGAATGCAACCGATGATACCGTATTTAACTGGCCAGGATCACCCACTAGGTACACGTATAGCTGATAGCCAAAAATGTTTACGTACAGATGACATAGAAGAAGTAGGAGACAATAGGCATTTGACGATGTTCGAGATGCTCGGAAATTGGAGTCTTGGAGATTATTTTAAGGAAGAAATGATAGGCTGGACATTTGAATTTTTAACTCACAAAAAGTGGCTTGCATTAGACCCAAAAAGATTATTTGTAACTGTTTATAAGGGTAGTGAAAATGCAAATGCTGATGAAGAAGCTGTTGTGATGTGGGAAAAAGTGTTTGATGAGGCTGGTGTAAGTGCAAATGTTGGCACTGAGTATGATTTTGCTAATCTCAATGCCATAGGAAATTATCTTTATCGAATTACTCGTAGAAGTGGAAAAGATAATTGGTGGGGATTACCTTATAAAGGACCGTGTGGTCCATGTAGTGAAGTATATTATTTGCTTGATAAACATCCTGTAGATTTTCAGGAAAGCCTATTTCCAAACATGACAAATGATGCAATAGAAAATTTTATAGAAAACGAGATAGTTGAAATCTGGAATAATGTATTCATGCAATATGAGGGTGAAAAAACTGATAAAAAAGAACCTAAAAATCTTACTCCTCTTGCTAAAAACAATATCGATACAGGTGCGGGATTTGAAAGACTTTTGACTATAGTTAACAAATTAGAAAGTCCTTTTGAAAGCGATGTACTAAAGCCAATTGTAGATGTTGTCAAGAAATATCGAACAAAATAAGTTAGCTATGCATTGAGAGATTTTGTTATTACATAAGTATATTACTTTGCTTATAATCAACGGGTTGGCTTTCCTACAAAATATAAATAAAAAAAGGAGCCTGCTTTATAGTGCCTGCTCCTATATATTTATGTTAGACTTGAAAATTAGTGATCGTTCCAAGCGTGCCACTGTGTTTTATTGACTTTTGGCTGAACTTCTAGATTTATGTCTTGAAACTTTCCATTTATAGTTATATGAAAAGCTTTTAAATAAACACTAATTGTCAATACTTTTGATTCATCGCCAGCATTAGAAATATTGTATTCAAAAGATAGTGGAGTAGTATTACAATTGCTTAGAAAAATATCTAGTTCTTTATATGAAATTACATCATCAATAGATATAGATAGACTACTATCTTGGTTGTGTTGTATAATCAAACTATGAATGTTTTTAGCATCTTGAATCCTTAAGAATCCTTCGCTTTTACATTGGAGTTTAGTCGATTCGATAAATGTATTTTGTTGCATTACTTTATGCCTCAATATCAACTAAAACAATATCAGTTTTATTACTATAACTGTCAAGATAATTTGAAGCCTATATCTTTCTAAGGCATTTATACCTTGACAGATTACTAGTATATTATTTATACTTTTAACACATATTGTTTTACAGTAAATACAGAAAGATTTTTATAATCTTTATATACCTGGTACAAGTGTTGACATACTTTTAGCAGACTGAGTATAAACTACATTCTTAATTTTATAAAGTATATATTTCAAATTTATTCAATTTATTATTATGGCTAGTTCAAATTCACAAAATATCGTACAAATCGCTAGTAGCGATAATACATTTTCTACACTTGTTGCAGCTGTTAAAGCTGCAGGGTTAGTAGAAACACTTTCAAGCACAGGTCCATTCACGTTATTAGCACCAAATAACGAAGCTTTTAGTAAAATCCCCAGTGAAGTTTTAAACAAGCTGTTACTACCTATAAATAAGGAAGTGCTTGTAAAGATTTTAACCTATCACGTGATTTCAGGTGAAGTTGATTCATCTGCTATCATTACTATGGATTCAGCTGACACTGTGGAGGGTTCAAGTATTACGATTGCAACAAATGGAAGTACTGTTGTATTGAATGGAAATACAAAAGTTCTAAAAGCTGATATTATGGCTTCAAATGGTATTATACATTGTATTGATTCGGTGCTGATACCATCAGGGCTAGATCTATCAACCTTAAAATAATAGTCTACATTTTTAAAAAATCTATATACTCCTTGCCCTAAAAAGCAGGGGGTTATATTTTATAAAAAAAAGCCTCTTTACATCAAAGAGGTATGTTAACAAGTCCAAGCTTTATTCTTCTATATAACTCCAATCGATATAATTGGTTATAATATTTACAGGGTGTAAGCACTCACCATTTTCATCATAACTTGCATCCCAATCGTCATGACGTGGATTTGGATCACCAACACGCTTATTTTGCGCGTAATATTTTGGATCATCATAGAGATAGTTATAATCTGGCTCAAAAATACAGCCTTTTGCATTTTTATACAAGTGGAGTTTTTCAGTTTCCTCGGAAGTAAGTGCTGGAATTAAAACGATCTCATCGTCTAATATTTCCATGATAAATAACAATAATGCTTTAGTTAACTAATAAATTTTAGCTTAAAAACAAACTATTGTCAAATACTATTTTAAGAAATAATTTTTTAAAATAGGACAAAATCAATATTTATAATATAATTCTTGCATCTGCAATTTGTATCCATAAAATTTAAATCTTATGAGTGGAACGTGATTTATTTTTTGTTAATTTTTTTTAATATCGCATATTCTTCATTATTATTTCTAGCAAAATAAGTATTTTGAGGAATAGAAACAATCCGATATTGAACCTTAATTTCATTATCCTTTTCTTTAGTGTTTATATCATCAAGCTCGTCTGGATTAAGCTCAAAGCCTATCTTAGAAAAGCAACGTAGTCTCTAAAATTTAGATTGAGTATCTTTTTTATTTATTTTACTATTATATTTCTTAACTGCTGTGACTAGAATAAACATTTTCATTGCATTTAAACATATTAATACTTTTGCATCATCATTTTAGCTTAAAATTTTGTCAATTTTTGAGTTTCTTAGATACTATCTATGTATTTTAGTTTAAAATAAAAAATACCCACCTATCAATGTTATTTTAGTGGGTAATTTATTTTGATAAAATTAAGACTCTATATATGCAAGTTGTTTATTCGTAAGCTCTAAAGAGTTAAATAGTATTTGTAACTCCATAGCTACTTCTGATTTATCACAGCAATTTTGATTTTTTATGAGAAAATATATCAGTGAACAAATACCTGATGAATAACAATCTAAAAATGGATACTGAGTTCCAGCATCAATAAGTTGGTTTAAAACATATGTAACTATCATATTTTTTGAAAGACTCACTTGACGTAGTTTTATCACCGTAATAGGTTGGAAAACCCAGTAATTTAATCCTGAATTTTCTTGCTCAAAATTATCAAATAATACTTTAAATGTTTCAAAGATACAAAAATCCATACATAATTGAAATAAAGTTCTATATTGTTCAGTGGTGAAGCCTTTTTTCTTAAATTTTTCATCCAAACTTAATTGATCAAAATTTTTCATGCGTTATTTCTTCAAAAAAAACTATCTGGTTAGTATTATAGTTATAGGTCTTTGTCAAACTAATTTATTATTAGCTCAACTCTTCAATTTCACTTGTAATATTGAGCCAGAGGGCTTCCTGCTTAGCTAATTCTACTTCGTTGTCGGAGTCAATTTCTTTGAGATTTTGAATCTTACGATCAACTTTTTTAAGATCTTTTTGAAGTTCGTAAAGTCTTATTCTTTGTTGTTTATCAAGAGCTTTTACAGGTTTATTTATACTTTTGGCTACAGTTATAATTTCATCATTTGATTTTTCATTTGCATCACTTTCAGCTTGCTGTTCTTTTTGCCACACATAGTCCTCATATGAACCAAGTACGCGGCGCACATTTCCTCCTCCCACTTCCCATATCTCACTAGCAAGAAGATTTACAAAAGTTCGATCATGACTAACTACAAAGACAGTTCCATTAAATTCTCCAAGCGCAGCTCCCATTGCCTCTACAGTCTCAAAGTCCAAATGATTAGTCGGCTCATCTAACAGAAGTACATCAGATTTAGATAAAAACATTCCAGCAAGACAAAGACGAGCTTTTTCTCCTCCAGAAAGGACTTCCACACGTTTTTGAGTATCAGATTTTTTAAATAAAAAGTTACCCATCATCATAAATATCACGCTGTCGTTAAGTTCTGGACTTGCAACTCTCCTTAAGTATTGCTCCACACTTTCTTTTGGGTCGAGAGCAAGATGTACATGCTGTGCGTAGTAGGCTATTTTGAGATCGGGTGACCACCGAAGTGAACCAGCTACGGTATCTAATGTGCCTGCCAGCGTTTTGAGAAGAGTAGATTTACCTTGTCCATTATCTCCCAAAATAGCTACTTTTTTACCTTTTTCTACGTCAAGCCTGATACCTGTCGCGATAGTTTTATCTGGATAACCGATACTTAAATCAGCTATAGATAGACCAACTCCGCTTCGAGTAAGAGTAGGGGGGATGACCATGCGAACAGTGCTTAAAGCATTTGCAATACCTATTTTTTTGGTATCTAACCTATCGATTTGCTTCATCTTGCTTTGGGCTGACTTTGCCATACTTGCTTTAGACCCGAAACGATCTACAAAAGTTTGGAGCTGTTTTTGTTTTAATTCAATATTTTTATTTACAGAGGCGGCTAGGGATTTCTGCTCTTCTTTAAATTCTAAATACTGCTCTAATGGTTCGGGATGTAGCACTATCTTGCCGTGTTCGACCTCCATAGTACTGGTACAAGTTTTCTTGATGAATTCCCTATCATGAGTAATACATAAAAATCCACCTTTAAACGTCTTTAAAAAGTTTTCAAGTAAGATGAGAGTTGAAAGATCGAGATAGTTGGTAGGCTCATCTAAAAGCAAAAGATTTGGGTCAAAAAGTAAAGTAGAAGTGAGTTTGACACGCATTTGATAACCACCTGACAAGTCACCAATTTTTTTGGTTAGCATATCGCCTTTTAACTGAAATTGAGCAGCTACTTTAGCACAGTCCCACTCTGGTGCTCCAGTATAACGCTCTAAAAATCCCATTACTGTTTCATCAGGTGTAAACGGATCAACCTGCGGAATATAACCCAGTCGAAGTTCAGGCATATGCACTATCTCACCTTTATCCATTTCCTCAACATCCATTATCATCTTAAATAGGGTACTTTTACCAGCTCCATTACGGCCTATAACACCAATTTTCTGCTTTTCGTTTATTGATACACTTGCGTCTTCAAAGATGATTTTTTCACCATAGTTTTTGTGCACTTCACGTACTTGGAGTAAGAGTTGGTTAGCCATAATATGATATTTCATCTAAAAATGGCATATTTAAGGAGTTGTGTCAAATAGGTATAAAAAAAGTCCTCACTGTTTTAGTGAGGAAGTGGGTTTAGTTAGTTTGTCTATCCCAGTAACTGTCATAAGCTATTTCAATACCAACTTTCTATACACGTTTTTCAGTACATTCAAGTCTTGCAGTAAGAGTAGGTAGTGTTTTGGTATAAATATAGAATGGTAGACATACTCTGATTAACTTTTCATATAATTCATCCAAGTATATTTCAGCATTTGTAGATAAATTCTTTGTTTTTAAACACTGCCGTGATGTCAAAACTTGAGTTGCTTGAAACTTAAAAATTGGAGAAATAAGATATATTAAATTATAGTTAAAATTAATAGCACTACAGCAATTTCTCATACAACTAACATTGTAGTATTTATTTTATCAAATATTGAGTTAGAGCAGTTTTCAACTTAAATAAGTGTAGCTTGACAAGCGTAGAGAAATACAGCACACTAACATAGCAAACTCCTTGTTATTTTACTGGAAAAAACTTTGAATATTACGAAACACCATGTTGAGAAATTTGTGTGGTATTGTACTCATTTAGCTGATCTATTTGGAAAAGTTAATCTTGATTCTGATACTCAATGCAATTTGTTAGCATATAGTATTGTTATCGGACATAAATATCCGTATCTTTACGAGAGTGATACTATAAAGTATGAGAATAGTGCAAAACTCCTAGACAAAACCACGATCATCTCACGGAATTGCTGTTTTAATAATTTTGCAAAATCAAGTGATGATCATATACATCATTGGCGTAATTATATTTTACAACAATTTTCTTTAGGTATTCATGCTGTTTGTTTACAAGACTTTCCCTATTCTCAAATATCGCACCTTGAGCGACCAGGACATATGGTTTATTTAGCATATGCTATTGCGGATACTGGTGGGTTAATAGTTAACATAATAATTATCAACCCAAAATTTGTTTCTAAATTTGAATTTGAAGAAACTGAAGTCTCCTATTTATCAGAACGCTCAACTAATAATCCAAAATTTGCATCAGGTACTTTACTTGTTTGTTTAAAGGATAAAAAATTGACTCTAGGCTCTCATTATAGTTATCACACTACCAAAGCTCGTTCTCGAGCAATAGAAATGACCAATCGGTTTAGTTTTATCTATGATTTAAACACGATAAATAAATCAGATTTGATTATTTGTGGAGACTTTAATCCGCGAACATTGTCTCGCTTGACTGATGAAACATCACTGGAAAGAACTAAACGCAGAAAGCATAGTATCTTGGTTTATAATCTTAAACTGATTTGTTTTATTATATTTTCATTGTTAGGAATCACACCATTACAAGAATTAAAAAAATATTCTCGTTATGGAATTATCTGTCCTAATACATCTACTATAAAAGATAAATCATTTGGCCCAATTACTCTACCTGCTAGTAAGCTAAATTGGACGTTTGATGCAGTGCAAACAATATTGCCATCCAGTAAAATAATGATACAAGTTTGTAGTGGAGATGATTTAAGCGATCATTATCCAATCCAAATAACAATACAATAAGCTATTAACTCTTATGCTACGTGAAAACCACGTGGCTTTTTTAGCCCTCATAAGTTTTTTTGACCCAATATATCAAATAAAAAAAATTATTGTAATTGACCTTATATATAAGCCATATAGGAGCTAATCACTAAATATAGTCTACGTAAACATGGGGAAAACTTGACAATATTTTTATATCTCTCTTTACTGGCTACTACACCCTACTTAATGGGTGATTACTATATGAAAACTACTAAAATCAATCGTACAGAACTTATCGATGCTTTATCTACAGATGCAGGTGTAAGCAAAGCTCAAGCAGAGAAATTCTTAAACAGTTTCGTGGATGTTGTTACTGATCACCTTAAAAAAGGCAATGAAGTAAACATCACTGGATTTGGTATCTACCGAGTTGTCAAAAGAAAACCGAGAAAAGGTATCAACCCAAAAACTCGAGAACCTATGCAGATCGGTTCCTCCGTCTCAGTTGCGTGGAGAGTCGGTAAGACCCTAAAGGAAGCCGTTAGACTCGCTACTAAATAGTTCGTCGGACTTTCGTAAATTTCTTGTCATAATTGTCGCCCCTCGGGGCGTCTAAATTTTTTACTCTTGATTAAAATACGAATATAGTATATACAACGTTATATTTAATACTAATATGTCTAAGCTTGAGGAATTAATGCTACAATCTAAAGGAGACCTTAATAATAGGAGAATGAGGGGTTTGTCTAGTTTTTATATCAATTTATTTAGCGCTTCCATATTAAATGGACAAGTTTACATGGATATAGACGCATGGAAGATGTTTGTTGATCCAGGTCTTAACCGGGTAGTTAAATGGAAAGTGCCCACTGGAGAAGTTTGGGCTAGTGTCAAAGTCGATATGTTTAATCGTGTTGGATTTATTAGTCGTATTTTAGAAAACTATGTGGATAGGGATAGTAAATATAATAAACGTGATTTTACTATACTAACATGCGATATACAAGATTTTAATGGATATAATTTTAGCCAGAATGATAATGGTAGTAAAAATGATGGTGGAGACTACATGATTAATTCTATTGCACACAAAATAAATATAGCTTGTAGCATATTTTCAAACTATATGAAGTCTGAATACAACGTAAAACAGCGTAACTTAAATATAGTGCCCGCTAGATATGGAGGAGATGAGTTTGCTTTATTAATTGAAGGCAAAATCTCGCCAGAACATCTCGACCTTTTTATTGATGATATTAAAAGCAGAGTTAGTGAAGTATTTGGATACTTTAAAGATAATAATGGTAATATCGAAGTTAGAAATGCCAAACTTAAAAACGATACTATAAATTCGTTTCAAATGCCAGAAAATCTTGAAGAACAAGATATATTTATACATTTTTTAAAAAATAATAGCCTACTTGATCCTGATGAGTCAAGAGAGATACTTGATGATTTTGAAGGTGAATCGGTTGATATAATTAACAAAAATACAGTTGTCTATCCTAAAAACACTAAGTCTAATATTGATAAGCTACGCTGGATTACATCAAACAATTTTAGTTACAAAAATATTATTGATCATATGGATGTGCTAGATAACCATTTTAAAAATACCGAACATTCTGATAAGGCTTTGAAATTTTTTGAGCGCACCATGTATAATGACATTTTTCAGCATAAAATAATCCCATATGTTGACTATGTTAGAGAGGTTTCTAGGGGTCATTATAGCGCAATAAGTATTTTTGATGTTGGTTTTTTAAAAGAAATAAATGAAAAATTTAATTTGGCTAGAGGTGACATAATGTTACAGAGTTTCTTTCAACAAATTTTGATAAATTTGAACCAAGCAGGCTTAGATAATGTAGATTTTTCACGTAAAGGAGGTACTTTTTTTATAGGGCTAAAAGATGCTTCTGTTCCTGGTTTGGCTAATCTTATGAGTGGCATAAAAAAAACAATTAATAAAGGATTGATATTCAAATATAAGGGTGAGACTATAACTCTACCATGCGGCTCTTCATATAGATTATTTAAAGACGATGAGTTGAGAATATTAAAAAAAAGAACAAGTATTAATGATTCCCAATTCAAGCAATCAAACCATGTAATTTCTAGTAAAAGAAGTGAGGCAGAGCTTATCAGATATAAAAATATGTGCACATATTTAGCAAAAAATCAAATTCTAATGCGAAAGGTTATTAATCTTTTAAATACCAAACTAAAAGGTCAATCTAAGTCTTCTTTAAGTGATAAGACTACTTCTACTTGGAATAAAGAACAATTTTGGGTTGATGCGCTTATTGGTCCTACTAACCTTTATTCTGCCTCAAGTGAGTTAGAAGGTGAAGAAAAAAATGATAGTTTAACAGATGTTATCCCTGTAAGGTATATTGATAGGTGTAAAGTAGTAAAAACTGTATTTTCTGAGTTATCTGTAGCAGATTATGTTGATCAATTAGATGATATAATAGAACTGGTAGATATTCTAGAAATAGCTATAAGCAAAATGAAAAATACTAAAGTTATTACAAATTATTCATCCATGTCGCCGTCTGGATCAGAAGAAATACTCACATCATCATCTGGATTGGAAGCAAAACTAGAAGGTGAGATAGCCTGATAAACTTTGTACCAATCAGTTCGAATACTTTCTTGAGCATCTTTGATAGACACTTTACCTGAACAAATTTGATTGTATAAATAAAACTCTACTTTGTCTTTCTCACGAAAGCCTGGAACGGGCGTGGCTGGCTCGGGCCAAAGATTTTTGTCATCATTACTACCTCCTATAGATAACGGTATAAAGTTATCTAACTCATAATTACCAGTTGGTTTTGGATAGCTTATTTCGTATGATTTATAAACAGACTTTTTTTGTAAAACTGGTACATTACGAACTCGCTTTGCGTACCCAGAATCGCATACATCAATTTCGGTGATATTTTAGTAGATCGTACCAGGAGTTTTGATTGGGTTAGGGTATTTCTCATTTTTAAGTATTCTCAACCCCACAAAAGCTGGTAAGACCGATGCTAAAGTAGTACCATTTATAATTTGTGTTTCTTTGCTATTTGTCCATGCAACTGACCCTTGTTTACTTGGTTTAGTTTGATTTACTGTATTTGGATTGACGTTATAGGGTGAGTTGTAAAACTACCAACCAGCTAAAATAAGGGTAATTATGATAAAAATAGCGATGAGAGGGTGCTTACGACCAAAAGTTAACCCTTTTTTGACAGTTTGCTTACTAGTAATACTATGAATCAATGATTTTTTTAGGCCAGAAGTTAAATTTTGTTTATAGTTTCGAGGAGCTGGCATATCGATATAATAAGTTGCCCTGCAAATAAAGATTTTGTCAACTCATTAAATTTGTCATAAACGCGAATATGTGGAATAATCTATAGTATGGATCAAATTAAACATTTTGATAAATTGGAAAAACCTAAAGAGCCTGAATTTGATAAAGACAGTTTTATAGATAACATGGATAAATACAGACTTGAAAATGCTGGCTCAAGAAATTTTGGGATATTTAAGTATCAAAATCAAATAATCAAGATAGCAAAAAAAGAAAAATCTTTTAAAAAAGAAACTGCACAAGAGCTGAGAGAGGTGATAAAAAGTTTAGGTTTGGCCGAAAGGGTGGTGATACCAACTGATATTATTGATCTAGAGTACAATGGAATTCCGTCTAGCCTAGTAGTTATGCCGATAGCTTTTGGTATACAAGCAGATAAATTACCTGGTGATTTTATCGATAACATACCTCCTAAACACTTTGATCAATTTGAAAAAGATATCAGGCTTTTGTCAGATTCTGGAGTAGCTATTGATTTAACCAAGCGGTCCAACTTTTTTTATTCCACAACAAAAGGGTTTGTATTCATAGATATAGATGTTTATACCAAAAAACCAACAAATAAGTTTATTGAAAAAGATGGCAAACAGTTTTACTACGAATTTGAGAGATTTCCTTATTTTCCTAAAGAATATACATCAGCAAAAGATTTATTTTTGAATATAAGTAAGTAATTTTATATTATTTTTTACTAATTGATAGTATTGTTATTATTTACTGATTCATTAAGACCATATTCTTAGTATAACTCACAATTAACATAATTTTTTACTTGACAGTGTATAATTACTTATTGATTTTTATATTGGGTGTTTCGCTAATACTCGTATTTTAAATATAATAATTTCAATTTTGTAATTGCACGCAAATTTAATTTATCTATGTCTTATATTACAACAACTCATACAAAAGCTTCAAAAGTCAATATTTATTTTGAGGAATACGGTAGCAATACTGCACAAGAGACTATAATTTTAATCCACGGTTGGCCGCTATCTCTTCGTATGTGGGAACCACAAATAATGCCACTTATAAATGCTGGTTATCGCGTTATAGCTTATGATAGGCGTGGGTTTGGAGATTCAGATCATACCTGGGACGGTCATGATTATGAAAGTTTGACTGCTGATTTAAACGACTTGCTCCAAGCACAAAACATAACCAATGCAACACTTGTAGGGTTTTCAATGGGTGGAGGCGAAGTAGCTCATTATATGGGTAATTACGATATTAGTCGAATTAAAAAAGTCGCTTTTATTTCAGCCGTTACGCCATTTTTACTCAAAACTGATGATAATCTGGGAGGTGTCGATAATGATGTGTTTGTAGAGATGGAACAGGCTGTACTTGCTGATCGACTTCATTTTTTGGATGGTTTTGGTAAAAAATTTGTAAATTGGGATAAATTATTTGGTGAAACAATTTCTAAGGAAATGCTAGATTATAGTTTTCAGATTGCAGCTTTTGCTTCTCCTAGATCGAGTTACTGTCAAATTGGTGCTTTTGCTCGTACAGACTTTCGGACAGATATTGCCAAGATGATAACTGTACCAGTTCTTATAGTACATGGAGATAGTGACCAGATAGTACCTATCCAGGCTTCTGGCGCAAGACTTGCAAAAATAATACCAGATGCTATTTATAAGGTTATAGAAAATGCACCTCATGGACTGACTATGACACATGCAGAAGAGTTTAACACCATATTACTTGATTTTATCAAGAGTTAAAATAATACAAGTTCAAATAAAATTATTCATTATTGATGTTGGAGCTAGGTACTGCATACTTAGCTTTGGCTTCGTCTAAAAGTTGCTCTAGTTTAATTGTTATGGCTTGGCGGGTTGCTTGGGTATCACCACTTTTTTGTAAAATATCTTGTATATGATTCGCAAATATAAGCTCGCTGACAGGTCCGCTATCTTTTATTTGAGTCATGAGAAAATCAAACTGGGGTTTACTACTAAAAATTCCCGTGCGTCCAAAAAATCTTTCGCCTAAAAATAACTTATTTATATCTGACATAAATTCTACTGAAAACTTCATACTATTTTTTAGTATATCTAGTCTTTTCTGATGACGACCACTAATCTTTTCAAAAGTTTTTTGCTGTTTTTCAACTTTTTGTGGATCGTATTTAGGTAGTGACATCGCCAATGCTTTAGGACTTGTATTCTCTAAAAAAACCGGAGGCTTATCAGTACTGCAAAGACTATTTAAAATCCAGTCCTTTGGATAGCCTTTTTGATACATAATTTGTAAGGCGTTCTTAAGTTCAAATATAGACGATTTGAGTTCGG
Source organism: candidate division SR1 bacterium (assembly GCA_014377045.1). GTDB lineage: Bacteria > Patescibacteriota > JACMRA01 > JACMRA01 > JACMRA01 > JACMQI01. Next base: position 50,904 of record JACMQI010000031.1, read on the forward strand.
TTTCCATTTGCTTGTAACTATTGGTTATCAAAGCTTTATTTTCTGGAGCTAAGTTTTTATTTTCAGATAGCAATTTATTAAATTTACTATTTTCAATACCATAATATGCAAAATAATATTCAAAAGATTTATCAGTAAAATCGTGATTAGGCTCACTAAAAAAAGCCATAACTTCTTCGTTAATACGTAGTTTAATTGAGTCAAAAAAAGTCTTTAAATTTTTATTTATATTATTTTTTTCATTCCACTTACAAATCTGACTAGTTAAGTTAGTTGCGATATTCGTTTTCTCCAAATTTTTTGCGTTAGCTGGGTTTTGTAAACTCATCTCAGCATGAAATAACTCGTGAGTTTTGGTGTCAGTATTATAATCGTTATTAGCATCAATAAACTCTACTATAATATTTAATCCTTCTTTTTCAATATAAAAACCACCACATTGAGATTTCCTTGTTTCTTCCTCATTATTTATTAATTTACTATGATATAAATTTTGTACTAAATCAAAATCGGATGTTTTAATATTTATGGCAATTGGTAGATATTCCATCTCAAATTCAGGCAATTCGCCTTCATATTTTACTCCTGAAAAGTATTTTCTTATAAACTCATTTTTATCTTGACTTTTAGCTTTTTCTTGGAGCTTTTTTTGCAGTGATATTTGATATAACATATACTGAATTTTAGGACTCGTAGCACCATTTGCAGCTACTTTATCGCATAAAAATCGCTCATATTTACCGTAAAGATAGGATAAATTATCTTTTTGAACTTCAGGCTCTTGAGTTGTATTTTCCGTAAGAGATTGTATTTCATTTCTAAGTAAGAGCTTTCTACCTGCATATTTTATATATTGATTTGTCACTCCGCCCTTTTGATATACTGTCGCTAATTTCTCCAAATTTTTGTTTTCTAAATATTCTTTAGCTCGTTTTGGTAATCGCATTATAAAATTCATGGCTTCTTGATCGGTGGGAATTGCAGCGTAAGCATCATTGATTAATTTTAGGGTAGGGGATTTTTTAAAATCTAGAAATGCATCTAATTTTTCCCTCATCGCACTTTTAGGCTTATTCTTCTGGTTCAAGTTTTCCCTGTGTTTTGGTATTTGTTTTTCAGGTATGTTCACCTAACCATTATATGCAATATAATCAATTTGGACAATTTTCGTTTATTGCATTGTATAAATTTTACTTATTAATAAGTATACACTACTATCAAGGTATACATTTAATTAATTACTATTTTCAGCTATTTTTAATACAATGAGTATATTTATTCAAAATCTTTAGACTTACCTTTTGGGAATCATTTTTGAGTACAGGTATAAAAAAGCATATATATTTCAATATGCATTATTTGTAAGATTATCCGTGAATAATTTGAGTAGTATTTACATCAAATTTGACGAGCGATTCTTCCATATTTCTCATATTAGTGGCTTTAAATTCGCCAAATTTTTGAATATTATCAAGATGTTCTTGAATTTTTTGTTTAACTGTACGCTGATCTCCTTGTAGAAGGCGAATAATAGTGGTATTTTCTTTCATTCTAGGTCTCATTCCTTTTTTTATTTCTAATAGCGTAAACTAATTTAAACATAATTAATTCACCTTTGTCAACAAAGATAAAACTGCTTTATTGATTTTTTCTACATAAATAATATGAAA
>JACMQI010000032.1 GCA_014377045.1 candidate division SR1 bacterium
TAAGTTCGTCAATATTTTTGTTATATAATTTGTTTGGAGTTATATTGTCTTCCATTTTGTCATAGATTGAAAAATTTAAAAAATATTTATATTGTGAGGGATAGTTATGTGCAATTGTACATATCCATCATTTTAACGTATATGCCATGAATTACAGCCTCTTTCAATGTTGTTAAATAATCCCGATGAACCAAATAGTGCCAATTCTTAGTTTTCAAATAGAGCTTTTCCCTTCCCCAAAAACCATTTGTGTCATAATGATTAGGCCATAAATATACGTTTGGAGTATTATGAACTGCTTTGTGAGTAAAGTTGTTTCTTATTGAGTATAGATACTTTTTCTTATCTTCTTCAATGCCGAAAGTAAAAGACAACAAATTATTTGGATAACCATCATAAATTTTAATTTGTACACTCGAAAATAACGCCTCTCTACGTGTTTTATCAAGAAGATTTTCGATGAAATTAAAAAAAGAATTTTTTACGCCATAAATAGCTTGATATCCATCATAAATCAAACTCGTTTTTTTGATATAGTCAGTCTCAGTGATTACTGATATAATAGCATCTCTTTCTTTTTTTCTTTTTCCAGATACCAGCCACTGATCAAAACTTAACCAACTCGTTTTTTGTCCAAGTAAATCGAAACATGTTAATGATAAGTATTCAGAAACGGGAGGTATTTGATATTTTTGGTCAAATGTAGAATTATGATTGGGTAAAATTATTTCAGCAAGTAGGAGTCTTTCATTAGCAGCAAATAAAACCCTTGGTTTCCATATTTCATTAATATTTACTTGAAAAATATTTTCTTCTGACCTCCACTCTTGCTCGTACTTGTCCATAATTTTTTTAATAATACCATGAAGTTCGTCTCGCGAAATATACTTTTTCAAAGCTTCATCATAGAGTCGGTCTGTAGCTTTAATATGTGTGGAGTAAGTGCTCATTTCAATAGAATACAATATTGATTTATACAATTAGTTTTTTAATTCAATCAAAAAAAACATAAATAACTTTGTTACTAACTATGCCGTGTATTCACATTTGCTGATTTTGAATGTGAATTATTTCCTACATATTCCTTCTATACTGTCCGCCTACCTCAAACAAGGCTTTGGTTATTTGTCCTAATGAGCAGTACTTGCTAACTTCCATAAGGCTTTCGAATATATTGCCGTTGCTTATCGCAAGTTGTTGTAGGTCTTTTAGTAATGTTGGAGATTTATCGGCATTGCCTGCTTGTAGCTTTGCAAGCATGGTTATTTGGTATTGCTTTTCGTCCTCGGTGGCACGTATCACTTCGCTTGGTACTACTGTAGGGCTACCAGTACTGCTTAGAAAAGTGTTTACGCCTATTATAGGGTATTCGCCTGTGTGTTTAAGCATTTCGTAGTGTAGGCTTTCCTCTTGTACTTTGCCACGTTGGTACATGGTTTCCATAGCACCAAGCACGCCACCACGTTCGTTTATGCGGTCAAACTCGGCTAGTACCGCTTCTTCTACTAGGTCGGTTAGTTCTTCAA
>JACMQI010000033.1 GCA_014377045.1 candidate division SR1 bacterium
GAAAATTAAATAAAAATAAAAAACTTTGTAAATAGGCTGAATAAAAATTATAAATAGATAAATTTTAGTATTAACTCTCTTGTCAAATGATATTGAAATATGATTATTATTTTACAAAATTGTTTTTGTTTGATAAAAGTAAAATTTTGTGCATACAGTTTATAATTTGCAACTTATTCTTTGCTGTTTGTTCGAGCTTTCTTTTCTTCTCTTTTCTTTTCTTTTCTTTTAGAATTGCATTTTTCAACTTTGTTTAAGACTTTAAGGAGTTGATACAGATACGTATTTCAATTATCTTCCAGTCTACAGGTTTTATATTGGTAGTATGCTGTTATTTTTGAAAAGAATAAATTTTGAAACGCGTACCAAAACGCATTTGCTTACGGCATAAGCTCCTTGCCGCTGACCGCTGACCATCCACTAATCCTGTCTGCCTGCCTGCTACCTGCTGCATTGGTGCCTGTTGTTTTCAAAAATATTTTTACCCTGAAAAGACCAATCTGGTAGACATAAGTACAAAATAAATAACAAAACTTCATAAATAATGACAAAAGATGAAATCAAAGTTATGTGGTCTTCGCTGGCTTTTATAAGAGAAGACTAGTCCGTTTCACTGTGCTTTACTTATCAGCAACTTAGTGCGAGCTTCAGATTTCGACTAGTTTCGTTATTTTTTTTAATCTTTACTTTTCAAATTTCTTAGATCAAGCAGCTGTTTTAGTTAAATCTATATCATATCATATCATACACAATTATAATATTATACTTGTATGAACTAGCCTACTATTCACTATTGTAGTGAGGAGGCGTGTTTGAAATTTGCAATATTATACTACTGCTAGTAATATAGATGTAAATTATTCAGTAGACATGTAGCCCTTAATTTGTATATATAAAGCGTGCATCAAAATATGGAGCACGCGTCAAATTAGGAACCGCACTGCTTCGCCATAGCCATACTGATTTGACGTTTTTAACGCTTTGTCACAATAAAAACATCCAAGTTCGTTTAAACAATAGAATTACGTTTGGTCGAATTTCATGAAAAGTTTAAATGAACTTGGATGTTTTTCGTATGGCAAAGCGTTAAAAACGTAAGATTAGCATGGCTATGGCGAAACAGTGTGGTCCATGTTTAGTTTTGACGCGCGCTTGATACAGTTATCTACACCCAATAATGTGCGTATTTGTGAAAAATCAAGCAAACATCATGACCATTAATATGAAATTTCGGCTGACCTCCACCCACCTACCAGCCTCCTCCCACCGAGAGGCCGGTAGGTCGACGACTGGTTAATATTCTAGAAGAATTGGCGCTGAGATTTAGTCTTTAAACTAACTACATCTCAGTTCCGTTTGGCATCAGACTCCTGAGAGGCCTAACGGACAATATATGGCTATCGGGGTTACAGACAGACAGACGGACGCTTTAATGGTTTTGTTAACCTCCGCCCAAGGGGTTGAGGAATCAATCATTATGGTCGTATACTATACTCTTAGTCTTTGTACTAATTTTAATTGGTAGTATAAGTGTATGAATCCCACTAAACTTATAAAGTATACTTTCTATTTCCGCTAATGAATAGAAGAAATTTTGCATTTGTACTTGTTTTTTGTTTATTATACATTGCTAATAATGAAAGTGACTTAGTCCCCCACTACATTTATTATCAAATCAGGTCTAGCTGTCTAGAAGCATCTTTAGTTCAGTTTTTTAAAACAAGCAATTGTTTTTGACAAATTACTTTTAAAATTCAATTTTAAAGCTGTAATTAAAATTTCAATTTTTCACGAACAACTCAAAACTCAAACGCTCGCCAAGGGGGTGTTAGGGGATTCCCCCCCTAGTACGTATACATAAAAATTTTTTACGAAGAGAAAAACCAAACGATATTCAGTGTTCTTCATGAAATGTAAAAAATATCAGAATAATGAAAAAAAATATCTGATAAAATGCTTGGATACAATATTCCAAGTATGGCACCTATTATCACCTCTTCGTGAAAAAAATATGCAAATTATGGGTAAGATATCCTTTTACATATTCACTTTTGTTGACATAACTATCTCTTCGAGAAATTTTATTTTGCGTTTTCCTACCTAATTCAATATAAAATATAACTAGTAACTGGTAGCTACGGAAAAAATTGTAGACACGAAAAGGATAATATCTACGCTCCCGGGTTATTCCAATATCAATCGTAACTAATTAAGGGATAATATCAAACGTTTATATTATGGCATCAACTGCCGGAAGCTAATAAAACCAAAGAGATATATGATGATGATATTTACTTTATATATTACTGCATAACAAAAGTCATGATTTTACGGACCAGTCTAGAAGACATAAGTATATGTGAAAGACATGAGCGTAGATTCTACGATTGTTTACTTACAAGCATTTATGGAGAGGTTACTATAAATTCAAGTGAGCAATTAGACATTTTAGAAACTTAATGATTTATTTATTTTGCCTCTTTCAGATAAGATTGGTATTTAGATTAGAATCAAAGGTGATACAGTTGCGAACTTTGCTCTGGATACTGGTTTGAAACAAGGTAGCGTTTTCTCCCCTTTGCCGTTCAATATTTTTTTTGGTGCTATTATTGATGCTTGGAGGGCTAGACTAAAGGATATGGGTATTGAGCTTAGAGTCAAGATTGGTAGCGATATCTTTAATATGAAGGCCTTGAAGAAGAAAGCGAAGACTGAGTGCATGACCTTATCCTGAAGTTTGATCGCCAATGATGTGTGGTGCTACCAAGGAGGAGCTGCAAATAATCCTGTCCATATTTTATGAGGTTTCTAGTGCTTTCGGTCAAAGTATATCTTTTCCCAAGTGCGTTTGTGTTGCTACTTTGAAGTAGGTGAGTGGTCCTTTTCAATGATGGTCAAGGGAGA
>JACMQI010000034.1 GCA_014377045.1 candidate division SR1 bacterium
CAATATTAAATGGCAATTTAATCCAAACTATTGTGTTTCAGCAGGTAATAGCTCTGGTTCTAATTTTGGATTAATAGTTCCTTGCAGTGGTGATTTAAGACAACGGTTTAAATTTAGTAGTGCGATTACTCAAACTACTGGGTACGAATTTTGGATAGTAGGCAAAGCTACTGGTAATGGACAAGCAGTAAACTGGGATAATACCACTGATGTAGGACACAATACTACAGCATTGGTAAAATTCACTAAAACGTTTAATAACGGAGTTTTTATTGGTCAACAATATTCTAGCGCTAAGCCTGATATTAGAACCTATAGCTATTGGCCATCACCTGGATCTAGAAGTGACAACGATAATGATAAAAATATATATTTTTATTATTTATAAAGTTTTCATTAAAATAATTCAATTTATCTGTTTTTCATAGTCAGAAACTCTTAAATTTCAATAAGTGAAACTACTGTATCTTGATACACTGGATTTTTACGACTATTTCTATAACTATGATCTGCTCCTATTATAATATTTAGCTTGGAAATCTTGAGAAAATCTAATTCTTCCTGTACTAGCTTTGGATCTCCATACGGGTCATTTTCTCCTTGTATAACGTATGTTTTAGTTTTAAGTGATGAAATTGTTACATCACCAATTAAATAGCCTAAAATAGTAAATTTAACTAAATGTGTATTAAATAATGATGACTGCACAATAAATCTTTGCAGTATAAGTCCGCCAAGAGATTTTCCAATAAAATGAAAGCTAGTATACTGGTTTATGTTAATAGATTTTAATGCAGCTTGCACTGCTCCTATTTCTTCAAGTGTTTCAGGGCCACTACTTTTTTCTTCTCCACGATCTTTAAATGGTAATTGAATTGTAATATAACTTTGCTTCAATAATTCGATTATATATTTTTTCTAAAAATGGATCATTAATACCAGTTTTTCCTCCATGAACAATTATGTTAAGAGTATTACTTTTTAAAATATTTGTATAGATAAAAGTGGGAGCTTGTTGTAACATATATTTTTCCTTTAAATTGGCTTTTGATTAATTAAGTAATACACTATCAAAGATAAGAGAATATAGCAAACTCATATTTTTAAAATTTAATAATGTAAAAACTTCTCTTTTTTGTTTGTACTAAAATTGAGATATAGAAAGCGAAAGTAAATTAATGGTGTTTAAAAATTACATAATTTACTGTATATATGGTAAAAAATTCTTGACAGAGTTTTTAATTTATGATTGAAATAAGAAAATCATACCATGTTTTGCCTAACATTTTTTTAAAATTTAATTTCAATTCTTTTACTCATTGTGCTTAATACTCAAATTCTAAAGTTAAATGATAAAGACTCTTGGACACTAAAAGACGCCTGCGAAGGAACTCAGATTTTTGGTGGTACAGGATCAGGAAAAACTAGTGGAAGTGGTCAAGCTATAGCTAACGCATTTCTGACAAATGGGCTAGGGGGTTTGGTATTGACTATTAAATCGGATGAAAAAGATTTATGGATAAAGTATGCTACAGGGTGTAATCGAGAACAAGACATCATTTGCATCTCAGATAATATGGGAGTAAACAATCAATACTTTAACTTTTTAGCATACGAACTCAATAGAGTAGGTAGGGGAAGCGGACTCACTGAAAACTTAGTAAACCTATTTATCACCGTTATTTCTACAGGTGATACGTTTTCTGGGACTAACTCATATTGGTTATCTACTCTCAAACAACTCCTTAGAAATACCATTGACTTAATAACTTTAGCAACAGACTCAATCTCAGTTCGAGATATGTATAATGTGATCTCAACAGCACCTCAAAATATGGAGGAGTTTCATAGTAAAGATTGGAGGAATACAAGTACTTGCTTCAAATACCTTGAAATTGCACAAAAGAAAGTAGCTAAAATACAAGAAACTGATAAAGACAAGATACTTGACTTTGAAATCACCCAAAACTACTGGCAAACTGAATTTCCTCACCTTGATGATAAGACCCGATCAATCATTGTGTCCATGTTTACCTCTCGTGCTGATTGTTTCTTACGTGGAGTGCTTCGAAAGATATTTTGTAGTGATGAAGCTAATACCGTTACTCCTGAAGATACGTTTGATGGTAAAATCATCATTTTAGATTTACCCAAGAAAGAATATGAAGAGATAGGACAATATGCACAAATCCTATTCAAGTATATATGGCAACGAGCAGTAGAGCGAAGAGAGGTAACCAGTGAAACTATTCCAGTTTTCCTTTGGGTTGATGAAGCACAATATTTCTATACCGAACACGATAGCCTATTTCAAACAACCGCTAGAAGCTCACGAGCATGTAGTGTCTACCTTACCCAAAATATTCCGAACTATGAGTCAGTGCTCAAAGGAACCAACAGCTATACCAAGGTACAAGCCTTCTTAGGCAACCTCCAAACTAAGATATTTCATGCGAACAGCGATGTGGTTACAAACAAATATGCCTCACAGCTTATCGCTCAAACATTTACTAACAGACAAAACACCAGTCAAAATGGATCAAATTCCCAATCATATTCTACTCAACGAGTATTAGAAGATCAAGTACTACCAAAAGAGTTTGCTGAGCTTAAAAATGGAGGAGAAATGAATCAAAACAAAGTCGAAGCTATCATGTACCAGACAGGAAGAAAATGGGAGTCAAACAATAGTAA
>JACMQI010000035.1 GCA_014377045.1 candidate division SR1 bacterium
AACAATTGTTTGTACCTCGAATCTTAAGACGGTAACCACTTCCATCTGCAACCGCATCAAAGTTTTGCCAAGCACTAATGTAAATACCAGCATCACCAGAAGCTTCATTGAAAGCAACAAACGTATCTGTGTTGTTATATTTAGATGCATCATTATGCTTATAACGTAAAGCAAATGCGGGCAAACTGAATGAAAATAGACCTGCGATCGCAATACCAACTTGAAGTACTTTCGAAAATTTCAAACTTTAAATCTCCTATTTTAACAAGAAAAGTAAATCTACTAAATTTAGTATGTCATAAATTTACTATTAGAAAATATATAACAAATTTGTGTGTGTGTGTGTCAATATATTTTTTTATTAATAGTTGTTTAAGTTGACAAATAAAGGAAATAAACTAACTGTATTTGCATATGAACCGTATTAAAAATAATTATATTTTTATATTTTATTTAATAATATATGCTTTTTTACTCATAAAGATTTACCTTTATAAAGATAGTATTTTAGAAGGCTGGGATGAATCAATATACGCACAATTAGGGGTAGAATTTACGAAAAAAATAGATTTTATTTTATATTACAACGGTGAGGCTTGGCTCGAAAAACCATTTTTAATAGGCTGGATCACTGGTATTATCCATTATTTTAGTGCATATAATATTATTTTAATGCGTTCATTTTTTGCCCTTATCGGAACTATCAATTTGTATTTTATATGGAAAATTACTAAAAATATGTTGAATTATAGTACTGAATCGCATAAAGATTTTGTAAGCTTATTATCACCAATTTTCATTCTAACGACTTATTTATTTTTAGAAAGATCAACTACTGTAAACACCGATATTATTTTAGTCTTTGGCCTACTTGGTTATTATCTATATAAAGAAAAGTTTTTAGTTAGGCTTGTGTTTTTATGTATTGCGGTATGGAGCAAGTCTTTACTTGGATTTTTACCATTGATCTTAGATATAATTCTTAATTTTAAAGAAAGTATATATAAAAAATCTATGTTAAAAATCTTTACACTCTTTTTTGTGCCGTCCTTATGGTACATTTATGGATACTTTAGATTTGGCAACCAGTTTGTACAAAAGCATTTTATTGAACAGATTTTTTCACGATCCTCAACCGTTTTAGAATCGCACTCAGGAAAGTGGTGGTTTTATCTGGATTATTTTATAAAAACTTCTCCAGTAGCGACCGCTCTATTAGCAGTTACCCTTATCTATGCTCTAATTACTCAATTTAAAAGTAATATGAAAATTAATTTTGATCTGAGGAAAGCTAGTCCAATACTGGCAGGTTTAGTCTTTTTAATCTTAATATCCGTATCTCAAAGCAAATTGGAATGGTATTTGTTACCAACAATATTTCTAGTTAGTCCTATAATATCAATCACCTGGGGGAATGCCAATAAATATACAGTTTTAATCTTAGCCACTGTTTTTGGACTACTTGGCATATCTGCGATTCTTGTTACACCTTTGTATTCACGAAATTCTCCAGATAACATAGAATTGACCAAAGTGGCAAAGTGTATCTCATCACAACCTCAGAAAAATACAATACTATATCAAAATACTCAAAATATAAAAGAATACACCAGTATAAATAACTCAGGTGGATCTATATCATCTACTTTTAGGTACGGTGGCAATCCAGCATTTATTTATTATTCTAAAAAAGAAAAAGTAGAGTTTATATACAATAATAGCTCAAATGTATTCGATAAAAATACAGTGGTTGTGACACCAAATGATCGAAAATTAGATATATCAAAACTTGATTTAATTACAGGTTGTTCAACTCAGAATTACAGAATCTATACTGCAAATTAAATCTTGCTTGACAGCAAACTAAGAACAATAAAACATACATACAAAAGCATGTTCTTTAATTTTTAAACTAAATTTTCATATTATATGTCAGATAAAACTACACAAATGACCGCAATACTCTCTACAATTATTGATTTTTATTACACTTACAAATATTTCCACTGGAATTTGGTAGATTCAGACTTCATAGAATACCACGAATTATTCGACGCTCATGCTATCCTCATCTATAAGTCGCAGGATGTCATTGCAGAAAGAATGAGACAAATGGGCGAATCAGTAATTGGCTTACTATCAGAGTACCAATCAAATTCACATATTTCAAAAGAAAAACCTGATTCAAAAAATAACATACAAAATATCTTAAAATACATTAAAGAACAGCATGATATAACAATCAAACTTCTTGAAGAGACAATTGACTTCGCTAGTGAAAATAAGGATTTCTCAACTGCTGATATTTTGACAAAATACTTGCAAGATCATCAGAAAATGCAATGGTTTATAAAGTCTTCTATCAGTTCATAGATTCACTATATATCGCTTCTAAGTGCTAATCCGATAGCGGTAGAAAGCTGGTTTCCAGCAGGAGCAACATACGGAAGTAACGCCTGTGAAACGGCTATATTTCGTAGTGGATTTGCTATAAAGACTGGAACTTGAAAGTCACGAAAATACTCATAAAGTCCAGGCGTATGGACAGCACCTCCCGTAATGACTATTTTATTTGGGTCTTGAGCAATTTTCTTGTTCAAATCTACAAAAGTAGTCATTTCGTTTTTGAGGATTTTTAGAGTATCCATGATTTGTGGCGAAATTTGATACAAGTTTACTAATCCTAAATCTTTTTTGAAATTATGAGCTGATTCTCCATCTATTCCAAGTGAAACAGCCAGATCTTGCTCTATTTTCTGTACCCCAAAATTAATATGCATAGAGGATCTAAGCGTACCATCTACAATAATACTTAATGTAGTATACTTGTCTCCAATATCAACAAGAATAGTTTTATCTGTATCTGGCTCAAGGGTTGATCTTATCTGTGAACGTGTTTGATTTTCAAGTGCAGCTCCATCAAGATTGAGATGTTCAAGCAAATTTTTACTATTTTCAATTACAAAATCTGGTAATGCATTTACTATCACTCTCTGTTTTCCAGTATATGTTACAATCCTGGCATCATCATTGATCAAGTTCCATGATAGCCTCATTTCGTCTGGTGGGTATGGTAAAAAATACGAAGACTGTTTGTCTATTTCAATTTGAATGGCTTCTTTATCCCACCCTTCTTCAAAATCCATAGTAGCTACATAAACGTCTTTACTTTGTATACCCATAACAGTTTTTACACCCTTAAAATTACCAGTATCCAAAATATCTTCAATAATAGTCGAAAGTTTTCTTAAACGATTACTGTCCCAGTACCCATCCAATGGTACAGTATGCTTAGCTATCCCATAAGTTAACAGCTCTTTTTGACCTTCATGGTGAGCGATCTCAACTATTTTGATCGATTCTGATCCTATATCAAGGCCTATAATATTTTTGTCACTGAACATGAGATACGTAAATTTTTGAGTATTATGTAATAATTAGTTATTATTATATTCTTTTTACCACTTCTTGGCAAGATTAACGAAATTAATGGATCTCTTGTGTAAACTAAAAAACAGACTTATACTTTATCTATATGATTCTTCCCTCGCTTTTAGAATATTCCATCGAAGCTTTAAAAGCTAAGCTTAAAATAATAATAAAAAATAGAAAGCTTATTCGTACCTTACAAGGTCAGGATGATCTTAATTTGCACCTTGATTTTGTTTTGCCACAATTTGCTAAGGACAGATCTATAATGACATCACTAGGTTTATCCACTACATTTAAAACAATTGAGCAAATTTATAAAAACCAAAATCTTTATCTTAGTGTCCATTTGATGGGAGAAATTGAAGATTTGTTTTCAGCATATACCTATTTTGAAAATTTGAAAATTAACCCATACTGGAATTATCTTATATTGGTACCTGAAAAATATTTAAATTCTTGGAAAAAATTAGGCAAAAAATTAGGCAAAAATATTATCGTAGGATGCTGGTATGATTTGAATGAATGGCCAGAAAAATTTTTTACACAAAAGCGAATGAATTTACTAATGACTGTAGTTGCAGGAAAATCAGGTCAAAAATTACAAAAAAGCACGAGAGATGAAGCATTAAAAATGTCTGAAAAATATCCTAATAGTCACTTTATTCTTGATGGTGGTTGGAAAACTGACGCCAAGTGTGGATATAATACGGATATTGTAAGCTACACAGATTTCTGGAAGAATATAGATAAATAGTTAGACTTAGCACTCAAACAGGTAGATTGACAAAATACAACTTTTTCTTCATAATTCCATACATATGGCCAATCTTTATGAAGTACTAGGAGTCCCTAAAAATGCAACTCAAGAAGAAATTAAAAAAGCCTACCGAAAATTGGCACACAAATATCATCCTGATAAAAATTCTGGAGATAAAGCTTCTGAAACAAAATTTAAAGAAATTAATAATGCTTACGAAGTTTTAGGCGATGATAAAAAACGTAGTAATTATGATAGATTTGGCGATAACGCCCAAAATATGAATTTTGGAGGTGGTCAAGGACCAGGAGGATTTGGATTTGGAGATGGTGTACAATTTGATTTTGGTCAAGGTGGAGGAAACGGTGGTTTTGACGATCTTAATGATGTTTTCGAATCTTTTTTTGGTAGCGGTTTTGGCGCCTCAAATCAAAAAAGAACCAGATCTCGAAACAGTGCATCACGCATGAAAGGTGTGGATATAGAAATGATAATGGAGCTTACTTTAGAGGAAGCTGCAAAGGCAGTTAAAAAAACCTTTTCATACAAACATAATGTAACTTGCGAAAATTGTACTGGAAAAGGTCATGAGCCTGGGAGTAAAGTGCAAAACTGTAACACTTGTAAAGGGCAAGGAAAAGTATATCAACGCGTCGAAACTATTTTTGGTGTAATTCAGCAAGAAACACAGTGCCCTACTTGTGAAGGTTTAGGAAAAATATATGAAAATAAGTGTAAAGTCTGTACTGGAAGAGGATATAATCAGAACACTGAAGAATTAGAAGTTGAAATTCCAGTTGGGGTAGATAATAATGATAAAGTAAGAGTAAGTGGCAAAGGAGAAGCAGGTTACCGTGGTAGTGAATCAGGGGATTTATATCTGATTATCCAAATTACTGATCATAAACATTTAGTACGGGAGCAACAAAATATCACTTCTACTGTAGAAATTGGCTATTTTGACCTACTTCTTGGTAGTCGAATCGATGTATATACTGTGTGGGGAGAGGTAGAGGTACAAATCCCGCCAATGACAAATCCAGAAGGAAAACTAAGGCTTAAAGGGCAAGGAATGCCTGCGCTTAACAATCCTAGCAATAAGGGTGATCACTATATCAAACTTAAAATTAAAATGCCTGAAAAACTCACAAACGAACAGTCTGAAACTTTGATGAAGATTCGAGAAGCTATCAGGTAGCAGTTCTTTAAATTTATCAACTCAATAAGTCCTTTACAAAAACAAAAAAAATTGAAACACTATTAACATTATGTCAAAATATAGACTACTTGATTGTGGAAATGGACAAAAAGTAGAAATTCTTGGAGATTACAAAGTTATCCGCCCCTGCCCTCAGGCCATTTGGAAACCATTTAACCCAAAGCTTTGGGAAGATGCTGACTCTTTATTTGAGCGCACTACAGGAGAAAAAGGAACTTGGAAAGCACTTAAAAACCCTGATAATCAAAAGCGAAACAAACTAGGTGGAGGAACTCCAGAAAACTGGGAAGTAAAATCTGATAGTGGTATTACATGGAGAATACGTCCGAACGATTTTGGTAATATTGGTGTATTTACAGAACATTGGCAGTATGCACCAAGCTTAGTCAATTTTTTTGATAAAAAGGGTAAAATTTTGAACTTATTTTGTTATACAGGCTCAAATAATATTGATTTGGTAAAAGCTGGTTATAAAGTTACTGTAGTCGACTCTTCGTCCGTTGCCTTAGACGACTATACTCACAATCTCGGCCTAAATAGACTTTCTCGTGATGGCCAAAGACTGATACTTGAGGATGTTCATAAGTTTATTGTAAGAGAAGTGCGTAGAAAAGCACAGTACGATGGTATTATTTGTGACGCTCCAAGTTTTGGTCGTGGTACTAAGGGAGAGGTGTTTAATATTGAAGAAGATTTGATCAAACTTTTAGAAGCTTGTAAAGAACTCTTATCACCAAAAGGTAAAGTAGTCTTAACCCTACACTCACCTAGATTTACACCGAGGATTTTAGAGACAGTCTGTGCTCAACTTTTCCCAAAAAAAAAGGTTGAAGTATCAGAAATACTCAACCCGTGTGAAAGTGGCGTGAAACTACCTAGTGGCTTTTTAGTAAAAATTGGCTAAATAATTACAATTGTAAGATAAGGTTTTGAAATATTACGTCTAAGCAAATTCATTGCTAGAAGATATTCATAATATAAAGCTTTTAATTCTTCGATATATAATTCTATAAATACTATATTTGTACTAAGTTGAATCTCATCAATATTACTCCTTACAAATGTAAAAAGTTTCGATAGTCTCTTAATACACAAAAATAAGTTAAAATATTACAAATTGTAAATATAATACCTGACCCATTTATCAAGAGTTTTTTATAATAAAATTCAAAATAATCCCTACGTAATCCAAATTTCTTCTAATTAACTTCAAGCCAATGATAAAAAGGTGAAATGAAAACTGTAGATATAGCAGTAAAATACAAAACTTTTTCGATATTCGACATATACTTAATTAATACTTGAAAGCTTAATAGCGCTAGTGGATACAATTTAGTGTTTATCACTAATAACCTTATTAAAAGAAAGTCTAATTATTAACATAAATATCAAGTAAAATTGGATTTTGAAATAGTGCAGTCACAGGAATTTTGATTTTAGTTTTTTCAGATATAATTTTTGCCATTTCCCCCACATTATTAGTTTTCTTAACATCAACAAGCATTTGTTCAAAATCGTTATTGCTAAAACTAGAATGATCTTGGATAAATTTTTTAATAATTAATATATTATTTATAAATTGTGTATACGCTCTTTCGGAGTTTTTATACTCTTCAAACTGTTCTTCACTGTCAGTGCAAAGTTTTATAGCAAAATAGTCGGTGATTCCCTCATCTAGTTCTCTTCCAATCGTAGTTCTAACTTTAATAGTAATTTTCTGTTCTGGGTTTGTTATTAATGCCGCTTCAGCACGCTTAATTAGAGGAGGATAATTATTGTAACCATCCTCTTCAAACATAAACGATTTCATAATTTCTTCTTCTACATCATCTAGATCTTCGTCTTTGCTTATTTTCACTTTAATTTTATTTAAAATACTGCAATTAAACTGAGCTTCATAAGTTCTTAGTTTTCTAAAAGATGGTCCTGATTGAATTAAAGACAGAGTTTTGCCTGTTTTCATATCTGTATTTGTCATTAGAGCATGTCCTAAGTATTCATGAACCATGGTTATCAAAAGCTCTACATTATCAAAATTTTCAACAACTTTATTTGTTATTCTGACATAGTTATCACTAGAAGTATTTTCTAAATATTCTTTACTTCTCTCTCCAACCATATATTCACCACCAGTCATTTCTACATCTCTCAAAAAAATTTGATAGTTTTTAAATGGTAAGTTAAATCGATTACAAAAGTTTTTAGTAACAATGTTGGTTTTGGAGACATACTGAAAATATCTTTGTTTATCTTCCAGCTTCAAAATATTAAAAGCTTGCTGATGATCTTTTTTTACATTATTTGGAGCTAACTCACTATCATAGTGAATTGTTTTCATATTTTTTATAAGATTTCCTGTCATAATATTTTAGTATAATCTACTTTCAAGGTAATTACAATAATCAACTTTAAAAAACTAATATAGTCTAGTAAGTTAAACGGTATTCGGACTAAATTAAGATAAGATAGCTTTGAATAGTTGTATTTTAATATTATTAGTTTTTTACATTTTTACTATTCCTATAATACAAATATTTTATTATTGAAATAAGTCAAAAATATGATACAATAAGGTAATAATATTCGTTAATTTGCTATAATTTGCAGATATTATAAAACTTTAGTATAATAAAATTATAAACAAAAACATATGAATAAACAAATTTTTAGCAGAAATACTTTTTTTAGTTGTATCATTTATTTCTATACTGTTAGGAATTACAGGATTAATTTTAAATCAATACCAAGGTGATAATCTTCAAAAATCTTTAGCCGCAGGTAATTTAGATGTAACCATCAACCAATCCTCTACTCAATTAGATCCTGCTGGGGTTGGTACTGTCAAATATACTACAGTATTTAGTAAAGCTGTTGATCCTACTACTTTTGGTCCAAGTGATATTGTATTATCTGGTACTGCTTCAGGTAAATCTGTATTATCTATAGTACAAGTAGCTCCAAACGATGGAACAACATTTGAAGTATCAGTTGGTATGACAGGAACAGGGACTGTGATTGCTGATATTCCTGCTGGTGGTGGTAATATTTATGCTTCTAGTGTTCTTGCTACTGCAGGTAATAATCCAACAACAATAGCTATAGATCCTGCTGGTAATATTTACACTGCAAATTATGGTAGTAACAATGTATCTAAAATCACACCTGATGGAGTCTCTAGTATTCTTGGTACTACAGTTTTTGGCGCAGTCTTAGGTCAGTCAATCACTACTGATTTAGCTGGCAACGTCTACGCTGCTGATATTGGTCATGTAAATATTATAAAGATTACTCCTGCTGGTGTTACTAGTTCTTATGGTACCACTGGTAGTCTACCAACAGGAATAACTATCGATGGGGCTGGTAATATTTATACTGCAAACCAAAATGATAACAATGTATCTAAAATCACACCTGCTGGTGTTTCTAGTATTTTTGCTACTACAGGTAATATGCCATATAGAATAATTATCGATTTAGCTAATAATATTTACACACTTAATATTGGTGATAACAATGTATCTAAAATCAC
>JACMQI010000036.1 GCA_014377045.1 candidate division SR1 bacterium
AAAAAAAATGCATATGTTTGGCTCTATAAAAAGATTTTTCCTAAGCAAATTACAACCCATTAGTTTCTACAAAAAATTACTTAACGATCCAAGAACTCGTATCTTTACTATCATTTTTACTCTTATATATCTCGTCAATCCTTTCGATGTTATACCTGACTTTATCCCCGTAATAGGTTGGATCGATGATCTAGCACTTATTGCAATTTTGACCGAAAGCCTGATCCAAAAAAACAGAGAAAAGAAAAGAAGCAGCGTAGATGCAAAAAGTTTTAGGAGTAATAGATAAGCTTAAAGCTAGATCTAAGAACAATATGACTGTATAATTGTCGCAATATAATAGGTTTTTGTACGGCTATGATTTTTTTGATTTATTTTTGTAATAATGTAATAATAAATGTAAGTAGGTTTATATATTTATCCTACAATATTTTTTTAAAATAGTTACTTACGCGTTTATACCTGGAAAGCCATCGGATACCAACATCGTCAAATCTAGTCTAACCACAACAAATTCAAAGTTAATCTGTTTTTGTAGGTCATATATCTTTTCTTGATTATCTCCGAGTAAGCATACTACAGTAGCCATAATATCTGCTGTCAGGGTATCTTTAGCTATTACGAATGAGCCAAAGTCAGCTTTGCTATCTGTGTTTTGTGGGTTGAGAATATGTCCGAACTCTTCCCCAGTTTTAGAATCTTTCCAAGTTCGCCTTCTATTTGATGAACAACCCAAAGCTTGATTTTGAAGATCGATCCTACCCAACTCATACCCAGGGGCAAAAGGATGCTCTAAAATTATTTCATGGGATGTGTCACCCGCAACATAAATATCGCCTCCACCATTTATCATAAAATGATTTAAGTCTAGCTTTTCACAAAATATTTTGGCTAATTTATCTACCAGATACCCCTTGCCATATCCTCCAAAATCGATATTACCTTGTCCACTTAGCTCTACTTTATGAAGATCTACGTATAGCAAATCATCGAAGGATGACACCCTCTCAAGCTGCCCTTTGTTTTGAAACGAATAATTAGTATCATACCCACGATTTTCCAATATATGACCGATTGCAGGATTAAATAGACCTAAAGTTTTATTATAAAACTCTTTACCGATTGCTAACAGTTCCAGCAATTCTACCGAGGGATTAACTAGTTCTCTATGCCTATTTAACAATGAAATCTGAGAGTCAGTTAAAAATCTCGAGTAAGCTCGTTCAAATCTTTGTATCTCTTGGATGATAATGTTTTGATAATACTCACTTGATTCATTACCGTCATAAATCTGAAACCACCAATACGTACCAACACCTTTTACCCCATCAATAAGCATAATTTGTTATACTTTAGCCTGCGATTGCACTTGAGAAATACCCTGCATAAAAGCATTGGTTGTAAGTGATGCACCGCCAACCGCATTAAGACTCAGAGAATCAATCTTTTTACCAATAGTGGCTGATTTAATCTTAGCTTCAAAAGCTGCTTGGTATTCACGAGAATTTCTATTGGTAGCTGTATAGGTGTTTTTAAACTCAGTTATAACATCGCCTGTTAATCCAACCGAGGTATTAATTTTTTCAGTATTTCCTTCTGGCACACGATATGACAATGAAAAACTGTAAACTCCATCTTTATAAATATTGGAATTTTTTGGTACTAAAGAAGGTTCTATAGCTGGAGTTGAAACATTACTATCTGGGGGTGAGATTTGTTTGACTGGCTTCATCGGCTCCATAATTGTCGGAGATGTTGCAGATTTGTCATTTGTAGCAATATCAGACATTATTATTGCAGTGCTATTTTGACTACTTAAAATACTAAAAATAAGTACAAAAGTGCTAATACCAAAAATAACAATAAAACTTACAATAATTATATTTCTTTTTTTAATATTCATAATATATTTTCTAAATTAGGTTTATTTTAATACGAAAATTTTTCTGTATAAATTTGGGATGTGTTGACTTTATTTGATTTGAGGATATCTACCATAGAAGTTATAAAATCAGGACTTCCACACAAAAAATACTGGTAATTATTTGCTAATTTTTGCCCTCCTATCAAACGCAGAAGTATATCTTTATCTATTCTATGATATACAATATTTGACTTATTAACTCCCTCTTCTTGAGTAACAAATGCTGTATAATTTAGTCCCATAAGTGTCTTAAATTTGTCATGAAATAATATCTGACTGCTTAGTTTATTTGAGTAAAGTAGTATAGTTTGATCATTACAAAATTTATTAATCACGTCAACAAATGGTGTAATACCGATACCTCCTGCAATTAAGACTTTTGGCTTATCGTTGTGTGCTTCGCGCGTAAAAATTCCAAATGGCCCACTAAACATTACTCGACTACCTATGTCTAAATATTCCATTTTTTTTGTAAAAATTCCTGTAGTTTTTATCCCAATCGTGATCTGACCTGTATTTTCATCAAATTCCATAACTGAGAACGGATGAGATTCACCAAAATGCTTGATTTGCATAAATATAAACTGACCTGGAATTGCTTTGATACTCCTACCAGCTGGCTGAAAAACAAGAATAACGATATTTTCAGTAGGCTTTGATTTCGAAATTACTTTGTATTTAGGTTTTAGCCAGCCAGCCCACTCCACTATCCTATAAATAACCAAAATTTGAAACAAGAATAAAAGTGCGAACCACAAAGTTTTAAGTCCTAGATATTTGTTTAAATAAGTGCCGATACTATTTGCATGCAAAAAAGTCAAAAATAACATCGGATAAGATAGATAATGGATATATAGCCATGGGCGGTATTTTAGTCTGGATCGCAGTACTGCACTAGTCAAATAAATTACTAAAAATAATATAAAAGCAAACCTACCAACGGTAATATACACTTGAGTTTCAGTTGATAAATTTGGAACAAATAGCCAGTCTATACCTTCAAGATAATAAATCATTTCAAGAATTGGATGCACAAAGACTAACAATAAACCATATTTCCCAATCCATTTATGAACTTTGAGTACCCAAATCAAGTCTGGTGTGATAAGCAAAACAAGAGATCTAATACCAAGCAGGAAGCTCCATACCAAAAGAATAGTACCTATTAATCCACTAACATTTGCAGTGATAAATACGAATTTAGCCCAGAAATCTCCAGAATTTGTAATGGGTAAAACTTCAGAAAGGTTGATAAATAGTAGTAGAAAAGGTAAGGTAGTTGCTAAAATTAATCCTATGATTATCTTTCGGTCGAATCTATTTTGCATATTTGAATTATTATAAATAATCTTAATGTTTAGTTTATCTTAGTCAAATGACTGTTAAATAAAACTATATAAATTAAAAACTATATATAATTGACTATGCGTCATAACTGTGATATAATTAGTAAAATATGACATTGCAAGATTTAGAAGACCATAGAAAAAAGCTAATTATTTCTAGTCAAATGATAGTGAGATGGTTTTTTGGACTAACTTTTATTACCATAGTAATAAATATTTGGCTTGCGCGCACCAATCAAACTGGATGGGGACAATTAATCTTTGCTGTTAGTACAGTTATATTTGGTTATATATTATCAAATTTCATGAAAAAAAAAGATATATTTAATGAAAACTATAAAAAATTAATTATACCTGATATAATAGAGAAAATTTCCCCACAATTCTCGTATAGTCCAGAAAAATCAATCGATATAAGCATAATTCTAGAATCAAAATTAGTCCTACCAGATTATACCGACTTTGGAGGCGAAGACCATATTATTTTCAAAACTTACGGTAATTTGCAAATATGTGAAGCTGTAATGGCTAAACATGTAAATAAAGATGATTATCAAGTTTATCTCAAAGGTCTTTTTGGCTATGCTACTTTTCCTTTTTCATTTGATGGAATAACAGTACTGCGACCAAAAAATTATCCTATAAAAACATTTAATGGAGAGAGAGTAAGATTGGAAAGTCCACGATTTATGGAAATTTGGGATATCGAAACTGATAATCAACTTGGTGCAAGAATGGCGCTAGGAACTGACATTATGAATAATCTGTTGCATCTAAATGATGCTATAAAAATACCTATATCAATTAGTTTTATAGCGGATAAGGTTTATTTTGCTACTCTTGAGGATGGATCATTTTTAGAGCCAAGTTTTTACAACTCTGTGTACGATAATGAAAATATACAAAAATTTAGCATAGAGCTAAGCATTATATATGATATTGTACAAACTTTCAAACTAAGACAAAGTAAGTGAGTTTGAGTTTAGCCCCAATCGATCTACTAACTGACCACCTATTTCATCCAGACAGCCTGCGAAGATCAGTGCCTCCAGTGACTTTTTACTAAAACCTTGAAAATGAGACATACGATCTAAAAAATCTTCTAAACTGCCAAATTTGCCATCTTTCTGGCGATTTTCGATCATAAACCTGATCACATCACTTCCCAAATTTTTGACCGAGCTTAGTCCATATCTTATAGTAGTATTATTTTCAATCTCGTATCCATCAAATGAATAGTTTACATCTGGTGGTTTGACTTCGATTCCTAGTTGCTCACATTCATTGATTGCTGCGGCTATTCTATCGAGCCTAGACCCTTCCGCCGTCATGAGTGCAGTCATAAACTCTACAGTATAAACTGCTTTCATGTAAGCGGTCCAGTAAGCTACCATGCCGTAACTACTCGAGTGAGCTTTATTGAATCCATATGCACCAAATGGGACCATCAAAGACCAAATATGCTCAGCTGTCTCTCTATCGAGATTAGAGTGACTTACACACCCGTCAACAAAAATAGGATGCTGAGAATCGATAACCTCTTGAACTTTTTTACCCATACCTTTTCGGAGTACATCCGCTTGACCCCAATCATATCCCGCAAGTTCGATAGCCGTCATCAAAAGATCCTCCTGATAAACAAATATACCGTAGCTTGGTTCCATCCATTTTTCCATTTGCGGCACCAAATATTTGACCAGCTTTGGATTTTTCTTACGTTTTATATATTCTGGTATACTACCCATAGGACCGGGACGGTACAAAGCAACCATCGCCATCAAATCCTGCACTTTGGTTGGCTCAAGCTCTACAAGATACTTAGTCATGGCAACACCTGAAAGCTGGAAAGTACCCATAGTTCTACCTTTCGACAAAACATCAAACGTTGCACTATTTTGCAGATCAATATTGAGCAAATCTATCTTGAGATCACGTCTTTCTTGAGTTATTTTGATAGCATTTCCAAGAATTGCAAGATTTCGAATACCTAAAATATCGAGTTTTACAAGCCCCATTTTTTCGGCAGTTCTCATATCATACTGACAAATAATCATTTTGTGATCTGAATCCCATTGAAGCGGACAGTAATCAGTCATCTTAGTTGGAGAAATGATAACACCTGCTGCATGACAACTCGAATGGCGATAATTTGCTTCTATTTTAATTGCCAAATCAATTACTTGTTTAACTTCGCTATCACGCTCATACACTTCTGCAAGTTCCTGTGAAGTTTCTAAAGCCCACTTAAATGTAGTTTTTTTACCTTGAGGGGCTATCGGAATGAGTTTACTAAGCTTGTCGCACTTATTGTAGCTGATACCTAGTGCCCTACCCACATCACGTACACCCGCACGAGGAAGCATAGTTCCAAAAGTTATAATCTGACAAACCTGGGTATCTCCATACTTTTGAGTAATGTATTTGATTACCTCATCACGCCTATCATCAGCAAAATCACCATCTATATCAGGTGGAGAAGGTCTAAGTGGGTTAAGAAACCTTTCAAAAGGAATTGTATAAACTAGAGGATCTAGGATATTGATAGAATTTAGAAACCCTACTAGTGATCCTGCAGCACTACCACGAGTGTTGGTCACTATACCGTTATCACGGCAAAATCTCATAATGTCACCAAACACCAAAAAATAATCTGCGTAACCCTTAGTAATTATGATATCTAGCTCATATTCTATACGTGCAATATAATCTTTTACCGATTTTTCTCTGGTCCAATAGTCCAGCGAATATCCCAAAAGTTTACTGGTATCTGGTACCAACGTTTGTGCCAAAAGTTTTAATTCTTCAAATCTTGAATATGGATACTCTTTGATGTAATCATCTTTTAATTTACTTGGTGAAAAATACGACACAAATCCCATGTATGTCTCCCATCGTAGCCGATCTGCAGGATTTTCACCCTCTTGCACTTGAAATTTAGGGAAAAAAGCATCATCTGCGTGTTTATCATAATTAGTAACGATTTCTATATTTATGCTATCCTCGATATCCTGTGTTTCAAAGGCTTCAGGCAAGTAATCAAACCACTCTCCAAGCTCCTCTTTGCTCGGTAAGTAATACTCACGCTGCAGCGATACCCCGCTAGCCCGCTTACCATCGCGAATAGCAAGTACAATCTTAAAAACCTCCTCATCTTCTTTGTTGCAATACCTCGGTGCTGGCGATGCCACATATCTGACTCCCATTTCTTTACATATTTCAGCTAATTTAACATTGATTTTTTTTACCATTTCCTTTGTTTCATCAAAAATTGGAATTGCCAATTCAACAAGCAAGTTTGATACACCAATATACTCAACATATTTTTTTAAAATTGATTTTGCATGATCATATTTCTCATATCGTATATTTGATACAAATTCACTATCATTACCAGCTACCACAATATACAGTTCTTGGCTTTCTTTAAGATAGTTTTGTAAATCTATTAAATCTAAATGAGGTTTCTGTTCTTCTTTTTGAGTACGGGCTATACTAATAAGCTCAAGTAGCTGCCGATAGCCTTTTTCAGACTTAGCAAGTAAAGCAATTTTGCTAAATTCACTATTACCAAAATTAGAATCAGAGTTTTTTGATAGATTTGGAAGTGCTGTAGTTACTCCAAGTATTGGCTTAATATCATGATTTTTACAATATTCATAAAATTCTACAAAAGCAGAGCCAGTATTCTCATCGGTGAGAGCTACGCTTGTATATCTTTTTTCCTTAGCATTTTGAACTAATGCTGGTATTTTAGGCACAGCAGAAAGCAAAGAGTGATGAGAAAAGGATCGGGCTAGTAACATGTATTCAACATACAAAAAGTCCACTATTCTGTCAATCTGATCAAAATTTACTGTAGTTGCAAATTAAGTTAAACTTAAATAATATTATTATTCATTTTAAAATTGACTATTCTAACAAAGTTATTGAGATTGAGACATAGAGTATATGACCCAACAACTTAAAAATATCGTAAATAGAATAATTGCCAATCAAAATACCACTGTTTATTTATTAGTAATTTGTACAACTTTTTTTGCAAAATTTCTTGGAATGATAAAACAGCCCTATCTTATATCGAAACTAGGTGCTAGTGGAAGCGATCTTTTTCTTACAAGTGACAAACCTTCGCAAATTATTGCTGCATTTCTAGTTGGTGGAACAATTTATTCCTCGATCTTACCCTCGTTCACTATTTTTTATTCGAAAGAAAAAGAGGTTTACCAAGAATATATAAAAACTATCGGTATAATTATTATTTTTTTAGTCGTTATTATAAGTTTATTTTTTGGCCTTACACTTGATAACTTATTACCATTTATCGTTGATAAAAATACTCTATCTAGATTAATTGCTGAAAATCAATACTTCAATTTTGCCCTTTCTTGTCGTATTTTATTAACTATACCTACTTTGATGGCAATCCAAACTATCCTTGGAGTATATTTAAATCTTAAAAAAGAATTTTTTTGGTTCAATTTCTCTTCCGTTGTAACAAATTTTAGTATATTATGTGGTCTATTTTTATACAATTCTTATTTAAATATTGCTATATTTTCTGCTTTTGGTTGGCTAATTTCGTGTTTCATTATTTTATTTGCATCTATTAAAAGTGGTTTCACACTTACTTTTTTTGATATGAAGAATAGTATAGCCAAACATAAATCTCATATTTTTGAAGCTTTGAAGCTTATACTTTCAAAAGTTTTTTTGTTAGATGTGACTGCAGTTGCACTTATTTTAATAGTACCGTACAAACAGTTTGAAGGTCAGATCGCCGCCTTTGATTTAGGGATTACCATACAAAATAGTTTAGTCTTTCTAATGCTTAGCTACAACTATGTTCTATTTCCTCAGCTCTCTTTAGATTTTCACAGCACAAACACTTCAGAAAAATTCCAACAAAATATCAAAAAACTTATAAAAATAAACTTTATCATTGGACTTATTTGTATTATTTCAACTTTACTTCTTGGCCTTCTGATAACTTTTATACTTCAAAAAATAGGTAAAATAGGTGATTTAGGTGATTATATTAGAAATATAATGTATCTTGGACTTCCAATAATACTATTAATCAGCTTTAAAGATATTGTGCTAAAATACTTACAGATTCAAAAGGATATTAAAATTACGCAGTTTCT
This sequence comes from candidate division SR1 bacterium, assembly GCA_014377045.1. Taxonomy (GTDB): domain Bacteria; phylum Patescibacteriota; class JACMRA01; order JACMRA01; family JACMRA01; genus JACMQI01. The sequence goes on from JACMQI010000036.1 coordinate 8,415, forward strand.
AAATCTATCATCATTAATATTATTAGGCTGTACTTTTTATTTTTTATTTTTTATAAAATTTGACAGTGGTTACGCATTAATGTTATCGCTTCTTTTTTCATATTTACCTTGGATATATTATTTAGTAAAAAAAATAACCTTTAAAAGCTAGTAATGTTATATATAAAAGGCCTACAAATATGTTAGTAATAGAAAAGCCCTCGAGAAAAATATCTGAAGGTGTAGTTGTTTAGATAAATATCTTTTAAATGTAGAGAAACTCCATAAATCGCAAACATTCGTTACAACAATATAACACTAGTACAAAAATAAGCATTTCTCAAGAGATGATTAGCATAATTTATTAAAAATTTATGACTTAAAATAGATTTTTAAAAGCTACTTAAATCTATAATTTTTTGCTCTTCTTCAAACTCCAAATAATCGGCATTAAATCACCTTCTTCAAGAATACGATTAGTATCGTTTGTTTCCCATCCAGACCTCACATCCTTGACTAGCCTGTAAGGGTGCAAAACATAATTTCGGATCTGACTACCCCACTCTGCTGATACAAATGCCCCTTTTAGCTCATTTTCTAGGTCTTTTTGCTTTTTTAGTTCCAGTGCTGCTAGCTTATTTTTCAGGTATTTCATAGCTTGGGCTTTATTTTGCACTTGACTACGCTCATTTTGACAAGTTACCGTAATATTTGTTGGTATATGTACCAGCCTTACCGCGCTATAAGTAGTATTGACACTTTGTCCACCTTTACCAGACGCTTGATAGAAATCCCATCTAATGCATTTTTCATCAAGATCTATCACTATTTCATTTTCTAAATCAGCAGGTATTACCTCTACAAGAGCAAAAGAGGTTTCACGGGTTTTACCACTATTAAATGGAGATATCCTAACTAGACGATGTACTCCAACTTCTTCTTTTAAATAACCATATACATATTTTCCACTTATTTCAAGTGACAACGACTTTACACCACCCTCTTCACCTGGAGATATAGATATGACCTCGTAGTCAAAATCCTCTCGTTTACAAAATGCCTGGTACATGCTTGCAAGCATAGCTGCAAAATCCATAGCATCTACACCTCCAGCTCCTGCATGAATCGAAAGAATACAGTTATGCGAATCGAATTTTCCATTCAAAAAGTTTTGATTTTGTAGATGTTCATAGCTTCTAAGAATTTTCTGATTTATATTTTCAAATTCCGCCTCATCAGCTAGATCAAACGCTACTTGTAGATCATCGAGCAATGATCGATATTTATCAATAAGTTCTATCTTGCCCTGCACAATCCCTAATTGCTGATTTAGTTTACCAGCTTGATGAGGATTTGACCAAATGGCTTCACTTTCAAGCTCTTTTTGGATTACACTTCTCTCTAACACATAGGAGTCGTAATTAAGCGAATTTAGTAATCCGTTTTTATCTTCTAAGTATTCTTTAAATTCATGCTGAGTAATCACAATAATTAGTATTAATTTGTTTGAATATATTTTATATTTGTTGCTGGAGAAAGAAAAGGAATTTTAATACCCAACTCTTTTTTATCGATATTTATTATACCTTGATATTCTTTTTGGATTTTTTCTTTTACATTTGCAAAGTCTGTATTACTAGTAATTGTTTTCTCAATTTGTTTTTTATCTATATTTAATTTTTTAGTGAATTTATAGTTGACCTTGATTTTTATATCAGTTGCCTGTTCTTTAAATTGACCCACCGACTCTACAATATTAACATCTGTTACTTTGTCTACATTTTCATTCTCTCGTTGTAATATCTCATTAAGAGTTACTTGAGGCATGTAGTATACATCACTATCAACAGTAGCATCTAAGCTAGTATCAAGAGAAGAATCTCCTAAATTAGGTTTGAATACATAGCTTGAGTTCGTATTATTATACCAGTCATTATTTACAATAATATCGTCTATACCACTTTTTTCTTCTTTTAGAGCCTGTATTTTAGATATTTTTTGCTGTGCTAGCATACCATCTACAGTTGTACGCAAAAGAGATTGATCGGCTTCTGTAACTACTTTTTTCCCTATTGCGCTTCCTGCTATTATTTCGCTAGTTGATATTCCAAAACAACTACTACAAGGTTTTTGATCCAAAATATTCAAGATTTCAAAAATGCTATTTACTGGTTGATTTGAATCTGATCCTAATTCTGTAGCTTGAACAGTTATAGTAACAGGGCTTCGGTCGTTAAATGGAGCTAAAATTATTTGGTCGGGCAACGTAGTATTTCTTAAATGAGTATATGTTTTTCCATCTTTTACGAGACTAAAAGCACCATTAGAAAGACTAACAGGTTTGCTGCTTTTATTTATCAAATCTATCCTGCCCAACGCTCTTTCAGATCTATTTTGATTATCACCACTTGTAGCAATACTGGTTGTTGCATTTGTTTTTATGGCTTGATTAGCAAATGCAGTTGATGGTATCGAAAGATTGATAGTAGCTAAATCTACTGGAGAATTGACCTCTAAAGTATACACATTAGTTGGGAAAAAAACCATCCCCAAAATGAAAATTAATGCACATGAAAAAAACGAAGTTATAAATAAATATGCGCGAGGTTGTTTTTTATTTTGTCTAAAAGGTAAAAATGAAGAAAAATTTTTGTTTTCTACAACTAATTTTGTATTAGTTTGGGGCTCGATATTAGAGTCACTTTCTAACTCTTCTTCACTTTTCATGCTGTTTAAAGCTTTTTTCGTAGCTTCAATACGATCTATCCAGGAATCAAGATCCTGTAGAGTTTTACCCTTACTCAAAATATCAGAATCCATATTTTCATCATCAATCGATACAGATCGGTTAGAATCACTACTTTGAAATAGCTCTTTGAGTAAAATCTTTGAATTATCTTTTAAATTGGTAGTCTGTAGCGGTAATTCAGCTCGTTTCTCAGAATTATGAATAGATATAGTACTTAATGAGCTAAGAGTCAGACTTGTTGTTACTTTTTTTTCTACTATAGAAACATCCGTATTATTTATCAGTTGCTTTGGGGTAGAGGAATTGTGCTCATATGATAAAATCTCTTCTTTTGTAAGGTGTGGTTTGATTGGTATCTCACCGAGCTTCATCAGTTGCAAAACTCTATCTTCACTAGCAGTCCAAATAATTTGTCTTGGGAAATTACGCAACTGGTAATTAAAAATTTTAAATGCTATTGATGTACTTAAAAAAATAGGTAGAGATTCAACAAAAATATAAAGATCTCCAGGCTTTTTAGATTGCCCAGATAATTCCGTAAGAAGTAGTTTCTGGAATGTATCTTTTGTTATTTTTATCATATTTATAAAAAGAAGGAGTTATAGTGATGTTTAAGATAACTGAAATGGTTTTTTAGTTTTTTGTCTACAAAACTTTTGGCGGCGCTACGGGGAATCGAACCCCGGTTACAAGAATGAGAATCTCGCGTCCTAACCACTAGACGATAGCGCCAAAATACTAAAATAGTAAAGTAAAAGAAACTAAACCTGTCAAGGGTACCAACAAACTAAAATATATCATTTTTTAGCTTATTTTAGATAATCTTCTCGTATGCCTCTCTTCTTTAATAAAAGGAGTGTTTAGAAACACTTTTACTATTGCTATAGCCTTTTTGTGAGTAGTGTATTTTCCAGCTAAACAGATTATATTTGAATCGTTATGTTGACGAGATAATCTTACAATCTCACGCTTTGGTGATAAAACGGCTCTAATCCAAGTATATCTATTTAATGCTATGCAGATGCCTACACCAGTTCCACAAATAGCAATACCTTTCGCTTTTGAATTTTCTTTTAATTTAGTTGCAAGCTCTTTTGCTCGATCTGGATAGTCATCAGCTTCAATGAATTCAGGATAAAGGTCTTCAAACTCCTTATTACTTTTTTGAAACCACGCTACAAGTATATTTTTAAGTTCAAAACCAGCGTGGTCACTTGTTATATAAATCATCTATCTAAAAAAAACCAAAATTATAATTTTAGTCAAAAAAAACTCAACTATAACACTATGGAATAGCTAAAAGGTAAATAATTTAATCCTTCCAAAGTTCAACTTTTTCACCAAACCGAGGCCAATAAGTGTCTATTTTGTCGTGAAAAGCATCTTTAAGTTCTTTACCTAAAGCTAGAGCTGCATCTTTTTCACCATGCATGAGGAATACGGTCGGTATCAGCGGTCCTTTCGACTCTTGCATCAAACCAACAATAAACTTTTTAAGCATTTTTTGATCTGCGTGAGCCGAAAATTCATTGATTACTTCCACTTTTGCCAGTACTCGAAAATTTCTATCTTCTATCTCAATTTCTTTATTACCATCTACAATTTTTCTTCCTAAAGTCCCCTCTGCTTGGTATCCAACTATTATAAGAGTATTATGCGGATTCTCTATATTAAATTTTAGATGCTTTAAAATACGGCCTCCGTTCATCATACCGCTTCCCGCAATAATAATACTAGGAGTGTGTTCTAAATTCAACATTTTACTTTCTTGAGAAGTAGATAATATTTTGAGATTTTTATAAATTAGCGGGTTGGCTTTTTCTCTTATTTTATCTTGCAGGGCCACATCATACAGCTCTGGGTGATCTAAGCATACTTCTAAAACACGCTCTGCCATTGGTGAATCAAGATAAATAGGTACACTTGGTACTTTACCTTCTCGCATCAATTCTACAATAAAATATATCACTTCCTGTGCCCTCTCGACAGAAAATGAAGGTATCAAAACTTTTCCATTATCACGAATTGTTTCATTGATTATTTTTCTGAGCCTTTCTTTTGGTATAAACTTAGGGTGTAATCGATTTCCATATGTGGTTTCTGTAAAAATGTGCGTAAGGTTCGGGACATGTGTCACCATCTCAGGATCTTCAATAATAGGCTTATTTGGATTGCCAAGATCTCCCGAAAAAGCCAAACGACGCCCGCTACTAATCTCTGTAAAAATCACAGTAGCAGAGCCAAGAATATGACCAGCATCATTAAATTCTACTCGTAAGTTAGGATGAATTAAAAATGGTTCATGATAATCATAAGTCTTGAATCTTGTCATCGTAGTATCTACATCTATAAAATCATACAACTTCTCTCCACCTTTAGGATTTTCTTTGGTAGGAACAAATTCACCGTTTTCAGTAAGCTCAGTCATTTCGCCTTCTCCAGAATGTTTAGATGCGTCACGCATGACAATCTCAGCAATATCCTTAGTAGCAGGAGTAGAATAGATACGGCCACCATAGCCTTTTTTTACAAGGTAAGGAATACGGCCACAGTGGTCAAGATGAGCATGTGTAAGTACAATAGCATCTAATTTTTTCGGATCAAATAGCAAATGCGAGTTTATTTTAAATAAATTTACTTTCTGACCAACCTGAAACATTCCAGAATCAAGACAAAAATTAAATTTTTTTCCATTTGGATCGACATACTCCATATAGTATTGAGATCCTGTAACCGTGCGAGCTGCCCCACAAAATGTAACTGATAACATAATCTTATTATATCATTAGTTTTATGGCTTGTCAAAAGAAATATTATATAAAAAAATAGGTAATCAAACAAAACAGTTGACTACCAAGTAATTATTATAATCTTTTTATTTCAATATAGCTTCCATTTGAGATAAATCAGGTATTTTGCAAATTAGATCAGGGTTTTGACTTTTTTGAAGTGCTAATGCACGCTGACTGACACAATTGTTTACTACATTACCTTGAACATACAATTTGGTACGTTTTGTTTCTGACTCTTGTTCGATAGTTTTGAGCCTTAGATAATCAGGACATTGAGCTGTGTTATAACTAATACTTGCTTGGTATCCTGGAGCAGTAGAACTAGCATTCTGATTTACAACTCCTCCAGTAAAAGACAAGCCACATTGTGTAGTATTTTGAGAACTATACTGCTGAGTGGTATTACTATAAAAGCTACTATTGGTTTGTAGTGGTGTGATTGAGGTTGAGTTAACTACTCCCACACTACTATTACTATTAGCGTTATAAGCCGAACCTGTTCCATTGTTAGGTAAAGGAGAGATAGTATTCACCTGATTATTAGGCAATACCTCGCTAGACACTGTTACAGGTTGAGTGTTTTGAGGAGAGCTTTCTATACTTCCAGCATAAGCAGAAGATGAGAATAAAGAACCTAGAACAGTAAAAAAAATAAGATTATTTTTGAAGGATTTCATGATGAAAAAAGAAAAGAATTACTTGTAAATACTAGCACGAAAATCAGCTTTTGTCAAGTATTATTTAGTATAAAATATAGATTCGAATACTCTTGACAACCGTTATTTTTTATGCTATCATACAAGTAGTTCTATCATCTATTTATATTAGTTTACCAACCTTAGTGGTAGGTGAATTTGTGTGTTAGCTATTAGACAACTTATACTTCATACTCTATTTAGAGTCTAAATCAATGAATTCATTATTTCGCTTTGTTTCATTAGTTGCTTCAACTGTACTAGTTTCTATTTCTTCTACCACTTCTTCAAAAGCTGCCGATCAATACGGCTTTCCTAATCTAAATGGGAAAGTTGTAAAGTTAGAGCTAGAAAATGGAGTAAGAGTTAATCTACCTACTAATCGAGCTATTGATAATTATCAACTAAATTCTTTCGTTCCAGATAACACTGACGATTGGAAGTTTAAAATTATCGATAACGGTTCTGGCGGCATTATGTTTACTCGTGTTAACACTAATAAGGCTATTACTGTCTCTAATCTCAATGTAGTCAATGGAACTTCTATTGTAGCCTACGAGCAAGCTGGAAACGGTCGCTGGATTGACTGGAATCCTGAACATGTTGGTAATGGATATTATCTTATTCATTTAAGACATAATCCCAGTCAATGTCTCAATATCCCTGGATCACAAAGCAACGTCTGGGTAACTACTTGGACTTGCGATAGAAATGATCGAGATCAGCGGATGAAAATTGAAGAAGTTGCAGGTAATTTTGGAAGTGGAGTTTTATATCATATTACTCCAGTACCTGTTCCTATTTCACAACCCGTGATTCAGACAACCACACTCGCGATTACACCACTCTATGAAGCTTGGATTGTTAGTAGAAAATTTGAAAGTCCTTTTCCTAGTACATCAAATATTGGACATTCATTCATTGCGATAATTCGCAAAAATCAAAAAGTAGTAGTAACCTATAAAGATGGTTATAAAGTTTCTACATCATCCCCACAAGATGACGGAAATTGGAATATCCATCGCACTTATGGTTACTGGCCAAAACAAGGTACAGTGGGTGCTGGACCTGGAGAAATCAGAATCAATAATGACTGCAATTCAAATAGCCGAAATACTGAATGTCAAGATGTTAAAGACATTCTAAGAGGAATCTCTATAAGCAACCGAGGACAAGCAATCCGTAAGTCTCGAATTTCCGAAAGCCGAGCAAATTGGATTGATAATAATCGAAATGTAGCTAGTTGTTCAAGTTATAATGTTAACGGTATTTGGTATGGATACAATTTTCCTTGTAATTGTGTAACATATGCTACCTTACAATGGTCATATTTTACTGCGAAGCAAGATAATTGGATTCCTGCAACTGAATATGGTTCTTCACCAGATGCTGTTATGGAGTCTATTAATTCAAAAAACCGATCTACTAACAATGATTTCATAGACAGTGGTAATACTTGGAATTAAGTCCTAAAATTTCAAATTTAAGCTTAATAACAAAAAATATACTCCCTAGATTTAATTATCTAGGGAGCTTTTATTTAAAAAAATATTATTTTTTTATAAATTTACTGTATGCAAAAAATAATGGTGAATTTAATAAAGTTAAAATTACTACTGGTATCAATCCTAGCGAAATAAACCCTATTAAAATACTAAAAAGATCTCTCAAAATAGAATTATCTGAATACCAATTATATGGAATTATACTTCCTATAATCGATACTAATATTATAGTATTAGGAAAGACTATAAAAATAATTTCGACTAATAGTATTATTATAAATCCTACTAAATGAATAGGATTAATTTTATAATTAGTTAGCTGCTGGCTTATTTTTGATTCCTTGTTGGTTCGAAACATAAATTTATGGTAGCATACATTTTAGGTAAAGTCAATAGATCAAAAAAATAAATGAATTCTTACTCATGAATTAGCAAAAGCTATATCTTAATAACCTATAATTCACTCCAAAAGTTTTAAAACATAAAGATTTTTTTTAGGAAATTTAACATTATCTAAAAATTTAAATCTAAAAAAAATATACGATGTTAATGTCTCAATTTTTGAACCATATTGCCAATTAAATTGTCTAATTTTTGATATAAAAATTGTAATGAAAAACTTAAAATATTTAACATCAAAATTAGAAAATTAAACCATATTATTTTTATCTAACTAATTTGCTGTTGGCTTTTTACTATTATAGGATTTATTAGAGACGTATTGTTATGGCAGCATAGATTTTTAGTGTAGTCAATGGTACCATGACATTCATGCAACTAAAAAAATTAAAATACAATAATGACGTAAATTGCGTATTTTATAACTAACAATATTCTCCTTTAAGCTGATTATCTGAAGAACTTTTATATATCAAAATATTTTTATAAATTCATAATAGATGAAAATTAGTGTTATACTTATAGTAAAAAGTATGAGTCAGAAGATAAAAAATCAAACTATAATTTGAATTAAATTAATAGCAGAACTTAAAATTATATTTTCTGAAAATATTAAATTATTTACTTCGAAATCAGCCATAACTATTGAAATTAATAATAAATTTATAACAACTTATAAAAATAACATTCAGTAACAAAAATACAGCAAATATCATTAGGCAAATGGAACTATTTTTATTGCTGATTTACCGCTGGCTTTATACTAATTTACTTTTTACTTAAAACACAAACTTAATCTATGATAAATTTTGAATTAAGTAAACATTACTTTCGTATCATCGCGTGTATAAAATTATTGACCTAATTAGACCTGTATATTATATACCATATTTAGTAATAATGACGAATTTGGATTTATATGGGATATAATCAAAAGATTAATTAAAAATCCTATTTTAGCTTTTTTGATATATATTTTAATGGGAATTTTGATAATCGCAATATTTATTTTCACTAAAACTTTATATTAAAGAAACTCAAATTAAGAAATCAATATGTACTACTGCTTTTTTACTTCATATGGATCTATTCCAATTCTCCAGCGTTGATTTGCTCCTCCATGACAGCTAAATAAATATATATATGAATCATAAGTATCTCCGTTATAACTATCCCAGCATTGCCCAGATTCCATATTTCTAATTGTACTATTTTCACCCCAATACCATTTTTGATTTGGTCTTCCGTTACAATCTTTAAGCACAATCTGATTATTTTCAGCTGCAAGACACCATTCGTTTACTCCTTTTATTTCACCTCCTCTTTGCCACTCCCAGGAAGATGTTATATTTTATTTTTCATTTCCTAGCATGATTCTTTCACCCCTTATTGGACGTGCCGTTTTAATAGCTAATTGCGATCCATAATAATTTATTTTACTCGCCCAATTATTATATTGTATATTAGGAACTGAATTTGTAGAAGTATTTGTAGTTCCTTCTACTGGGGTACCATTTTGACATTGATTTCCGATTAAATCACAGTCTTCAAAATATGTCGGAATTGAAGTCCCATTTTTGTTGACTTAAAAGTGAATATGTGGATCAGGAGTGCTACATTGAGTTACTAAATCTAGGCACGTATAGCCTGTATAACCTTCGATACCTAAGGGGGTTCCTTGATCTATATACTTACCTACCCATAAATCTAATGGTAGACTACCCCCGCGCATATGAAGATAGTAGGAAGTAGAGCCATCTGAGTGATTTATTAAAATATGATTTCCGTGCCATACTCCGCCTTTGTTATAACAATCAGTATTTGAATTGCACCACTGATTCCATTTTCCATCAAAATTTATAGCCACGATCGTACCATTTCGCGCTGATACAATAGTACCTCCTGGCGATCTCATATCGAGAGCGTAAACACCTTGATGGCTAAAGATACCATTATAACTCTGATCCTGATATACTCTAGAACCTGCAGCAAATAGAAGTCTCCATGATTCATCACCAAAGTTGAATTTTAAAACAGTTTTAATAGTGTTAGGAGTTATTTTACTATAGTTTGCGCTATTTTGTAATTTAATTTCTCGTATTCTATTAGATGGCTATTATCATTCATTTCATTCATATCTTCGTCTTTCGATAATGCCGAAATAGGAAGTAAAAAGACTCCAATTAAAACTATAAAGCATAATGTAGCAGTTTTAAAAACTCTCTTAAAAAACATATTATAGCTTAATTATGATATAAGGAAGTTACTTAGTCAAAACTACTTAAAAAATAGCCTAATTATAATACTAACTAGACTATTTGTTTAATGCTACTTAAAATACGTTTTTTTGATGAATATTATTCTCTAACACTAGTTTGATCAATCATAACAATCAAATAAAAATACTTTGTAATTGCAACCTTACTTATACATGCTTGTACCAATACTAATTTACTTAAAAATGAAAATTTTAATATGATTTCTCATGGAAATATTCAAATATAGCAGTATAAATCAATTGCAATATAGAAAATTCAAACTAACTAAGACTATAAAAAATACCCAAAGAAAAATTATTAATGATTATACTTTAAATTATTTGCTAATGCAGTTTTTTTATACCTTGCTTGGCTTATAGAAGACAAATATCTTAGTAGTGATTTTCTCTTTCCGACTTTTTTGAGTAAACCTCTTCTGGAAGAAAAATCTTTTGGATTAATTTTTAGATGCTCAGTTAACTGGAGTATACTTTCTGTAAGAATGGCAATTTGAACTTCTGGAGTTCCTGTATCTGTTTCATGGATTTGGTGTTTAGAAATTATTTTTGATTTTAGTGCATTAACTTTTGGCATAATATATTGTACAGTTTAAGGTAGTATTTAAAATTTAACTTGGGGATTTTTTCTTTCTTCAGTAGGATTCTCTAATTCAAAAAAAAGTTCCGGTTTTGCACCAGCAAGTCCTTTAAATAATAATGCTGGAAACTGGTCCTGTTGGGCATTATAGTCTGTCACAACTTGATTATAAAACCTACGTGCAGCTAAAACTCGATCTTCGGTATTTGTAAGTTCTGTCTGGAGAGCCAAAAAGTTTTGGTTTGACTTAAGATCAGGATAATTCTCTGAAAGAGCAAAGAGTTGCCTGAGTGCCCCACTTAATTGATTTTCAGCGTCTGCTTTTTCTGAAGATAGCCCTGATATACTGACAGCTTGATTTCTAGCCTGAATAACTTTTTCGAGTGTCTCTTGTTCAAAATTTTTAGAGCCTTTCACAGATTCTACAAGATTTGGAATTAAATCATATCTTCTCTTTAATTGAACATCGATATCGCTGGCAGCTTCTCGAACTCTAGTTTTGAGTGTGATTAAGCCATTGTAAGTGGTGACAGCTACTATTGCTAAAATAACAATAATACCTAAGAAAATCAGTAATGATGTACCCATATTAATAATAAATAATGTAATATCATAATACACGACCTGAACCAATTTTGTCAAGGGTTTTTATTCTTAACATGCCAATACTATAAGCCTAAAGTCCAAGATCTCGATTAATTTGTTTTACTTTTTCTATATTTTGACTATGTCCTGATTCATCTGTAGCAAAATACACTTTGCCAGTAACATCAGCAACAAAGTAAATGTAATTATTCTGCGCAGGGCTTAAGGCTGCTGAAATATTGTCAAAATCAGGGTTTGAAATAGGACCAATTGGATAACCATTAACTAGATATGTATTGTATTTGGTTAAAGCTAATGGATTGTCAAGAAATATACAATCTTTAACCTTAAACGTTTGTTGGCAGATATCATATCCATGACCGTAGGTAGCTGTAACATCAGATTGCCATTTAATATCTTGTTCTGTACGATTAAAAAGGGCACCGGCTATATTTTTACGCTCAGACTGAAGCTCGCTTCTATTTGAATCCGTCACCCCTTTTGTCCTTCCTGACTCTTTTTCAAGAACAGAAGCAAGTGTTAATGTTTTATAAAAACTATCTATATCTGGCTTATTTTTTAGTTTTTGCCAAACTTTAATATTGAAATTTTCCAATAATTTTAAAAAAATATCTTCTGGCTTACTATTTTTAAAAAATGTATATGTGTCAGGATATAAGTAGCCTTCAAAATAATATTTAGCGCAATTTTTTAAATTTCCATAATTACAATTAAGCTTATTTGGAAGAAAATCAAACTTAAACTTGGACGCATTTAATGGATCGCTGGCAAATTTTACCAATTCAGACTTTTTTATGATTTCTTTTTGTTCCAAAATATCGAACATTTGGTCGAGAGTCACACCTTCTTTAAAAGTCACAATGGCTTTAGGTTGGCTTCCAAATCTTCTTACTTCTTCAGCCTTTTTTTGAGAAATTAAGTCTATCTGCTTTAAAATATCTTCACTAGTTGCGGGAACAGTTAGAATATAATCACCTAACTGAATAGGCTCAGTCTTTTGAAGTTTAGCTTTTAGTAAAAAAATATCTTTATTACTTATCACTCCATCTTTTTCTAGTTTATCCGCAAATGAAGTTAGCGTTGTGTCTTCCTTAGACTGTAGAGTATACTGATTTTTAGCAAAATTATTTGGATAACTGTTCCAAACATTGTACGCAAATACTGAAGAGCTGATCAGTACTGCAAATATAACGATAAATAAAAACAGTTTGATTTTAGAAGATGAAGACATGAAGATAAAATAAATTTACTAATTTATAGTTATCAAACCAACAGTGCTTGTCAATGGTACCCATATTGACGAAAATGTAGAATTAAGTTATTTATTTAAAATGAAACTACTATTTTTAGATACTGAAACTTCAGGATTAAATCCAAACAGTGGACAGATTATAGAAATTGGGGCCATTTTGACAACTTTAGATACTACAAGTCTTAAAATAACCATCGATTCTAAGTTTGAAGATTTGATAGCTTTGAGATCGCAAATGGACGATAGAATTACTCGTATTACAGGGATCACGAGTGAGGAGCTTTTTGTGGCAAAACCAATCCATAAAGTTCAAGAAAAATGGTTTGAATTTTTAAGAGATTGTCCTGAAAACATAGTAATAATCGGCCACTCACTTCAATTCGATCTTGATTTTCTCAAAGCTGAAAGCTGGTTTTTACCTGAAAAATATATATTTTGTGATTCACTTGATATCTCGAAGATATTGTTGCCCACTTGTAACGCTGTAAACTTAGAATACTTAGTAGAAAAATTAAAACTAGAACCTCAAAGAAATCAACTAGAACAGCTTGGCATAACTGATAAAACTCTACTGAAGCATCATCGAGCATTATATGATACAATAGCTTGTGTTAATTTAGTGCAGAATCTGTTCAATATATTAAGTAAAAGTAATTTTGATCAAGTTGCATACAAGACTATTTTAGAAGAATTTATACCTATTGATACATCTTTCTTTTCTAAAAGTATTTCAAAACATAACATTTCGAATGAACCAAAAATAGATATTCTGCAAGAAAATAAACAAAAGGTTTCTATTCATTTTGATGGAAGTGTGATTCAAGATGGGTTGTACGATAAAATAAATAAGCCTACAAGCCAAATTTTTATTGGTAAAATGGTTGAATACTTAAAGCTGAGCTTACCTCGCAACCTTAAACAAATCGTACTTCAAATTTATGTAATATCCGTTTTAAATATATCTAATAACAAACAATCTCTCAAAATCCACACAAAAAATGCTACAGAATTATTATTCGCTAATAAAATTTATGATTCAATTGTTTCTATAGATAACTTAATAGACATATCACATTTAACATCTATTATATCACCTTTTGAAGCAATTATAAGCCAAATAAAATATGTTTCTGAACACAATTATAAACTATCAGTTTTTATTTCTTTGTTAGAGATATATTATGATATTTTAAAGTCCGAAAAGTCTGAAGATCCATTATTAGTAAAAATCCAAGAGATAATAGTTTGCTACGACTTTTTACTACTAAATTTACAACAATTTTGGCAAAAGAGTGAATATTTTTACACTCCCAATCAGCTTAAACCAGAAGAAGAGATTATAAGAAAAAAAATTACGGAAATGTATCATCTTTTTTCTCGATTTGATCCAAATATGTTAAAAGAAACTAACCCAATCACAGCTCAACTAAAATACAGCATAATAGCTGAATATTTAAGTTTTTTTGACCAATCGGGTAAGTTGCAAATTGCTCCCAGTAATAAATTACTATTTAGGAACCAAGGTATGCAAATTAGTATTAGTACCTTTGTATATCAATTCAATTTAAACACGATCTTTGAGAAAACTATGAATCAATATAATTCTCATATTCTAGAAACTTATCTCAAGAAAGAAGATTTTACAGCATTGTTAAAATTAACAGGATTACAAAAAATAATAGATGAATACTCATCTAAAATAACCGTTGTATACTTAAATAATCCTAACTGTAACATCATTTTTAATGATACTAAAGCTAATGTTAAACTAAGTGATTTTTTAGAAGAAAGAAAAGAAATCGTAAATTTAGAAAATAAGTACTCCCTGCTCCTCTGTGGACAAAATTCAAGTCTAAAAGAAATCGAGCGACAATTCACTCAAGATTATGAACCGGATGAATATTTTGTACTAGGCGAATCAGGTAGTTTGACTAAAGTAGTATCCAAAATGATAAAAAATCAAAAATCTATGGTGGCTATCAAAAACGGTGACTTTTATTATCTGTCACGATATCTAGATCTAATAGAATTTGCTGAGATCTGGATAATTAATCAACCATATTTTCCTATTCACAAATATTGGCAAACCTTATCCCTCAATTCTACCGATAAAGACGAGTATATGCACAAATTAAAATGGCTATACTTAAAATCACAAACAGGATTTATATCAGCTAAAACTGGACTAGATATCAATTTTCTAAAAAGTTACCGAGTTTGACAAGATGAGTTAGAGCAACCATAAAAATACTACTGTAGTGACTAAAATTCTAAAACAATATCCAACTTTACTTAAGTATGTAACTTGGGGATTAATTATTTTATTGCTACCTTTATCAATTTACACAATTCAAGAAATGTTTTTTAGGTCGAATAAAAATGAGACTAGTATTGCGATGGTACTAGGTGCAGGAATAATAAATAACGAATTGCCTACTAAGGTTTTAGAAAAACGATTAGAAAGTGCTATAAAATTATATAACGAAAAAAAGATTACGAAGATCTTGGTCAGTGGAGACAATAGTAGTGTGTCGCATAATGAACCTGAAGTAATGCAAAATTATCTGATCAAAAATGGAATTCCAGAGCGAGACATTATACAAGACTACGGAGGTCGCCGAACAATCGATAGTTGCTGGCGAGCCAAAAATGTATTTAAAGTAAAAAATCTATATTTAATTAGTCAAAATTTCCATTTACCACGAGCATCATTTTTATGTAGGAACCAAAATATCGGAGTTATACCAGAGCCTGCCATTAACAGCACATTAGGAATAGAATTCAATGGTTTTGTACGTGAAATTCCAGCAAGCTGGGTAGCGCTTTGGGAAACATCTAGTAGTTATGAACCTGAAATAAAAGGAAATGGAAGTGAACAGAGTATAAATTAGCTCTTGACAAATGGTAAAAATTAGGTTATTGTATCTGTAGTACTATTTCTATAATTAGAAAATATTTGTCATGAATAAGGAATTGCTGTCTATTTTTCTTAGAGATTTTTGTGAACCAATCGGTTTCGAAAATGATTGTTTTGTATACTCACTTAAAAATAAATATCTACCAAATAGAGGTATTCAATCTAAACCTAAAAATAACGGAGACTATTTTATTTTGATAAATAGTAGTGATTTCACTGTTTATGAATTGAGAAAGCTGAAAAATTTCTCGAATGAAACAGCTATAATGACAATACCAAATAAACCAGAATTATCTCTTTCTTCTGCAATTTTGCAACTTAGTGAAATGGATTATAAGAAATTTATTACTTAACCAATAATTTATCTTTGAATGCAAACCAATACCCTTGAAAATCAAGGGTAATTTTTTTACTCAATAACTCTTTTTACTTCCAAAATATCAAGCTCGACTCGTGTCTCACGATCGAAAATAGAAAGAAGTACATCAATACGAGAATTTTGCGCATCTATACCACAGACTTTACCTTGCATATCTTTAAATGGACCGTCCACAACTTTCACTAGATCACCTAATTGGTAAAGAATATTCGATGCAGATTCAATAGTCTGGCCTTCTTTTAGTAGGTTTTCTTTAAGTCTATCTACATATCCATCTTCAAGAGCGACCGCATAATCTCCTGTGCCAGCAATTTTAGAAACATATTGGGTATTTTGCATTAGATAACCAACCTCTTTATCTAAAATCATATGAACGTACATATATCCTGGATAAACTTTTTCTTGCTTTTCTAGTTTATCACCTTTTTTGTTGGTTTTGATGACTGTCTTTGATGGTATAAAGAGCTCTAATATTTTATCTTCTAAAGCCAAATTTGAGATTTTTTGTTCTAACGTTTTTCTTACAGCATCTTCAAAACCAACATAAGTCTGAACAATATACCAATGAGGCTTGTTATCATTTGAAATAGTTTTGATTTCATTTACCGCATGTTTATCTTTATTGATAACGTTTTTTGATTGTGAAGCCATAGCAAAATTTGTATAGGATTTATTTTAAAAAAGTGTTAACCTCTAAAGCTTATATTTTTGACTAAATCAGTATTGCAATCTTTAAATCGATTGTTATTTTCATCTTTGTCGTTACTTGCGGCAGTAGTAATATTAGCCGTACACTGTACATACTTAAGACTTGAATCAAAAACATGATCTATTAAACCAATCGACAAAGCAAAAAAAGTAGTGAAAATAATGATAATGACTGACCAGTTTACAGTGTATTTAAAAGAAGGCCATTCAACTTTTTTCATTTCTTCTATAGTGCTAGCCAAAAAACCTGGTTTTTTCTCGAGTTTTTTCGGTAAGCTTCTATCTGAAGATGAATTTTTTTGTTCGACTTGCTTTTCAGTAAGTTCTGTTTGGCCGAGCGTGTTAGCTTTTGTTTGTCTAATTGCCATGAGGTTAAGAATTAACCTTTCAATATTGCAATATGTGTGCTTTTTTGTCAATAGCTAATTACTAGCCTGTTGACATCTAATAAAAATATACCAATATAGTTAAAAGTATTTATGCTCATCTCTATTCTCATTTATCCAACTATTTGGTTGTCAAAAATTTTATACAGACTTACATTACTTACCAAAAGAGGTAGTGGAACTTCCCTACCTGGTCTATTTGTTGAAAAGTATATTCCTTGGATTTTGGGTTATTTTAATGGTAAGTTCGACGAGATTATCATGGTTACTGGCACAAATGGGAAAACTACCACTCGTGCATTGATCGCTCATATATACGAAGCAAATGACGTCAATATAGTCACTAATCGTGGTGGAGCAAATATTTTTCGTGGAATAGCGAGTAGTTTAATGCTTGACGTTGATATCTGGGGAAGAACAAAATCTAAAACCCTCATATTAGAAGTTGAAGAGGCTACCCTACCCAAGCTTACTATGTATATCAAACCAAACAAACTCATTTTTACCAACATATTTCGTGACCAGCTAGATGCTTATGGTGAAATAGATCATACTCTAGATTTTTTTAAAAATGCTATTGCAAACTGCAATAAAAATCTCGAAATTATCATAAATAAAGACGATACTAAATTGCTTACCATAATACCACCAAATAAGCAAGTCATTTTTTTTGGTCTTGGAGACGATATACAAAAACCTAATTACGAAAAAAATAATACTATTGTCGATATCAGATCGCATCCTGCCTTTTTTGCAACAAAAATAACATCACTATCAGATAATAGTACAAATATAGAGGTTCAAAACGGGGCAAATACTTATAGCATAAACACACTATTACCTGGTAACTATAATGTATATAATGTGTTGGCGGCTCTAGCTGTGACTTATCATAAGTTTGGAAGAAATGCATTTGAACCTATCAGTTATTTCCAGCCTGTTTTTGGTCGAGGTGAAGAAATACAGGTAGGTAAGGCTAAATTTTGTATGCACTTAGTGAAAAATCCTGCTGGTTTTGATGAAGTACTAAACCATATTCGTAGCACAAATCAAAATAGTTCTATAAGCATAGCTTTTCTTATAAATGACAATATCGCCGATGGTAAAGATATGTCGTGGCTTTGGGATATCAATATCGAAAACTTTATCACAAATCAAAAAATTTCCCAGATACACACCAGTGGTCAAAGAGGTCTAGATATGATGCTACGAATGGAGTATGCAGGAGCAGTAGTCAATATCGACAATCATTACAGCAATATAGAAAATATGATTGACGATTTTTCAAAACACAATAAAGTCTATTATATACTTTCAACTTATACTGCCCTACTTAAAGCCCGCAGCATATTGGAGCAATATACAACTCTAACTAAAATCACTGATTCTGGAAACTAAATAAACTTTTTGCGTCACGCAAAAATAATCTTTTACCAAATGAAGAAGAAATCAAACATACTTTGGAAGATCAGGAATTAGAAAAAGAAAATGAGGAATTAGTTGAAGTAAATAAAGAACTAATAGAAGAAAATGAAGAACTAGAAACAGATGTCAAAAAAGTGAAAAAAGAAGTGATTTGGCTCATAGTTCTGATGTTTTTACTTGCTATAATATTAGGAGGTGCCATAGGTTACTATTACTTTCAAAATATCAAAACTGGGCAAAATCTAAATGAGACCGCAAAGAAAGCTCAATCTGCGGAAGAAAAAACTCTAGCCGATGGTAAATTAAGAATGGATCAGGAACTTAAATTCACACAAGCCACTAAAGAAAACCAAAGCCTTAAAGAGGCTGCGGCAAAGAAAGCCTAAGAAGACGAGACAAAAGAACTAAAAGCTAAAGAAGAGGCGGACAAAGCTGCCCGAAAATATGTTGTAGCAAATAAGAAAGAGTCCACATCACCAGGGTTAAATTCTCGAACATCACCGTGTGGTAATTTGATTGGTTCACTGCGGGTCTGGGGAACTGCGGGAGAGGTGCTTGAAGGACCAAATAAGCCGGGGCCGTGCTTAGGAGGCGAGTACGAATGGTATAAGGTCAAATGGAATGACGGAGCGGAAGGCTGGTCAATAGTAAATTATCTTGATTTTACTGGTGAAAGATAATTTAACAAAACTGGATATATTACTGGTTACGCACCTATAGGTTATAATTACGACAATAATTCCAACACTATTCTACCTAAAATCTGTGCTAAAAATATAACAGATAATATCACTTATTGTAATGCAGAGATCAATATATCGCAACAAAATTGCAAACTGCTTGTACCTGAAGGTGAATATGTCATGTCAGGCAAATATAGGTACCAAAATTATGAAACAAAAAAATGGAAGAATTTGATTTGATATCTTCTGTTATGCAGCAATGTGGTAACCCTTCAGAATGTTACCAAAAATATCCAGATGGATCAGGATATACTCGAAATGCCAAAATAAAGGTAACAGCGGGCTGCGTTGTAACCAGTGTTAATCTAAATACATATTACAATAACGACGGAACCCCTGGAGTTAATAATGGAGCGATTTAAGTTGTTAGTTAATCATCGCCTACATTATCATTATTTAAACTAAGTAATGTTACACTGTTTTTAAAATCTATAATTCGAGAATTCTGATCTTTTATATTAAACGAATACTCGCTAGAATTCTGCCCTTTTTGATTTATTTTAGTAATATTTTCGTCTATAAAATTTTCAGTTTTAGCATTTCTGAATTCTGGTTCTGAAATTTGAGCAAATGTGTAACCTTGATCATTTTTTATAAAGCCCAGCCAATATATTTTGTCGTTTGTTCTGAAACTTGAAAGATAATATAATCCTAAATCAGCAACAATATATTTCATTTTTGTTTTAATTATAGTGCATCTATTTGCACAAATACTTTTACTTAAATCGATGTTATAAAATTTTGATTCTAGCTTTAAAGTTTTTATGTTTTCACGACTAACACTATAAACTATACTTCCATCCAAAAGTGTATCAACTTTATATTTTTCAAGTTCCACCTCTTTTTCAAAATCTGTAAAAGTCCTGTACTCATCAAATTCTGATGATATACCAAGTGGACTATCAGAAATTGCTGTAGTAGTATTACTTGTATTACTTTTTACGATTCCACTTTGAACAATATTTTTAGCTGTCTGTTTGAGATCCTGATCCCCAATAACCTCATTATTCGCACTTTCAATCGCTTTTTCAACAGTCAAATTATTATCACTTTTAGGCTTATCAAAAAAAACCGTTGTAATCAATACAACAATTACACCAATAGAAAATAGTGTGGCTGCCGCGATTATTAGTTGTTTAGTCGACATAAATATTAAAATTTTATTTTAATTCACTTTTAATTTCATTTAAAAATTTAGTTATAGGATTGCTTAGTTTAAAAGTATATATTGGATCACCTTCTAAAAGTCCATCGGTTTTTATATTGTAAATCATGGTTACGTAATAAACTTTACCCTCTATGCTAAGCTTTGAAGAAATTCCTAATACCGAACTTGTATTTCCATGTTTGAACGCTTCGACATATTGAGCGCCTTGGAATTTGTGAGGGTTAGTTTTTAAAGCTTCCTTGGCTATGTCATAACCACCTCCACTATTATTAAATATATCTATAAATGCTTTATTAGTATCTTCAACACTTGCATTTCGTTTACCACCACTATCCATTCCAGGCATATTAGAATTTGCTGTAAACCACCTATTAAACGAAACTGAACTATAGCCTACTACCTTTGCCTTAGCATCAAAGCCTCTAGGATTTGGTCCACCAGCTGCATCCATACCACCCACTTCTTTCATCAAAGCATTTGCAGCCGTATTATTTGAATCATTCAGCATTGTTTTAAGTAAATCACCAATAGCTACAGTTTGATTTTTTGTATACGTTTTTTCATCTGGTAACCAAATATCTGACGATAGCGTCAACTGTTTATTTAAATCTATATTATTCTTTAAAGCGACTGACGCAATAATAACTTTGAAAATCGATGCACCTGTTACAGGCTGACTACCATTTATTTGTTTTATTACTTTCCCGGATTCATCTGTAATTATTAGATTTGCAGGTGGATTTTTAGATATCGCTTTTGAATTTGCTCCTAAGTTTGATGTGGTCGAAACAGTAGGGCATGGCGCTAAAGCTGTAACTCCATTTATTCCCTTATACGCAACACTGGATGCCTTTGCTAATCCAATATGAATGTGATTATGGTGTCCGTTTGTTGTACCTACTGGTGCTGGAGCTTGCCTCAAACCTTGACTCAAATCAGTGCTATGACCTTGAAATGTTTTGCCTTTGTATTTTGCTGAAAGGCTGGCTGCAATTTTATCTGTAGTAAATAATTGCTGAACTCCATTATCCCTAATAGTGCCTGTCGACACAGCCGCCTCTGCAACTTTTGTAATTATATCAGTCGCTTCTTGTGCAATCGTCCCGTTAGATGAAAACAAATCTATGTGCCTCTTTATTCTTGGATCTGATTTATTACCTTCTGAGCCTGGGTCTGGGCCTAAAAATGGTAATGGTGCGTATCCTCCATCCATCTTACCAAATGGTTTTTTTGCTCCTTCTACCTCTGAAACCTTTGCAAATGCCCAAAAATCAACAGCAGATCCTTCACCTGTTGTACGGTGATCTCCATATGACCTAGTAAGATCAAGTGGGCCACCAATCCAAGTTATACCTAAATTATAATACAAGTCATACATAAATTGTATCATATTGTCATCAAAATCTTTTTCATATCCAGATCTATCACTTACTTGAGGATTTTCACCCTGACCAATATATTTTGCATCAAAAAGTTGCGTGAGTTTTTTACGTTTTTCTGCAACTGTCGTCGCTGACTGTGCGTTCACATTTACGGAACCAAATGAACCTGTGTTTTCTAAAGATGGAATAAAATCTAATCTATTAAATAATTTTACTGTTTTCCCATCTGTAGCTGGTGTTGGGGTGGTAGTTGGTGCTGGAGTTGATGGTTGGGTACAAGCACATGAAGACGATGATGAGTTACTAGCAGTCGTTGCCCCACCAATCTGGAACGAAGTGAGCGGTGTAGACAGTTTATATTTATCATTGCCCACAAATTGCCAGTGCCAAGGTTCAAATCCTGCGCCTTTATTTGAGCCCTTTGGATAAGATTCTTTAAATCCATATATTGTAGCATTTACTTTTAGCCAAGTGTAACCGCTAGTTGACTCAAAGCGATCTTCTATTGGGCTAAAGTCAACAGCTAATCCAGTGCTATGTTGACTATAAGATGGAGGTGCGGAGACAGTACCACGAGCCAGATATTCAGCTTTAACTTCCTTCAATTCATCTGGTGTGAGGTTTGAACTCCAATACTTAGAGATTGGTTTTGTAACTCCACTAGAAGTGAAATAAGTACCTACTTGAGTATCGTATGACCTATAAGTTACTCCAACCTCAAGTTTCCCTCCTGAAGCTGATACCATAGCGGCTAAAGCAGTTTCCATCTCTGTATTTTTACCACCTGCGTCTTTGTACTGCTCATATCCCCTGGTATCTGCAATTTCTTTAAGGAAAGCAAGGTACTTAGTGTCGCTTTTTATGGTGCTGTATGATGCTGGCTTAGTACCATACGCAGCATTTACATAAACACCCTGCAGTAATCCGTTTAATATATTTTGACTTATATTATTATCAGTTTTAAGCTGTGCTAATTCAGTAGTTTGGTGTACTGACTCGATAAATGCACTAGATTTATATACAGCAAGACGCTTCTCATAATATGATTTATATGTGGCAAGATCAGCTTTACTTTGTTTAGTATCTGCATGTCTATATCCACCGATTACTGGAGCAGATGCCCATTCAGCACTTGCAATTCCTACAGCTCGTTCAAAATTAGATGTTAACAATTCTTGAATTGATCCATTTTCTTTATTTGTATCAACTGCTCTATAGTACCACCTTCCAACTGCAAATAAATCTTGATTTTTAGCATCAAATCCAACCACCTCTGTAAGTCCTTTTTTCTTTAGAAAAGTGTTGGCCTCAGTACGATCACCAACTGGTAAGACTTGATATCTACCACCATTTCCAGGTGAGTCAATTTGAGGGTAAGATGTTGCATATTTAGTTGAATCAAAAACGTTTGGTTTGTAGTTACCCGAATTATATGATACTAATCCTAACTTATCAGAACCTTCAGCTTCCCAATTTGCTATGGTGTCTAAAAACGCTCTTACTTCAGGAGTAAATACCTCACCTTTTGATACAGTTCCTGGGCCAGTTGCAGTACCTATATTTCCACTGCCGCTACTATTTCCCCCTCCACAAACGCAATCATTGGCACTTGCTGTACTTCCTGATAAACCTTTGCCTGCAGTCACTGTGGCAGATGGGTCGAACCGCAAATCATAATGATTTTCGTGGATAGCTCCGTATATAGGGTTAGACTTATCATCTCTAATTATCCTAGTTCCAGTCATGTAAGAGTCTGTCGATATTTTATCAAATATTTTACCTCCTGATATAATCCAAAGTAAAACGCTAGTATCTTTTGCCGATTTAGCTAACTCATAAAATGCTTCTATAGCAGAGGAATCTCCATCATTTGCTGATTGGTGAATGTATACTTTACCTTTATAACTTACTGAATCAATATCAACTTTTTGTCCTGAACCATGGCCACTTGTAGGGTTATCACCAGCTCTATAAGCACTGCTAATCTGAATCCAGTCGAATTTTCCTGAATTCACTATTGAGATCATACCTTTTAAAGTGTTTGGTTCAAGCACTTTTTTTTCAATTTGAGTTTTTAAAGAATCTCGACTTGGGCTAACAATTTGGATTACATCTTTTATTTTTCCAGAATCAATCAATCCTATTACTGTTTTGTCTTCATCGCTATATATAAAGTTACCTGGTGTAGCAGCTTCTACATCAATTCCATTCAAAATACGAGTCAAAATATTACCGTTTTGTTCTTTACCTATTGGTTTTAGAGAATCCTCATCTTTACGATTTAATCGATCTTTAACTTGATTTATAAGAGTGGCTTTGAGATTATTCATTCTTGAATCACTAGTATTTTCTGCCAATTGATCAACAATTTTATCTATACCATCCTTATTATCTACTTTTGCTGATTGATTAGGTACCGGAGTGGTCCCTTCTCCTAAACACTTTACTACATCAGCAGCTCGATTTAGTGTATCAGTGCCATAATCTTTTCCTGTAGTGCTTGAATCACCATTTTTAGCACCACTAAAGCCTGCATTATTAGCAGCTAGTAACCTTATCCACCAAGCTTTGGATCCTTTAGGTCCCGCAGTAGCAATTTGCTTACTATACAGCTTTTCTAGTTCTACTACATGGTATGCTACATATCGAATACCACTTTCACATTCATTCCAAATAAATGGTTGACCATTTTTATCTTTTACAACAGTAGGAGTACCTAAAGGCATATTTTTCGTACCTGCACTTCCCCAAGCTCCAGAGGTAGGATCTATCTGACCCAGACCATGACCAGCACCACTATCTCCATAACCAGCACAGCCCTTAGGCACATTACCTTCTCCAACATCACTCTCACGAGACATTATCGCACCGATAATAGGACTAGGTATACCGTAGTCAGCACTTGCTTTATCTATAAACGATTTATACTCTTTCAATTTTGCACATTGAGAAGAAGTAATTTTACCCGTTGGAGTACCATACTCTGCACTGATTGAGCCACCAGAGGTTCCACTAGTTCCCGGATTACATTTATCAGGACTTTTATCAGGACATATACCGCCTTTATTATAAAATACATTTTTATAAAGCTCAGAATGAGTGGCTATAGCATCTCCGACCTTAGCCGCAACTCCGCCAGCTACAGGTATTCCATCTGCTGCTTGGATTAAATTCTTTTCATCTCCTGTAAGAGCATATTCGATAATACCACGAACGACTGGTCTAGGTGTACAATATGCATCTACTAAAATGGCTGAAAAAATAGCTATAAATAGGACAACTGCGATTATAAAAGGTATCAAAAAACCTGATATTCCAGCTAAAGCTCCTCCTATAGAGCTTGCTATAGACGATGCTACGCTTCCCGCTGCTTGTGCCGCTCTTGCAGCTGCTTGTGCAGCTCTTTTAGCAGCTTCCTTTGCTGCTTTTTGTGCATACTCCTTGAGTTTATCCTCTGCAGCCTGTTTTGCGGCTCCACCAGGATCTTGTGCTATATTTTTTGCTACATTTAATTTATTACCTGCATCGTTTAGTCTACTTCCTATCTTTGACCTATCTCCTACTTTGGAATTATCATCAGACACTAGAGTATCTTTAATATTTTCCTTTGATGAAACTTTATTTTTTAAATTATCAGATTTTTGACCAAACGGCTCAGATTCAGTATTTGTAATAGATTTAGAATCCGTATTTTCACTTATATCAGGCGTATTTTGAAATTGTGATTGTTTTTTTTCTTGATCTAATGTTCGTTGTTCAGCCACGCTTTCCTTGGTAGGTGTTGTGTCACGATTGCTATCTGTATAATCTTTCCATTGCTGGTCTTCAACTTTAGAGTTTGCATTCTCTTCTTTTTCTTGTGTAGCTCGTTTTTCATCTTCTGCTTGTTGTTGTCTTAGCCTATCTACACTGGCTTTGTTTGCTGCATCTATTTTAGGATCTCCTGTGGGAGCATAGTCAGCATAGTTTGAAGATCCGTTATTATTAGTGCTAGAATTAGCTACGGGTATAGACGAATCTTTACCTTCTAATAAATTATCTTCGTTATTTGGTTGTAGTGATTCAGTTTGATTATCAGTTGATTGTAAATCATCATTATTTACATATTGGTTCGAATTTATATTATCATCGCGTTTTCCAAGCTCTTTATCTAATTGATTTTTAGTAAATTCCTCACTGACTTCATTTCTAGTTGGTGCGGTGTCTCGCTTACCATTTTGGTAATCATCCCACTGCTTATCAAATATTTCATCTTTTGCACTATCTTCCTTTTCTTGTTTTTCTTGTTCTTCCTGTCTTATTCTATTTTGTATTCCCTGATTTGTATCTTCTTTTTGTCTAAATCTTGCAATTTCAGCTCTATTTGCAACATTCTCAGTAGTATTTCCAGTAGAAGTATAGTCTATATAATTTGAACCATCAGCAATACCAACGGAATCAGTCTCACTAGGGTCTACAAAATTGCTTTTATCATCAAAAGTCTCTTGGTCTTCTTCATTAATAACTTTTTTATTGTCAGTTTTGCTTTCTTTTTCTGTACTTTTCTCATTCTTTTTTTCTTCGGTAGAGCCATCTTTTGAAACTTGTATAGTCGAATTTGGCAACTCTTGTTTTTCTTGTGTTTCACTATTATCACCTCCAATTGTCGGATCTTGTGAATCTTCATTAGATTCTTTTTGTTTGTCTTCTATATTTTCTTCATCTGGCTCTTTTTCAAATGTGTCATTAGGTTGATTCGCTATATCTTGTCGTTCTTTTTTTATTTCTGTATCTAATTTTTGTTTTTCTTGATCCAATATTTTAATAGCATCCTCTATATCTTTTTTACTCAAGCTACTAGAAGCTACACCTCCTTTCGGGTTAGTTCCATCGGATCCAGAAGGTGTATTTTGTTTTGGTTTTGGTTTATCTTCCAAACTCATACCCTTGAGTATATCTCACTTTTTGCTTATCTGCAAATCTAAGGCAATTTAGATAAAAAAATACCGCCATTACTCAAAAAGTGTGGCGGAAAGTGTATTTTATTACTTTACATATTTGACTACAAAATCTTCGAAATACATGGGTACAAAATCACCCGTTGTATTTAGAATTGACATACTTGCGATACCTCTTGCGATAGAATCATAAGTCAAACCAGCTTCCATAATTTGGAAAGTAGATTGCCTATATCTTAAATAAGGTTCAAGGGCAACTCTAATTTTTTCAGCTTCTCTTTCTTTATTTGCACAAATACCAACCGTAGCTAATAATGTCCCGCAAGAAATAGATGGTCCAAAAATATATTTGATCATTATTTGACTTGCACTCAAACCCTGAGTTGGAATTAAAACACAAAATAATAACAATACAGTAGAAAAAATAGATTGAAAGAAAAGCCAAAAAAGCATTTGCTTGATCGGACTTTTCGTCTTTGTAGTTTTGATATTCAAAATTTTACCTAATATTAAACTATCTGCTAAATGTATCACTCAAAATCACTTTTGTCAAGCTTCACTACAATGGTATCTATGTTCGTATTCTGATGTATTTTGATTCATTAATATTACAAATTAGGGTGTACGATTTATATCCATTCTTCCAATTACCAATTGGTACTACTTCAAAACTTAAAAAATTTGGTTATTCTTAGCACTTGACAAGTTTGGTTGCTAATGTTAATATTTGTCCAAAGTAAATTATACTTTATTAATCAAATTAATCTTAATATGTCTATAGTTCTAGGAATCGATTTAGGTACTACAAACTCAGCAATGGCTTACGTGGTCGCTGGTAAACCAAAAATCATCGAAAATGCAGAAGGTAATCGTACCACTCCATCTGTTTTTTATTATAATGTTAAAGATGGTTCTGTATCCATCGGAGAAGTTGCAAAACGAAACAGCGTGTTAAACCCAGAAAATACTTTTTACGAAGCAAAACGTTTTATAGGCCACAGTTATAGCGACGGTGATGTGACTCGCGACAAATCATTGATGCCTTTTAAAGTTTCCGATGATTCAGGTAAGATTAAGCTCGAGACAAAAGATGGTAAAAAATTTGCTCCAGAAGAAGTATCTGCTGCAATTTTACGCAAATTGAAGACCGATGCAGAATCCAAGCTCGGTCAATCTATCTCAGAAGCGGTCATTACAGTACCAGCATATTTTAATGATGCACAGCGACAAGCTACAAAAGATGCTGGTGAAATTGCTGGACTCAAAGTGCTCCGTATAATAAATGAGCCAACAGCAGCTGCTCTTGCATATGGGTTTGAAAAGGGTCAAGACGAAAAAGTACTTGTATATGATCTAGGTGGCGGTACATTTGATGTGACCGTGCTCGATATTTCAAACGAGACTATCGAAGTATTGGCTACCAATGGTGATACTCATCTTGGAGGACATGATTTTGATAAAAAAGTTATCGAATATATTATGGCCGATTTCAAAAAAGAAACTGGTGTAGATCTTATTAGCGATAAAGCCGCAATTCAACGTATTAAAGAGGCTTCAGAAAAAGCAAAACATGATCTTTCTACTCAAAATGAACACCAAATTAATTTACCATTTATAACTATGGGAACTGATAATCAACCACAGCATTTATTGGTAAACCTGACTCGATCTAAGCTCGAAGAGTTAGTTGGTGATTTAGTTGAAAAAACTATGGAACCAGTTAAAAAAGCACTTGCTGACAGCGGTTTAGATAAAGGTCAAATCAATGAAATTATTATGGTTGGAGGTATGACTCGTATGCCATTAGTTCAAAAGACTGTAGAAGAATATTTTGGTAAAAAACCAAACTTGAGTGTAAACCCCGACGAAGTAGTTGCCTTAGGAGCTTCTATCCAAGGTGCGGTATTGAAAGGCGATGTAAAAGACATCTTGCTTCTTGACGTTACCCCTCTTACTCTTGCCATCGAGACAGCTGGAAATATTGCAACAGCCATGATCCCACGTAATACTACTATTCCGACAAGTAAAAGCCAAATCTTTTCTACATATGCTGATAACCAAACAGCAGTTGATGTTCACGTAGTTCAAGGCGAGCGTCCGCTTGCAATAGACAACAAATCTTTAGGTAAATTTACTCTTTCTGGAGTAGCTCCAGCACCACGAGGCGCTCCACAAATTGAAGTTACTTTTGACCTTGATGCTAATGGTATTCTCAAAGTTACTGCAGCTGA
This sequence comes from candidate division SR1 bacterium, assembly GCA_014377045.1. Classification (GTDB taxonomy): domain Bacteria; phylum Patescibacteriota; class JACMRA01; order JACMRA01; family JACMRA01; genus JACMQI01. The sequence continues at coordinate 37,523 of JACMQI010000036.1, forward strand.
TAAAGGAACTGGGAAAGAGGCAAATATCACTATTACAGGATCTTCTACTCTAACTGAAGAAGAAAAGCATAAAGCAATTGAAGAAGCAGAGAGACAGAAAGATGCTGATCTTGCTAAAAAAGCAAAAATTGAAGCTAAAAATAATGCAGAATCATCTATTTTCCAAACTGAAAAACTCGTCAAAGACATGGGCGATAAGCTAAGCAGTGAAGATAAAGAAGGCGTAAATAAAGTCAAAACTGAATTAGAAGACTTGGTAAAAAAAGAAGGTGCATCAAAAGATGATTTAGAAGCTAAAACTAAGGAGCTACAAGATGCATTGATGAAAGTCGGTGAAAAAATCTATAGTTCTAGTGAAGCTAATACACCTAGTGAAGCTACTGAAGAAAAACCAGCTGATGACACACAAGATGTTGAAGCAAAAGCAAAAAAAGAAGAAAAATAATGTTCAAAATTCTTTCTTTTATCTACCTATCCGGTAGGTTTTTTTGTAGTAAAAAAATAGCACTTGCTGAAAACAGGTGCTAAATATATATTTCTAAAACATTTAAAAATTAGTCAAACCTAGCTCGAGTAGTACCGTCCTTTAAAAATCTGAAAAATTTCAAATTTGACCGAGCGTACGATATCTCATCTTGAGTTGCCCATCTTAACCTGATTTGATTACTATCGCTGTAACCAGTCACAAATGTGCTCGGGTTAGCGGGAACATTATAAATGTAACAATTTTGAGTGTTTTTCAAAGAACGAGCGATTGCATATAACTGATAAGAGTATATACCGTTTTGTCTTACTTCATCATAATCACTTTGTGTAGTGTAATGACAGACATCAAATTCATCTACACGATCTAATACATTTGGCCTTGCTTTAACAGAGATAGGCGAAGCAACAGCTATTGAAATAATCAACGCAATTAAGTATCTATAATTTCTCATTGTTTACATGAAATAGGTTGAAATTAAAATAAAAGAAAAACTTTCTTTTGTCAACTACCCTTTTTTTTTGAGAAAAAAAATTGACACTAATAACAGTGTCAACGAATGTTTAATAAATACTACTTTACTACTCCAGTGACAATAGTTTTTTTTACTTTTTTTGGAGCACGTCGAGTAATTGGAGGATTGTAAAATTTGTGAAAATTTATCTCCTCTTTAGTTGAATATCTTGAGTCTCCATTACCTTCAAATGTAATGTAAGCAATATCTCCGTCATTATATACTTGAAGTATCAAGCATGTGTTATCTGGCTCCTCATCGGCTTTTGCATTTACTTTTAATCGTATTTTTTTACTTAGATCACTGAGCGCGCTATATTCGTTTTTATCAGATAAGGGTTGGCAAAGGACAGATAAGTCACCTGGCCATAGTTTTTTTGAAACCTCTATTGACTTTGCACTAATAGGCGCTACAGTAAGAATAGCAACTGAAACAAATACCAAAATTTTTTTAAACACGGTTTTTCTCCTATAAAAAACAAAACCAAACTAATATATAGCTTCACTTCGCTTTTTGTCAAGTGTAAATATAAAATCTACCATTAATTCCAATTTTGTATTTTATAATATTATATACTTACAATTCTTTAAGGATAAATATAATATTTGCTAACATCAAATGTACTACTTTTCAAAGCACTATTGGGATCATACAAGTTGATCAAATCGATTAATTTTTTAGTTTCATCTGCGTCAATTTCACTATAGTTTTGATATTTAGATATAACACTTTTTTGATTAATTTCATAATCTTTGAGTATGCTTGAAAGCTCACTATTAGCTCGACCATCTGAACCAGTACTATTTCTTATATAATCAATACTCTGATTTATACCGTCTAAAACATCTTTTTTTTCTGATTCGCTAAACTTAGAAGTGTCTATAACTAAACTGGCAAGCGGGAGATTTTTAAAGCCTACACCTTGAACTAACGATTTGTCTTTATTTACTCTTGAAATTCCAAGCTCATTTTCAATATCAGAAACGAATGGCTCAGGCCCCAAAAAACTTTCAATAAAACCTGTCTTAATACTTTGAACTAGAGATAAAGGATCGTTTGAAGATGTATAGGTAATATTGGAAGTATTTACACCACTTTTGAATAGACTAAAATCTAGCCCTGATTTGATAAGTGAATTATTTGGATAGTATCCTACAATAGAATTTTCCAATCCTTTTAAATTATCTAACGAATTAACTTTTTTACCAATTAAAAATAAGGAGGGGCTAGATGGGCTCTCTACTAACTGAGCAACCATACGTAGTTTACTATTTTTCTCAATTCCAGTAAGAGCATTTGGCATATCAATGAAACCAGCTATATCAGCTTTTCCTGCCTGTAGTGTATCCATAGCTTGTAAACCGCTACCAGTTTGTACTAGCGAAAAATTAAGAGAATTAAATTTTTTAATATACACCATTAGTGGTAAATTTGCAGTAGCCGAATAAGTCACAATCACACGCTTTTTAGAAAAAAATGAAAATGAACTGAGATATGAACCTGCAGAAACGAAAATCAGAGTAATCAAAATAATCCAGATAGTAGCCTTCTTTATGTCCCATATAAATCTGCTGAACGCCTGAATAATTACTAACTCGAATAAAAAAGTAATCCCAATTATTAACAATAAATACGAATATAACTCACCAGTTTTATAAAGTTGCTGGAATTGTAATAACCTTACTCCTATTCCTGATTTTCCGCCCAATATCATTTCGACTATAACCTCTATACTCAGTACCCAGATAATCAAAGTAGGTATAACTCGATACCCGAGATAGTTTGACATTGGAAATAGAAACTTCCAAAATCTTTGCCACGGAGTGATCACCCACGAAATTCTAACAAATTCGTACGCCTTTTCCTCCTTTTCAATTAGGGAAAAATTATGCTGTAGTAGAATAGTAAACGTTGCGAGCGCAACAAGAAAAATATTAACAGCAGAGCTCAGTCCAAAAAATAATATACCTATAGGAATTAGCGCAGGAAGGGGAATATATTTTAATATAGTATTGATAAATCTTATGAAATAAGCAAAAAACGAAGAATAAAAAGATATAATAAGTAATGTATAAACTATAAAATATCCAATGACAACTCCAATACAAATGTTAGAAAATGTAGTAAACAGGTCAATCGCAAATAACAACCAGAAACTTTTATTAAAAAACACTTCTAATATGTTCAGTGGGCTTGGTAAAAATGCCTTGTTAATATATCCTAAATAAAAAAATGACTGCCATACAGTGACAAATAAGCTGATTATTAGTCCAAAACTATACCATTTCTTCATAGCTCATTTCAGTTAATGTTAGTTTTTTAGGCGTTCCTTCAGTATCTAGTACAATTACTTTTCCCTTCATTAATTCTATTATTCTTTTATCATGACAAATATTTACTATTTTAAAATCCAGCCGTTTTTGTTCTTCTAAAAGCCAGCTTATAACGTCTTCTACTACCTCAATATCTAGTGCAGAAAAAGCTTCGTCAAGAAGTACGATTTCGGGTTTTGCAATTAGTTCTCTCAAAAATATTAGCCTTTGAAGTTGACCTCCACTGACTCCTGCACTTTGTATTTCGTTTCCCTTACTAAAGTCGTATTGAGCAACTATTTTTGAAAGCAATGGCTTAATCCAAGATTGCTGTCTATTGTATATATCTAGTTCAATAAACTTTTTTCCTGAGTGAATATTACCAGTTATCAAATCTAGGTTTTCTTCAATTTTCATCCACCATAACCAACTTGTCCTATAGTTTTGATCCATAAACGCAAATCGAATTTTTTTTTCAATGCAATCAGCAAGTATAAGCTTGATAAGTGTGGATTTACCTACCCCATTTTTACCCCACAAGTGATATATTGGCTTTTCTAAATTAATAACTACATTATCAATTAAAGGTAGATTTTTTTTATTTAAAGCAAGGGGTCCAATATACATAACAGCTACTTAGCTCCTTCAAAAAGTGCGAATACTGGTTGATTTGGAAGTGTAGATATTTTTATTATGTTAGTACCAGGATTATTCTCAAGATTAGTAGATAGTAATATAGGTTGCTCAGCAGTAGCTTGAGGAATAGTAATACCAGCGGTACTAATAGCTTGAAATAACTTAAAACTAGTTTCCGCATCAACCGGTGTTTCTACTCCATTATTATCAATCACCAGGCTTGGAGCTATAGATTCAATACTAATTTTAAGTGTTTTGGTATCTGCTAAAGTTGCTTTCCCTGAAATAGCAAGGTTTACTGAAGGATAAATATTATTTATTTTCAATGCTGCGTTTGCCAATGCTGCCAAACTTAATCCTTTGCTATTTAACGTCATCGCACCTGTACTATCTACTTTGAGTGTAGAAGTAGGAAATACGAGACTTTGAGTGATAAGCGAGGCCCTACCTTTGTATAAACCAGCGATATCAGCAATACTACCACTAATAGACAGTTTTTTTACATTGGTCTCATCTTGACTCTTTTTTGTGTCTGAAATAATTTCACTATCTGAAACTGACTTGTTATTATCCTTCTTATTTTTTGTAACAAATAGGGCGATAACCCCTACAATAATTATAATAATAACTAACGAAATAAAGATATTTAGATTGTTTTTGGACATATATAGACTCTAATAATAGGTATCGGATTTATCAATGAAATATAAAAATTGGTCAAGTACAAATTATATATATCTAAAACTGTTTTATTTTTTTGTACGATTACTGTATTAACTACAAAAATAGTAGACAACTATCTTAAAATAATGCATCAGTCTCACCTTGATCAAATCCTACTGTATTTGTGGTCATAGTGACCAGTGATTTAAATCCATATTCTTGAAACAAATCAGTGCCTTTGTGGAGGTCAAAACCTTTATCGATCTCTACCCCACCAGGTACTATTTCTAGCTGTGATAAACGATGCGTCTGATGCAACAACTCTAAATTATCACGTATTTTATCCATCAATTTGAAGTTTTTAGGATTTTCAATATATTCTTTTGCTACTTCATGATATTTTTGTTGAGCCCAACTACCTAAAATATAATTTGTATTATCAATCTCCATTAGCTCAAATAGTATGTATAAACTACCAATCTGGTTTAATAGACTAGTTGCAGTTTTAGGACCCACTCCTGGCAAACCTTGTAAATTATCTGAACCATCACCTACAAGTGTTTTATAATCTATCCACTGTATAGGATCTAATTCATATTTTTCTCTAAACTCTTTTTGACTGAACAAACTAAAGCCGTCTTTAGTACTTTTACTCTGAATAAAACAAACATTAGGATATACCAGCAATTGAAAAAGATCTCGATCTGAAGAAAAAATATAAACCTGATCTTTCATATTAATATCAAGCTTAGCAAGCTCTTGATGAGTCATTGGCTCAAACATTTTCGGTTTATTTGTGTTATCAAACTGATCGGCAAACAAGTCTTCATCTTTTATATTTTTATGCTCAGTAGTCAATATATAATCTTGTATAATATTGTAACAAGCTGTGCAAATAAAATCATCTGCCTCATAACCATCTTGCACAAAGTAGTTTTTAGTAATAAGTTTACACCAGTTTTGTATAGTTGGAATTTGAGCAACCATATTTTTATCAGCCTCTGGTCGACCAGCCTTATAGTCATTTTTGACCTCATGTCTCCACGTAGGTTTTGGGGTATCAAGTGCAAAAATAAGTGTATCAGGAGTATATTCTTTGATCAAGGCTATAACAGTTTTTGCAAAACCAAAAAATGCTCCAGTTGGTATATCATTACTTGTTAATTTTGGATAAGCAAAATGAGATCTATAAATTAAATACGAAGTATCAATAATCAAATGTTTCATAGAATATTATTTTAATGATACTAAACTGTACTTTTACTATATTTTGTTTTATACTCATCTCTTATTGATTTTAAAGAGTCGCTCAATGGTAGTATTGGATACTCTGGTAGATGAAATAACTCAGCTTTTTCAAGAGGCCAATATTTTAACGTTTCTTGTCCAAAAATATCATATACTGGAAAAGATCCTCTAACTCGTGAGTCTGTACTATTGCTCCTATTGTCACCCATTACAAAATAGCTATCTGAAGGAATTTTTGTTTTAGCAAAATAGTATTTTTTTTGATCTTCAACAAGTTTTGCTCTTGAGCCAACATAATTCTCTTTTAGTGCAAAGCCATCTGGATTCTCAGAATTATAGATAATAACAGTGCTTCCGATAATTTCTATTTCTTCATTTGGAAGACCAATTACTCGTTTTAAATAAAACTTAGTGTTGAATCTAGTAAAATAATTAGAGTTTTTACCAGCATCTTTATCTTCGTATACAGCGGTAACCTGGCCTCGCTTAATATTTTTATTGATCGTATTAACAAGTAACATTTGTCCAGTAGAAAAATTTGGTTCCATACTTTCTCCAATTACATTTACTTGTTGATAGACTGCAAATTTCAAGATCAGTAAACTAATAGTAAAAATCCAAATTAGAGACCAAACCAAATCTGCACGACTAGCTTTTTTTTTCGTATAATCAAAGTTTTGATCTGACTTTAAGTTACTTGAAAATTCTGTTTCCTTGGTATTTTTTGATGCTGTTTCATCAGTAACTGAGGTTATATTAAAAGGGTTTTGAGAGCTTTGTGGCATTCACTTAAAATATCAATTATTTTTTATCCTGTCAATTTTTAAAACTACCTATCAAAAATTACGGTTCTTTGCCTGCACTTAAATAATCTCAGTCAATAATATTCAATTTTACACAATAAACAGCCTCCTAAAAAGATATAGTTTGTAAGTATTCTATAATAAAATGGTCAAAAAACTGATAAACATAGGTATAACTATGGTATAAAAAATCACTGGACAAACTTAATCAAAGGTGATACACTGTATAATCAAACGGCTATTAATCTTCTAGGTTCGCCACCTAAATAATAGATGAAAACACTACTAGTAAGCTCTTTAATAAGTCTTACACTACTAAATTCAGGATTCTCATACGCTCCAAACAATAAAATCAAGGAGTACGATAATACTGAACTAAAACAAATAATTGCTATTTCGGACTATAAACCAAGGTCTATAGATTTAGGTATATCAAAAATATCATCCAATTTAGAAAAAATTAAGGAAGATGAAGCTCGTAAAATTGAAGAACAAAAAAAGATAGAGGAAGAAAATCGATTGAGAGAAGAAGAGCGTAATCGTCAAATTGAGGAAGAAAAGCAGGCAAAATCCAAACAAGAAATTGCTACTGCAAATAAAATAGCATCTATGAGGCAGCAGTCCGTAGTAAAAGCACCCGAACCCGCTGTCAGTACTGTAGTACCAGCTGGAGATTTACAAGCATATGCCAAAAACCGTGTATGTGAAGTATTTGGATGCGATCAATGGGACGCCTATTACTATATTATTGATAAAGAAAGTCACTGGAATTACCTTGCAATCAATAAATCATCAGGAGCTGGTGGTTTATGCCAAGCCTTACCATTTAGTAAAATGGCTACAGCAGGATCCGACTATACTACCAATCCAAATACTCAAACCGAATGGTGTATTTCATATATCCAATCCAGATATAAAAATCCCTTAGGTGCAAAAGCTTTCTGGATAGCCAATTATTGGTTTTAAGTTTAACTGGCAACACTTAAATTTTATCTTAACAAATAGAAATTTAATATTTGACATAGCTATAAAAAGCATATAATATTGTTTTCGAAAATCACTAACAAAACCAATATGAATTTTTTGCATAAAAAAAATACTTACAAAACTGTATCAATTGCAATATTGCTCACCTCGCTTATAGCTTTAGTGGGACATCAAAATATTTCTACTCTTGCTCAGTCTGAAGTGCTTAAATCAAAATATGATCAGCAAAAATCAGAAATCGATCAAAAAATTAGCAATATCAGCGGTCAAATTAACACATTAACAGGAGATCTAGATAATGTATCGGCGCGAAAAAATTCTTTAGCAGAGCAAGTGAATGAAATGAAAACTGAAATAAATAAAACAGAAAGTCTTATCACCGATACAAAAATTGCAATTAGTAAACTTGAAGAACAGATTTCAGAAAATCAAAAAAAAATTACAACACTGGAGGGAGACATGAAAAATCTAGTCAGGGAAATCCAGAAACAGGATAAAAATAGTCCACTTGAAGCAATCCTATCAAGTAAAAATCTCGGTGAAATTTTAAGTAATGCTTATAATTTATCTTCTATTCAAGAAAAAGCAGCTAGAATCAATAAGCAGCTAGAATTAGCAACAGAAGAACTTGATCAAAATAAAAAACAACAAGAAGACACTGAAAAAGCTCTCAATGATACTCAATTTTTATTAAATAGTAAAAAAGATTCACTCAGCACCCTTCTCATCGAAACCCAAGGACAAGAAGATCGATATCAAAAACTAATTAAAGCTTCAAATGAACAGAAAAAAACTGTAGTTGCTCAATCTTTCCAGGTAGACGCTGATTTCAAATCAGCTGTAACAAAAGAAAATGAAGAGTTAGAAAGACAAAAACGAGCTGAGGCAGAAGCTAAAGCTGAAACAAATAAAAGTAATCGAAATCCAATAACATCCAATGGTGACACTAGCCAAGGAGCCTACGGATATGAGACAAATGGTGCTGGATGTAGTTTTACTGAAAAAGGTAAGCTTACAGCTCCAGCTGGATATTTTATTTGGCCAACAAATGGCTATGTATCACAGAGTTATGGTTGCCCTAGTAGTGCTGGAGGCAGTCACGATGCCTTTGATATTGCAAATTCATCAGGTACCCCTCTTTTTGCTATTGCAGCTGGGTCGGTGATGCAAAAAGGTTTTCATGCTGGAGGATTTGGTAATTTTATTATTATAAGACATGTTTTACCTAGCGGTCAGCGTGTTTATTCTCTTTATGCACATATGTTGCAGCCCTCTACAGTCTCAGGAGTGGTAAGTCAAGGACAAACTATAGGTTATATGGGTTCTACTGGTAGCTCTACAGGTACACACACACATTTTATGTTAATTTCTGATAGTATAGAGACTACTGGAAGTGTAGGATGTAACTATGGAGGTTCTAAGTGTTTTGACCCAGCTACGTTTTTACCATAAAAAATAATTGATATGAAAGAAAACAAACCCTTACAAGTTTTCCTTATTAGTTTAGCTATTTTTAGCATTATAATTATTGGCTCTTTACCCGAAATTCAGTTGTCTTTAAGCAATTTATTTGGATTGTCATCGAATCTAAGTAATATCCAGCCAAATAAAAAAACTAAAAATAGCGATAAAAAAACTGAAACTGTTAAAGTTAATCGCGTAATTGACGGCGATACGATTATTCTTTCAGATGGTAGAACAATAAGATACTTAGATATGGATACTCCTGAAACTAAAAAACCAAATACTCCAATAATGTGTTTTGGACCAGAGGCGTCAGAATATAATAAAAAGTTGGTTGAAGGTAAAGAAATAGTTATAGTTCCAGATGTAGAAAAAACCGATAAATACGGTCGAGAGTTAAGATTTGTTTTTCTTATTGGGAAAGATACCGATAAAATAGAGCAAAGTGTAAATGCAGATCTTGTAATAAAAGGTTTTGCTAGGAGTAAATCATATAGTCCAAATACAACATATGAAAAACAGTTTAGTGATTTCAGCTATAAAGCTCAAAGAGAGAGTCTCGGAGTTTGGAAATGTCCTAAGCCTTTTGAAGAATAATAAAATACATAAAAATAATCCCCCAAAGGAATATTTATTTTTTTGGCGGCGCTACGGGGAATTGAACCCCGGTTACAAGAATGAAAATCTCGCGTCCTAACCACTAGACGATAGCGCCACAGTAATATAATTTATAACGTTATTTATCACTTTTGTCAAGTAGTGTGCTAGACATAAATAAAAAATTGGCCAAATTAGTTAGTATATGGTATCAAAAATCAGTGATAATCTCACTTCTTTACAAATAGAAAAGCTTTCTAAGGCTGGAATTCTAAATCTGTACCAGTTACTCACATATTTTCCCTATAAACTAGACTATCTCGAGCCTTTTCATAATTCTGAAAAGTTGATAAATAAAAAATATATTTTAAATGGTTTTATAGTTCGCTACGAAATAATACCTCGAGGAACCAAGTTTATTAAAATTCAAATTAGCGGTAAGGATAGTTTGACACTGTATCTATTTAATTCTGCTCCGTACATAATTAAAATGATAAATCAAAGTTGTGAGTTTCAGTTTATCATAATAAATAAAAATGGATTTTGGACAATTGAAAAGTTTGCAGAAAAAAAGGATTTACAAAATGATAAGTTTGTTATGGGTCGTGCAACTCTAAAAAATCATATTATTCCACAATATAGTAAAATTCTTTCATTAACAAATACTACTTTATCCTCGATACATCAAAGATTAAATAAGTCTGATTATATATTGAATTTGCATGGTTTGATACCACCTGGCAATCTCTATATACCTGAACAAATTAACCTAAATCATATTCATCACCCTACTAACAAAGATCTTTTTTACAATACACAAAAGCAATTTACATCGCTTCAGGTCTTTTTGAAAGTAGCCTTGCTAAAACAAATTAGCTTAAATACCGCCAATAAAGTTGGTCTTTCAAGTCATCTGGATACCGAATATCTAAAGCAAATCACTAACCAGTTACCATACATACTGTCTCAATCACAAAAAATTACTATTTGGAATATTCTCCAAGATCTAGCAGCATAAAACTTATACTTTGAAGTATTTTTCAAAATATCTAATTAAGATTTCAGCGGCAGACTGATTATCTAATTGATATTTTAATGTCTTACCTATTTTAATTTGTGAATCCTTTGTTGTACCTCTCTCATCAATAGTTACTACATCGCAATCTGGAAACAAAAATTGAGTTTTAGCAATAAACACCTCAATAAGGATAGTGACTCTAGTTTTATTTCCATAGAAAGTAAGCGGAAACCCTACAACAATATGAGCTATTTTTCTCGTATTTACTTCGTATTCGAGTTTTTCAAAAATTATTTTTGTTTCAGTTTTTTCGGAACCAGGTATCACTAATTTAGTTTCCGAATCACCAAACGATAATCCACATATTTTTTCTCCCCAGTCTATACCAATATAATCAAACATACAAAAAAAGTACCCTAAAGCACTAATTTAATTTACTATCTAGAAGTAAATGGCATAAGAGCCATATGTCTAGCTCTTTTTATAGCTTGAGCAATTTTTCGTTGTGATTTAGCAGACGTGCCAGTTTTCTCTTTTATAAAAATTTTGGCATATGGAGAGGTAAACTGATTTAAGAAAGCTATGTTTTTAAAGTCTATAACTCGATAACCCAAGTAAGTAGCTAAATCTTTCTTTTTTGCATTAGCTTTGTTTAAATCTCTATGGGTGGTTATATCAGTTACAATATTAAGTTTTTCTTTAGACTTTTGTACAAGAAAGTCAGTTTGATTTATAAGAATGTAGCGAATAATAGGCTCTATAAGATTAATTTTTTTCTCAAAATTACTTACTTTATAAGTGTTATCATCATTAATATTAAATGTAATGGAAGTATAAAATCCAGTTTGATGCTTATTTATAAGATAAGATAACTTTTTCAATCCTTCAGAATTTTCAATAACGTTCTCTGCACCAAAATCAGTAGTAATAATTGTTTTTATAGACTCTACTATTTCTTTAGTTTGATCACCTGATAGCTCAGGATTAATAATAAAATAAAACTCGTAATTTTGCATAATAATATTTAGAATATAATAATTGTGATTATATATAAGAGATAATACAAAACTAAAAACTTGTCAAGCGCAGTGTTGCGATATAAAATTACTTAATCTAATTTGAAAGATATTCAAGAGTAGCTCCACCACCCATTGACACAAAATCAAATTTTTCAAGAGTCTCCTGAGGTAAAACTGCTACGCTATCTCCTCCGCCTAATACTTTATAGGCCTGAGATAAATCAGAAATATATTTTCCAATTTCTAAAGTACCCAAAGCATATTTTTTATCTAAATAGTAGCCTAAAGGACCATTCCAAAAAATTGAATTCGCTTTTTCTAACTCTAATTCGAAAAGTCTTAAAGTTTTTGGACCAAGATCAAGAGCAAGTTTTTTATTATCTATATTTCCATATATAAAGTCTACTGGTAAAATAATTTTAGTTGGATATTTAGATAATAGTTCTTTAGCTTTAGATATAAAAGCTTCTTCAATTAGTGAGTCGTAAATTTGAAGAGGACTATTTACAGCTTTAAGAAAAGTAAAGCATAGTTCACCTCCAAGTAACACTTTATCACCCTTTTCACACATCTTAGCTATTAATGGCAACTTTGTTTCAAGTTTAGACCCTGCCATTATTATAGCAAATGGCTTACTTGGGTTAGTTCTTATAATTTCTAGTTTCTGCAATTCGTTCATAAATGATAAACCATAAGCATATGGTAAATGTTTTTTAAGCTCATAGTTTGTTACCTCTTGCCTATGACTTACTGGAAACGCCTCATCGACAAAATATTGAGCTATTTCTCTATACTTTTGAGCTAACGAATCTCTATTAAGCAGGTTTTTTGAAGTCTCATACGGGCTAAATCTTGTATTTTCAAACAAAAATAATTTTGTTCTAGTGATTTTCATTATATCTTGCAAACTAATATTTTTCTCAAAATAATCATATTGATTGATAAATTCCACTGGCTCAGAGAAGTTTGACTGAACAGATTCTAAAAGTTTTTCAAGACTAAGTTCAGATATTTTTTTTCCATCTGGACGACCCCAGTGACTTAATAAAATAACCTGGTTTCCTTGATTTAATAGTTGTCTTATAGTTGCTTTACTATCTAAAATACGATCACTACTCTCAAGATTTGGTAAATCATAGCATACACGTACGAACACTATAGAGTTATTAATATTAATTAAATTCATACATTAAGTATGCTAAATTTATAAAAACATGTCAAAAAAATAAGCTACCAAAAAAATGTTGATAGCTTAAAAATGAGTAATTATTAAATTTTTTAATCTTCTAATGGAATAAAATTGATTCCTGGATGTATGTCTCCCTGTTGCGAGACAGTGATTACACCTTCAGTCTTTAGTACTTTTAGAGCTTCACAAGCAGGATCAATAAATTTAATAAACCAATTATCTTTACTAAGCTCAGTGATTGAGCTTAGACGTTGGTATTGTTTTTCCGCATTATACACGCATGAAAAATTAATCATTAAGCATTTTTTAGCATAATTGATTTCTTTACTGATCGGGGTTTGAGTTTTCATTGTTATTATAAATAAACGACGAACACTTCAAATATAACTTAGAAATAGGCTTTTGTCAAGTCTTAGGCCGCGTATTCTACAATTTTATCTTCCCAGAGACCAACTATTTTGATTTCACCTGGATATTTGACTTCAGTCTGAATTCGTTTTGCTATCTCACGCGTAGCAGTATGCATCTGGCCTGGCGTTATCTTCTCTGTATCAAAAAACACCCATAGTTCTCTACTCCCCCTCATTATCCAGCTTTTAGTAACTCCTGGTGTAGTCTCGCCTATTTTTTCTAAAGATTCCATTCGCTGAAAATACGCTTCACCTGTTTCTTTGCGAGCTCCCATACGTCCTCCACTTATGTTGTCACATGCATCAACTAAAGCGGCTTCAAGACAAAATCCGTGCTCAGCATCGTAGTAACTTTCATCATGATGAGAAGAAACACACTTTCGGATACGCCAATCGAGTCCAAAGGTCTCGCAAACCCTTTCACCTAAATCTATATGATTTCCTTTTGGATTACTTTCTTCATCAATAGCTTTACCAATATCGTGTAGTAAAGCACCTTTAATACATATATCTACATCTACTGGATTTCTTTGTGGAAACTGAGTATTCATCTCCTTTGCTAACAACGCAGCAAGCTTAGCCATTTCAATACTGTGTCTAAGCATGTTTTGACCATAACTCGTACGATATTTAAGCCTACCTATAATTCGTATAAGCTTGGCTGGGAAATCATAAATTCCTAACTCATTTACTGCCCATTGCCCAGATTCAGCTATTTCTTGAGCTATTTCGGCTTTTGACTTTTCATACATTTCTTCTATTGAAGCAGGGTGTATTCGTCCATCCTCAAGTAATTTTTCAAGGGTTTTTTTAGCTATATGTCTACGAATAGAATTAAATCCACTAATAGTAACTACTTCAGGAGTCTCATCGATGACCAACTCAACTCCGAGCGTTTTTTCGAGCCACTGGATATTTCTACCACCCTTACCTATTATCTTACCTTTCGCATCTTCATCAGGAAGTCTAACTGTAGTTATCGTAAATTCATTTGCCACTTCACTACTGCATCTTTGAACTGCCAGGGCTACTATTTCTCGCGCTTTGCTTACCGCTTCCTCCTCAGCGTTTTCCAGCATTTTTTTTTGCCACTCAAGTAACTCGCCACCCATTTCAGTTTTGGAAACTTCTAAAATTTGATCTTTAGCCTCTGACTTGCTCAGCCCTGCGATTTCAGTTAATTTAGTATTTAAAATTTCTTGTTGTTGAGTTTCTTTGAGAATTACCTCAGATTCTTTTTGCACCAATCTTGCTTTGATACTATCTATTTCATCTTTCAAGCCCAGAACATGCTTTTTTTCATCTTCAAATTTTTCTAGTTTTTCATTTAAAATAGACTCTTTTCTATCAATATTTTCTTGAAGGTCCAGTATTCGCTTTCTCATTTCTTTTTCCTCCTCTTTCAGTTCTGCCATCGCTTCAAGTTTAATCTTGCTAAAGGCTACTTCATTATCTTTTTCGAGCAACAACTTTTTAGCTTCATATTCAGATTTGAGAGATTTTTGTAGAGTTTCAAGCTCAATCTGATTTTGATAACGAATCTTGTCCTCTTCTAACTGTCTATCTTCGATAGATAACGAATCCTGACTCGTTTTAGTTTTTCTAGATACTGTAATGAATATTAATATTACAATAAGTGTAATGATAAAAAGTATCGCAGGTATTATATATACTGATTCCATATTTTTTGTCTTTTATATTTAGTCTACTTTATATTAGATACATTGCAGAAATAGTGGGGTTTTGTATAATTTATAAACAAACTTAGCTTCTATCGCTTACCTATTTAGTTTATTAGCTTTGCTATAAACATTAGAAAATATTTTAAATTATTTTTATTTGATTTGAGTTTCTTGTTTATCGTATAGACTATGATATGCATAAATCCTAGATTTGTCAATTATTCTAAAAAAGGCCTAAAATTAGGTATTTAGTATTTAAAAATTTATCAAAATCGCACTATAGCTAGAAATTAGACTATTTAGTATCAGAATATAATTATTGTATTTTTAAATAAGATTTAGATTTACTTTAAAAATAGTGGCTGTAAAATATAATTCTTTTCTAAGAATAACCTTGCCTACCAGAAATTATTTTAAATCAATTTGCAAATTAGATTGCCTTGTTAATGAATTTTCATTTTTAGTTAAAAACTCGTAATTGCTGCCGCTATTATCGCTAAAAATATAGATATAGTCAGTAGAAAACGCTTTTCTCTCTCTAAATTTTCGTTTAACAACTTTAACATTATCCTTGACCGTTGACTTTATAGCGGTGCTTAAAAATGGGATATTAGATTTATCTAATGAAGTTTGATCATAGCTTACGAGACAAATACTTTTTTGGCCAGTCTGGCCACTAAGCATATCTGTATGATTTTCAAGACATAAAGAACGATTTAAATCAATTTCATCGAATAAAGTATAATC
Organism: candidate division SR1 bacterium; assembly: GCA_014377045.1. Taxonomy (GTDB): domain Bacteria; phylum Patescibacteriota; class JACMRA01; order JACMRA01; family JACMRA01; genus JACMQI01. The sequence continues at coordinate 53,296 of JACMQI010000036.1, forward strand.
TAAATCACCATAAAATTTTTTAGTTTTGTTATCGGTGCATTTCATCTGAAAATATACTTGATTTGGATTCAACAGCCCATTAAATAGCTCATCACCATCATCTTTAAAAGCTATTTTATAATCAAACTGATTTACAACAGATGAGGTAATTAGATTGCTTTGATAACTAATTTTCAAATTACTACACAAGTCATTTGTTATTTCAGTTTTTAAAATACTTAACGTGTCTACGGGCCAAGTAATGGAGTAGCTTTTTATTACTTCGAAGTATTTGGGTATCGAGTTTTGTAAAAATGTAAACGGTCTATACACATCTAAGGCTATTGTTTGAACAAAGAGTATACCCAAAATAAATAAAGCACATAAAATAATTCTAGCTTTAAAAAAATTTGTAAAATGTAAAAATCTATTTGCCATAAAATGAATCTTAATATGTTTGTATCAAAGACTTATAAAATATAAAACCTAAAAGAGTACCACCTAATATATAAATATTACAGATGGCAACAATGAAAACTTTTGTATTAAAATTACTCTGCGTCAATGAGTAAGCTGCTTGATAATATTTACAAACAATATCGGGTATATTGTCAAGCTCTTTTGAGGTTATCTTTGAGTTTTGTATGAGAAAAAGTACTGCTAGTTTTCCCTTTTTTGATTAGAATCTATGGCTCTTTGTAATGTAATTTATTCATGTTGAAGTTATAAAGTATAAAGATATACTATTTTTATAGCTAGTATCTACGCTAATTTGAATTTCATAACTATTTGGTCTCCATTTTTGCTCAAAAGTAATAAAGCCTCACAAGTAAATTGACAAGTTAAAGATAAAAACTATGTATATAAACAACTTTTATTCTTTTAGATAAGAAATATTGCTTTTTACCTTTTTCTTAATTGCTTGGATTTTGTTAGTTTTATGTATTTACACTTTTCAAAACATTTTAATTGAGGGCTGAGATGAATCAATCTATACTCAGCTTGAAGTCGAATTTGTCAGAAAACCTGACTTTATTTTTTTATAATGGTGAGCCTTGACTCGAAAAACCTTTTTTAATAGGCTGATTACTATTATTATTCATTTTATTAGTCTATACAATACAACTTTATTACGTACATTTTTCTCTCTTATTAGGGTTATTAACCTATATTTCGTTCATAAGATCACTAAAAATATACTTAATTTTGGCAGTGAACGCCGTAAAAATATTGTTAGCCTTTTGTCACCAATTTTTGTCACTTTAACGTACTTATTTTTAGAAAAATTTATTACTATCAATACCGACATAGTTCTATTTTTTGGTTTACTTGGATATTTTACTTATAAAGAAGTTTTTTGGGTAAAGTTGATATTTCTATGCTTTGCAGTATGGAGTAAATCCCTACTCGGCTTTTTGCCATATATTGTAGATTTAGCAATTAGTTACAAGTAAAATTCGAATAAAAAATTCATTTTAGAAAACCTCATGCTGTTCGTTGGTGGCTTTATTTGGAATATTTAATAAAGACTTCCCTTGCTGCAAGTGTCTTGATACTGCTATATCTGTACTATACTTCATATCTAGCATTTAAATGCCATAAAAAATTTTATATTTATAAAAAAATTAATCCTATTTTAATAGGTTTAGTTTTTTAGTCTTAGTCTCTGTATCTAAAAGTAAATTAGAGTGATATTTATTACCTGTCATATTTCTTGTTAGTCCCATTATATCTATAATCTAGAGTAATACAAGCAAGTATATCATTTTGATTTTAGTTATTATTTTTGGGAGTTTTATTTTTGTAACGACTTTTACAAGTCCGATCTATTCTCGTAATTCTCAAGATAATATAGAACTAATCAATATAGCTAAATGCATCTCACAATTGTCTCAAAAAAAATACTATATCAAAATATTGAAAATATAAAAAATTATAATGCATTTAAAGTCTCGGACGGATCTATATCATCAATTTTTAGATACGGTAGAAATCTGGCATTTATCTATTATACTAAAAAAGAAAAAGCTAATTTTATTTATTCTAATTATCAAGGCAAATTAAATGAAAACAATATAAATATTATATCAAAAAATAACAGCCCCTTAATAATTGAAAATAATTTAATTTTAAGTTTTTCAAACAATAATTATATAGTTGCAAAATAGTTTTGATTGACATCTTGATCAAATGGTGAGATATTTTTGGTCATATCTATGAAGTTAGTTATATATCTATTGATACCAGTTATCGTCATATCATCAGCGTTATTATCGTATAATTCATTGTTTTCTACAAAAATGAATTCGCAGCCAGAACTCAAAAAAATAAATACATTGTTAGGCGAATCTAAAATAAGTGTTATTAGTGACGAGGAGATGAGTATAACAGCAAGTATGCCAAGAATATCTATAACAAAGGAGGAAGCCCCTATCATACCAAAAATTGTACCAGATATTTTTAAAGCCTCAGAAAAGCCAAACACACCTTTTTTAATCTCACTTGAAACAAAAAAGCCAGTTATTTTTCTTGGCATTGATGATGGACTTGTTAAAAACCCAGAAGCTTTAGAGTTTTTTAAAAAACATAAGTGGCCAGTAACTCTTTTCCTCAATCAAATGTATTTTAAAGAAAATCCAGGTTATTTTAAGACTATTTTAGATAGTGGTGCAAATCTTGGAAATCACACCAACACCCATTTAAATCTTCTTAAGCTTAGCTATGAACAGCAAAAAAGAGAAATTTGCGATGCTCAAAACGTATATAAAGACTCCTTCGGGATTACACCAAAGTTTTTTCGCCCTCCATATGGAAATTATAACGATAACACATTAAAAGCTGCTAAATCTTGTGGGATTACTGCTGTCATAGGCTGGAAAGCACGTGTAGATGAAGGTAAAGTTTGGTATCAAGTAGGAGATAAACTAAATGCTGGTGAAATTATTTTAATGCATTTTAGACCACAAATTATGGATGATCTAAAAGCATTTGAAGCCGAAATAAATAGGCAGAAATTGACTGTTGAAGATTTAAACGAGTGGGTTAAGTAAACTTAGTGAGCTGAAACGTTTTCCAGCTTTTCTTTTTTTGGATTTGGTAGTCCAAACGACATTAGGAAAGATAATAATATAAATACTCCAGTATACATAATTGCTACTTTACTTCCATCAGTTATACTTTTTTTGACCTCATTAGAAATTTCTAATTCAGTTTTTCGATAAGATTTTAAGAATATAGCTTGAGCATTCTGTTCTGATATTATTTTTCTTTGTGTTTTAGCACTCTCTACAATACCTTTAATTGCATTTTTATTGTTTGGCTCATCTACTACTTCCTGATCACTTTTAGCAGTGGTTGTACCTGCATTAACCTCACCATCATCAATTGATTTAATAATAACATTCTTTGCTTGTACTCCTATATTTTTATTGTTATTTAAATTCTCTTTTAATGATGATCCAAGAGTAGAGATAAATGCAGCACCAATAAGAGCTACTCCAAACGAACGACCTACTTCACGTATAGTACCATTAATCCCACTGGCAACACCTGCAAGGCTAACATCAACAGAAGATAGCACAAGATTATTTATTTGAGCTATCATTAATCCAAATCCTGTACCAAATAGTAAAAGTGAAGGAACAAATGTCCACACTGTGGCATCTGGTTTAAACTCGGTATACATTAATGCAGTACCAACTAAAGTTAGCAAAATTCCACATTGTACAATATTTTTGGAACCAAACCTGGGACTAAATTTAGCTGAAAGTGGAGCCATCATGAATGTCATTATTGAAAGAGGAATCAAAGCTAGACCTGCACCTAGAGAGTCAAGCTGGATTACAGTAAGATAGAAAAATACTACTCCATAGGTAATAATACCAGTGAACCCAGAAAACAGTGTAGTTTGAGTAGCAATTCCAAAACTAAACGTTGGATTTTTGAAGATTTCTACTCTAATCATTGGCTCTTTTCCTGATTTTTCTACTTGAAGCTCCCAAAATACAAAAGCAATCAACAATAAAATACCTAATACTATAAGATATGGAGTAATAGAAAGACCTAATAAATTATATGTATGACCAAATATTTCAAATGCTTTTTTAGCACCAAACCATCCATATGTTGATGATTCTATAATACCGTATACTATCGAAGTTAAACCTACAGATGATAATATAACACCTGGCAAATCTAAATTAACTTTTTCATTTGATTTGATATGAAAGTCTTTGATAACTCTGGACCCAATAAGTAAAAAGAGAACAATTATTACATTTATACCAAAAGCCCATCTCCATCCTGAAAAATGGTTAAAGTAGTTACTAATTGTGGGATTAAACTTAAAAATATTCGCTAAAAATTCACTAATATTTGCTCCATATTTTGCTAAGAAACCTCCTATGATAGGTCCAAAAGCACTTGCACCACCTGCAGTAGCACCAAAGATAGCAAAAGCTGTTCCTCTGTCACGCCCTTCGTAGTTTGAGACAAGCAATGCAGAAGCTGCAGGGGTCATAAGAGCAGCGCCTACACCTTCAATCAAAGACCAACCTAGTAGCAGTATTCCAACATTTGGTGAGATAGTAGTTAAAAAAGACCCAACAGCAAATAATACAGCACCTAGCCTAAACATTTTTTTACGACCAAAAAGATCCCCTAGCCTACCACCAAAAATGGTAAGTGCAGCTATAACAAGAGAGTAACTGGTAAAAGCCCACTGAATAGTTTTAAGATCAGTTCCTAGGTCATTTATAATGCTTTTTTGTGATACGTTCAAAACAGTTCCGTCGATGACTATAATAGCCAAAGAAAGAGCAATGATAAACATTGGTAGCCATTTTTGAAATTTGGATTGAGATACTTGATTTTCTGGTATTTTTGACATATTTATTGAATTGTACTTTATGCATTTTAAGACTAGTTTTAAGTTGTAGTCAACCGCTATTCTACTTTATTAAACCGTTTTCCCTTATAATAGAAACAAAATCAGCTTTAATAGGTAATGAAATATGACTCTCGTTTACATACGTTATAAGACTCACCAACCCTCTATTTGGGCAATCGGTTATCTTTTGTACTAAAATATTTGTAGATTCTTTTTCTTCTGATTTTTCACCGCATTTATTTATTTGTGCTACATTTGTAAGCGTATTCTGCCCACTCAATACTATGCCCGAAACCGGAGTAGTGAGATTTCCCCCTTCATATGGAACAAATATATCTTTTTTACCTAAAATATAAATTGAATTAGTAGGCAAAAATTTGCACTGCTCGGCCTGGTTAGTCAATAATGATGCAACAATAGATAACATATTTCTAACCAATCCATCATTTTCACATGCTATAGTCTGCACCATAAACCCACCGCTTGAGACACCAATTAAAGTTGTGTTATCTTTTCCTACCCCATACTGGCTTTGCAGAGACTGAACAAGCTCATTTATAAAACCGATATCATCTACCTCTTCGTTACTTACTCTAATATCGTTCCATCTTTCGCCAATACTGTCTGGATAAGCAATTATAGTATTATTATCTGATACTAGATCACTTAATCGCAAAATTTTTTGTAATTTTTCTCCACTACTACCACTTTCATGCAAAGCAACGATTATATTTTTAACATTAGTTTTATCGACTGGTTTTTCAAGTATATACATACGGTCTTTTGCACCAGTTTTTAGAATTAATACCTCTGTACTTGAAGTCTTTTTATCAACTTCTGGTAACTCTACTATTTCTCCAGGCTTAATTTTAGAATTATCAAGAATAGATTCTTTTTTTTCTGTTATTATCTCATTTTGTAGCTGTAAACCACGATCTTTTGATTTTCTGTCCAAAGTGTTCCAAATACCAATAAGAGTGAGAAATATTAGAAAACAAACTCCAATAATAAATAATACTTTTTTGTTCATATTTATTTAGTATTTTCGATTATAGAATTAGCGTCAACTCAAATTTTATACATTATTCATTTTCTATGTACACAAATACAAATATATTTAAACTACTAGCAAATCCAAAATTGCTATTAATTTTACTATTTTACCCATATTTAGCAGGACAACAATCTCGGCTAGCTACATTTTATTTGATCTATAGAATGAGCGATTAAATCAAATACAAGTATGATTTTGGAGAATGAAAATAACATGAAGATTAAATTGATAGTTAATGTGCTGAATAGAAATGTACTTGCTTAAAATGTTTTTATATGTTATGCCTATTGTAGTAGATTTTACTAATCGTACAGTCTCTGTAACAAATAACTTGTATTATTTTCTAGGAGAAAATGATGTCTAATGCACTTGCTGTGAATATTTATGATTACGTCCGGTTAATGGGTAGTGATATTTCAGAAGCAACTAAAGTTGCTGAAAAAAAAGTATCAGACCCTTGGATTACTTATATGAACGTTTTATCGGCTTTTGGTTTTCGCAACTGGATCAATGATTTAGAAGGTAATTTATCAATTAATTTTGAAAATTCACCAGTATTTGACTTGTCTAGTTTAAAAACTAATGCTACTGAAATAATTGTAAGTGGAGGTCTTAGTGAGACACCCTTTAAAGTCTCAGTGCTTTATAAAGAATTCGGATTATATGATGAGTCTTTAGTTGGCCTAAATGAAGAGTTCGTTACAAATCCGCATCACTTCTATGTTTTAATGGACGTGATTGAAGTAGGAGAAGGAAGCATTTCTAAACCGATAGCTTTCTTACGACATGATCAAGAAGTAAACAATCTTTCTGCTTATAAACAGGATAATGAGTATTTAATACCATTTGATATTTTTAATAAGGAGTTGATTGAACTATCATCTTATCTGCAATGTTTCGATGCAGACAGAATTTTACTAGTGTAATCAAATAATTATTTGTTCTGGGAGGTGTTCTATACTTTATAAGTTTTAGACCCTCCCTATTTTTACGAATACATACTGATAGTAATTATAATTTGCAGTAATATATAAACTAGGTTATAATGTACTTAATCTATAAAATAAAAATAAATAACCAAAATTTATGAAAAGCAAAATTAGCTGGTTTAAGATATTATTAGGAATATTATTTTTCTGGTTTACTGTACCCTATTTAATAATCAAATATACTAAGAACAAAAAGCTCAAAGCTGGATTAGTAACAGGATGGGTATTACTACTACTCCTTAGCGTAGGATTAAATGCTAGCCCTGCTAAAAATCAATCTACTACCGTACCAAAAAATGTTGCTGGAGTAAATGAAAAAAAGATAACTGAAGATGAGAATGTCAAAAAAGAAGCCCTGAAACAGCAAGAAATATCACATAAAAAAGCTAACGAAACCGAATTACAAGAGGTAAAGCAGGAAGCTGTAAAAAAGGTATTAGATGAAAAACAAAAAGAAGAAATAGCAAGAGCAGAACAAACAAAAAAGACTAACGAGGAAGCTGATAATCAGCAAGCTCTAGAAAACGAGCAAAAAGACCAGGAAAAGGAAAATATTCAAGCGGAGCAGGAAAAAAATAATATATCAAGTAAATCAAACTCGAGCGTGAGTAATAATGATTGCAATCCTTCTTACCCTACACTTTGTATTCCAACAAATTCACCTGATTTAGATTGTAAAGATATTCCACAAAAAAGATTTCCAGTGTTACAACCTGACAGGCATGGTCTTGATCGAGATAAAGATGGTATAGGATGTGAAAAATGATTTACTAAACCCCGCCAATTCTCCTAACTAGCTCTATTTTCTCTTGTACACTATCTACGCCTGTAGTTTCCAAAATAAAACGAATCAATGGCTCAGTGTTGCTTGGTCTCATACTAAATTTCCATTCAGGGTAAAATACACTTACACCATCCATCTCACTGATACGTGCATCATGGAAATACTCTTCAATCTTAGCTTTTACATCTCCAAATGTTTGCCCTTGAGGTATTTTGAGGTTCATAAGATCGCTTACAAAATATTCATCTGCATATCTAGCAAAAAGATCTGAAAACTTTTTATTTTGCGTCACATAGATTTTTATCATCAGTGAGACGGCTATCGCTCCACTATCCATAGATCCAAACTGACCAAAATAGTGGTGTCCACTAAACTCACCTCCATAAATCGCTTTATATTTGTCAACTTCAGATTTGATATAAGTGTGTCCTTGTTTAGAAGGTATTGCTACACCATCGTTTTCTGTGATCACATCTATAGCTAGTCGACTTCCAGGCTGACAGTAAACCACAGCATTATTAAACTCTGGATACTTTCCTTGTTTCTTATCTTTTAAAAGAGTTTCGGCGAAAAGTGCAACCAGAAAATCTCCTGGAAGAGGCTCGCCATTTTCATCTACAAAAAATGCCCTGTCTCCATCTCCGTCAAATGCTATACCGAAGTCGCATTTTTGATCCAAAACGACCTTTTTAAGATCGACCAAATTATTTATATTTTGTGGATCGGCAGGGTGGTTGGGAAAATTACCATCTAAGTCCCAAAAAAGTGGTATAAACTCAATGTTTGTATATAGTTTTTGAATATATGGCATGATAAACCCACCCATACCATTACCACAGTCTACGGCAATTTTTAACTTTCGGCCTTGCCAAGCAAGCATTTCGTTTATATCACTAGAATCCCCTATTTCTCTTATTTTAGAGACAAAAAATTCTATTACTTTATTTCTTGCTAATTCATGGACTTTGGACTCACTAATTTGTGGTAATACTGTTTCATCAATGACCGAAAGTACGACATCTCTTACTTTATCAAGACCGCTTTCAAGACCTAACATTTGTGGTACTTTTTTGACGATTTTGATGCCATTATCATCTCTTGGATTGTGACTAGCTGTGACCATACAACCAGAACATTTAAACAACAAAGTAGCAGCATAAAGCGTATCCGTAGTACAGTGTCCTATACCTATTACTTCGGCACCAGCGTCAATTATACCTTGTATCAAAGCATTGTAGAATTTAGGCGATGTCAATCTGTAATCACGGGCAACGATAACGGTCAAAGGAAGCTTTTCTACTTTTAATATTTGTTCTACGAAGCTAAAACCAGAAAAATAGTATACTTTTTCATTGATTTGAGGACTAGTACCGCGAATATCGTAAGCTTTGAATAATTGAGAATATTGAGACATATTAATAGTGTAATAAATTGCATATAAAAATCAGAAATGTCAACATCAAAATCAATTAAACTAATTCGTATAATATCAAATACCTAACTGTAGATACCATTTATACGTTATTTTATAAAGACAATTATTTAAATTTAGTTTAAAAAAATATAATCTCTTGACAAATTGTCAAAAATCCCCGTATCCTGTAGACAATTATTTCTTCTAATCTAATAGACTACACATTAGGTATGCTTCCAAAAAATCTAAAAAGCGATTTTTCACCTCGTGCTGATACGTACAATATGAATATGGTTAACTCTACAAAATTTACTCCTGCGGCAAAAATCAAAGTCATCGGATGTGGTGGCGGAGGTGGAAACGCCATTCGTCGAATGATTGAAATAGGACTTGAAGGCGTCGAATTCTGGGCTATGAATACTGATTTACAGGTTTTAAAAGGCATTCATGCTGATGGTGTAATTCAATTGGGTGCAAATATTACTCGTGGATTAGGTGCGGGTATGAGCGCTGAGGTTGGTCGCCAAGCTGCTGAAGAAAGTCTTGCAGAAATCGAAGCTGCGCTCGCTGGTGCTGACATGGTATTTATTACTGCGGGTATGGGAGGAGGAACTGGAACTGGTGCTGCTCCTGTTATAGCGGAAGTTGCCAAACGGATGGGTATATTGACCGTTGGTGTTGTTACCAAACCTTTTGAATTTGAAGGCCAAAAACGTAAGCAAATTGCTGAAGAGGGTATTGAAAGTCTCAAATCAAATGCTGACGCAGTAATCATTGTACCAAATCAAAGACTTTTACAGATTATAGATAAGCGCACTTCAGTTTATGAAGCATTCAAAATTTCCGATGACATTCTCAGACAAGCTGTACAAGGTATTTCCGATTTAATTAACTTCCCTGGCGAGATCAATGTCGATTTTGCGGATGTTAGAGCTATTATGAGTAATGCAGGTACTGCACTCATGGGTATGGGTAGAGCTAGTGGTTCTGGAGAAGACCGTGCTAAGCAAGCCGCATTTATGGCTATCGATTCTCCACTACTTGAATTATCGATCGAAGGTGCAAGAGGAGTTCTCTTTAATGTACAAGGTGGCAAGAACCTTTCAATGTTTGAAATTGGAGAAGCTGCTGATGTTATCAATCAGCATGTAGATCCAGAAGCTAAAATTATTTTTGGAACATCCATTGATCCCAACTTGCAAGATGAAATACGTATAACTGTTGTAGCAACAGGATTTACTAAAGAAAAAGAGGAAGTGCCTGAAACATTTACTAGCCCTATTAACGGTGGCATCAAAATGCCATATAATGTACCAAAATTTGGTCGAGAGCGTGAAGATAACCATAACGATAATGCGTCAGTAAATAGCAACAATTATTCACAAGTTTATTCACAAACTGGAAATACAAGACTTAATTCAAATAATACACGGCCTCAACAACAGCAAGAACCAGCAGAACAGCTAGATATTCCAGCTTTTTTACGTAAAAAAATTCAAGGTGATAACAGTGATGATGAATAAATAAGCATAGTCCCTTCAAAATAATGGTATATAAGATTCTAACCCCTATATACCATTATTTTCACTATAACTTTTATGAATCAAGATTATTATTTCTTATTTATTGACAAAATAATTTTTTTTATAATATCTTATAATTTATTCTTTTTTCAAAGTATGGGCATTTTCATCGAATGCTTTTATTCATTTAGAAAATCGGAGGTATTAAATTAGTATGAGCAAATCTACTGTTATAACACTTGCGCAAATTCTGCTTAATGTTGAAGCGGAATCTATTAAAACAGCCAATCAAAAGCTAATTGCAAATCTAAAAAAAACTAAGGAAGTTAAACCCCCTGACCCACAACTCAAGAAGAACGATAGGCTAAACTATTCTCAAATTAAACCAACTCAAGCCAAGTATCAAATTACAGATTCTTGGCCTATTTTTTAGCTTATAGTGTTAGCAATCTAAAAAAGACCTTGCCAAATTCAGTAAAATTATTTATACTGATATCATAAACGAATCTTATAATTACAAAATGAAATTTTTATTATAAACTATAAAATTATATTTTATGTCAGCATCATTACCAAAATTTGATACACGAGCAAAAAATGCACTTGCAGTAGCCCAGCAGATAGCTATTCAACTAGGTCATTCATACATTGGAAGCGAACACCTACTGTTTGGAATTTTATCACAACCTCAAGAAGGCCTTCCTTTTCAAGTAACTTTTATAGACAATATCTCTAATGGCGAGCTGTTGGAAATGATCCGAAAACAAGGATTCGATAAAAGTGTTAAAAAGAAAGATAACCCTACAAACTCACTTCTTCCTGAAATCACAGAAGAGCTTCAAACTTGTATAGATAGCGCTATTAAAACAGCAGAACAGCACAATTATAACTACATTGGAATTGAACATCTAATCTATGGAATTTTAGATACAGACAAATCTCATGGTCAAGGTTTGATGAATCTAAATCATGATAATGCTGATAAGCTAAAAGATGTGCTAAACTCATTATTTGACTCATATAATAAAGGTTTAAAAAATGACGATGCACGAGTAGGTAAAACAAAAAATCGCAAAGGTAAAGATTCTGCACTTGAATATTTTACCGTTGATATTACTCAAAAAGTAAAAACCGAACCAAATTTCAATTTATTAGAACGAGAAAAAGAAATTGATAGAATCACTCAAATACTCAGTCGTAAAAATAAAAATAACCCTATTTTAATCGGAGAGCCAGGTGTAGGTAAAACAGCCCTTGTAGAAGGACTAGCCAAAAAAATCAATGAAGGTAAGGTACCAGAATGGCTTCAAAATAAGCGAATTCTTAGTCTAGACATCGGAGGCCTAATTGCTGGATCTGTATTTCGTGGTGAATTTGAACAGCGTATAAAAGCTATTTTAGAAGAAGTTGCAGAACAAAGAGATGCTATATTATTCATCGATGAGCTACACACCGCTGTTGGTGCTGGAGGTGGAGGAGGATCTCATTCTGGACCAGATCTTAGTAATATTCTAAAGCCGGCCCTAGCCCGCGGTGAAATAAGTATTATTGGTGCAACAACCGAAGAGGAATTTCGAACTATTATCAAAAAAGATAAAGCTTTTGAGCGAAGGTTTCAACCTATTAGACTTGAAGAACCGGATCATAAACAAACTACAATGATAGTCATGGGTATCAAAAATCTATACGAAAACTATCATAACGCTACTCTTCCTGACGAACTTGTTCCAAAACTTGTTTCATTATCTGACAGATTTTTACCTGAAAGAAGATTCCCAGACAAGGCTATTGATATTCTTGATGAAGCACTAGTTAGAGCTCGTATTTTATCTTTTAAGCAAAGTAATAAAAAATTAGAAAAAGATAGCTGGGAAAATGTGGAAAAACAGATACTGGAATTAATCCAACAAAAAAACGACGCTATTTTAAATCAAAACCTAGAATTAAGCGAAAAATTTGAGAAAGACCAAAAAAACTTAGAACAAAAGTTAGCTGAATTAAATGTAAAAAACAAAGAGGCACAGCAAATGAGTATTGTAACTGAGTCACTGCTAGAACAAGTAGTTTCAGAAATATCAGGCGTTCCTATGATACGTATTAGCTCAAACATATACACTCAAATTAAAAGCTTGAAAGGATCTTTAGATAACCAAATATATGGACAAGACGAAGCTACAACTGAGATATCACAGGCACTTAAGCGTGCATATTCAGGTGTAAGTCCTCATACTGGTCCTATTGCATCCTTTTTACTACTTGGACCAACTGGAGTTGGAAAAACTGAATTAGTAAAAGTTCTAACTCGTGAATTATATGGAGATCCAAATAAATATTTATTGAAACTTGATATGTCAGAGTTTAAAGAAAAGCATCAAATGTCTCGTCTTCTTGGAGCTCCTGCAGGCTACGTAGGTTATGATGATGCACCACAGCTTACTGAATTTTTAAGAAAAAAACCCTATTCTGTAATTCTCTTTGACGAAATAGAAAAAGGTCATCCCGAAAATCTCAATATTTTGTTACAGATGCTCGAAGAAGGTAAAATAACTGATGCAAAAGGCCAAACTGTTACTTGCGAACATGCACTTATATTCATGACCTCAAATCTTGGAAAAAATCAGCTTAACAAATTTGCTTCTAAACTTGGATTTATAGAACTTGATAAAAAAGATGAACACGACTATGAAGCACTCAAAACACAAGTTATGCAAGAAGTCGAACGAGCTATAAAACCTGAAATTTTAGGAAGACTTACTGCAAAAATAGTATTCAGACCTATTAGTAAGGCTATTTTAAGTCAAATCATACAAAAAGAACTTGCTATACTGCAAAATCATCTGATAAAACAAGGAAGGACTATCTCAATAGATGATGATGTCATTCATCACTTAGTTGATAAAGGTAACGAGCATCTAGAATATGGAGCACGCGAAGTCAAGTCACTTATTGCTAGAAATCTCTTCGACAAATTAGCAGAATTTCTACTAGATCATCCAAAGTCACGCAAAATATGCGTTAAAATGGAAAATAATATCCTTCTAATATCAAAATAATTCATGATTTACAAGACCGAAGCCATTGCCAAAGAATTTGAGTTATATCTCACGCAAAAAATACTTAGCTATGATAAGTTACCTGAGCTTTATGTCATTCAAATTGGCGATGACTTTGCTTCAAATAGATATATTAAGCATAAAAAACAAAAGTGTGATAGTTTAGAATTAAATTTAGTATTGAAAAAGTTTGATTTTACCGTTGATCCAATTATTGTTGAAAATTATATCAAAAGTGTTTCTATTACAAAACCAGGTATAATTATACAGCTACCTGTACCAGCTAAATTTAAATATTTAATCGATACCCTGGATTCTAAATGCGATGTTGATTTACTTGCTCCCCATAGTGAATTATATGAGTCTTATGGATTTTTGACTCCGACTATTGGTGCTATTGATATAACATTAAAAAAAATTCTTAATAGTGAAAATATTGTATTTAAAGATTTAATGAAACAAAAATTAGATTTATCACAAAAAAAGGTCGCAGTTATCGGCCAGGGTAAACTGGTAGGAAAACCGTTACTCTCTTACCTGCTGGCACGCGGAGCAACAATTATATCTATAAATAAAAATACAAAAAGCCCACAACTACTTACAAACTTAGCGGATATTGTTATCTCAGCTGCAGGTGCGCATAGTTTAGTAAATAAAGATTGGATTGGAGAAAATACTATAGTTATAGATGCTGCTACAGTAGAGTTGGATGGTACTTTAATAGGAGATGTGGATAAAAGCGATATAAATCAAGACACTGTTTTATGCCCAAGTCCTGGAGGTATTGGTCGACTTACGATTTTATATTTGATTTATAATTTACTCATATTTAGTAAAACATTTTAATGTTATTTCTGATAGATTGTTATATTAAAAACTATGTAACCAACAGAAATAATTCACCTTTGACAAAAACTAAAAATTTGTGTATAACTAAGTTATCACTTATCTTTAATCATGCCTGAACTAAAAAAAATAGTAGTTATTTTAGCCAATCCTGATACAAAATTTGACCAAAGAGCAGGAGTCATATCAGATTTATGTTATACCTTTTGTCAGCAATGTGTACAAAATGAGCAATCAGTAGATTTTATTGATCTATATAAAGAAAAATTTAATCCTGTCAGTTATCCTGATGAAATAGATTCTCAAGCACTAGAATACCAAATACGAATAAGAAAAGCTGACTATATAATTGTTTTTCATCCAGTTTGGTGGGGTACTATGCCAGCCATTCTCAAAGGCTTTTGTGATAAAGTATTTCAAAGTGGATTTGCTTATAAATATCAAGGTGGACTAACACATGGACTGTTAAAAAATAAAAAAGCGGTTATTGTAGCAGTTTCAAAGTCACCAAGATGGCAAGTAAACGTAATTTATTCTAACATACTAAATGTTATGTGGAAAAGAGCTATATTTGATATTTGCGGAATCAAAAGTAAATTTTATCTTTTTAGTAATCTTCGTAGAGTCTCGGATTTAGACATCGAATCATGGCACAAAAAAATAACTAAACTAGCTATTTCTATATCAAGCTAGACCATTTCAATCTTCCAATTATCAAAATTTAAAGTGTACAAAATAGGTTGTGTTTTACAAATTTTGAAAAAGTGTTGAGTATATTACTTGATTATGAAACTTCAAGCCGTCACTAAATACTTAGGCATATTCCTTTCTATAACTATAGCACTTACAACTGGTTATTTTTACGGTGTTCGTGATAAATACGATAACAAACAAGACAATATTGATATTGTTG
>JACMQI010000037.1 GCA_014377045.1 candidate division SR1 bacterium
ATATTTTTAAAATAAGTTACACAATAGAACTTAAACAATATTAATATTAGACAATCGAGAAAATTTTATCATGTTTGCTATCTCAAATCTAAAAATCACCGATATCAATAAACCGCTTGTTTATCTATGGTCCGTTACGACCAGTTATTTTATAATACTATACGTATATCATATTATCTTTTGGAGTAATAATCACATATATAGGCTCGCGCCACTTCCTTAGCAAATTTGGTGGAGCGTACCTCTTTTAACTGTTATCGTTCCAATCATATCAGTTTACCTTATTAATAAGTATCATTATTCAGATTTCTCAAGACAATTTGTAAATGTTTTCTTAACTTTACTTATCGGTATAGGATGTTTGTTGATAGCGATTTTCTCGGCTTCGAATCGAAACGGTACATTTATAAGTATGATTAAAAATTGTAACGATAAAAATATAGCTATAATAGCCCACACTAAATTAATAAAAGACCTTTATATAAATCACGGGCTTTATTTAGAAAAATAGCTAGTGGTGTAGGAGCTTATTATCTTAATTATCCTATTAGTATAAATTTAGATGGTTATGTAAATAAGCAAGAGCTTAAAAAGATTTTTCCTTGTTTTCCTCAATTGAAATCAGAAAATTTATAAAATGCTATTGACAAACTATTCGAAACGTAACTAAGTTCAGCACATACTACTTTTCTCGATATTTCTTAATATTATAGCTAATTTAGTAGCTACTGACCTTCTTGGTTTCAATTATTATTTTGTATATCGATGGCATGAGATTGGTTTTTTTAATATTTACTCTGCTGTGGTAATAATTTTTATTTTATTGACACAACAAGGCTTATATTGACTTCACGAGTTGACGCTGTAGCTAAAGGTACACTGGGAATGCTAAAGCTGGATACCATAGAATTACTTAAAAGCATTAAGGTTCGAGCACTTGTCGTGGGTGGTCGAAGCGATATTATGACAAAGGTATTAGCCAGTGAAACGATGGCTACAAATATTCCTAATGCTACACTCATATTTTTAGAAAACACTGGACATATGGGTATGCTTGAAAATACTAAAGTTCATATCGATTATTTAGATAAGTTTATAAAATAAAACCTATTCTAACTGTATGAAAAATTTATAGAACCTAGGTCATTCTATTTTTTAAGCCTAAAGTTTCCCAAGTTTGCTAAATTTATTGAGCTCTAAATTAACTATTTGTACCATATATATATCTAATATAATTATATAATTGTATATTATTTGTATAAAAGTTAATTGTAGTATATAATTATAATTAATATGACTAATATATTATCTCAAATACCAAAACCAAAAAATCAAGAAACTTCTGATGCAATTCAAAATTTATCAAAATTAATGACAAGAAAATCTGAACTAAAAGATATTATTAGTCGAATAGAAAAATATACTACAGAACAAGGAGGAAATTTAAAAAACTCTCCTTTGTATAATATAAAATTCAAACAATTAAAAAAAATAGAAAGCTATATAAAAGATATTGAAAACATAGCGTCAACAAATGAGAAAATATCTAGTGAACTTGCTGGTACTAAAAACTCCGAAGAGTTCGATACAGAAAAAACTAATGAAAAATCTCTTGATGGTGTATTATCAACAAGTACTAATAATCACGACCTATTAGGCTCAAAGGAGCTAAAGAAACTAATTGATAGTTTACCTGGAGAGTACAGTCAAGATGAATCTTCTAATATCACGGTTGATAAGCCAGAGTCCTTCAAATCTCAAAAATAAATCTATCTATGTCTATACAATTTTATACAGTTATATTTATTACAATTCTTATTACTTTACTCACACAAGCTTCGCAGGTATCTATCATTCGTACAAGAAGAAAGTTTGATATCCCACCTGCAGGTTCTAAAGATCATGCTGAACTTGATAGATTTCATCGAGCACATACTGATCAGATAGAACAAAATATAGTATTTTTACCTATTTTATGGGTTTCTAGTGTGCTTGTGAATTGGATGTTTATACTACTACTTGGATTATCTTGGGTTTTGCTGAGAGCGGTGTACATACGTGGTTTTGTCACTAAAAATGATAAAATTAGAGACCTAGGAAGCACTGGGTATTTGGCTGTTCAAATCACGTTATTTTTTCTTGTATTTGCAGGTTTTGGTATCGACTTGCTAGATATAAAATTTTAAGAATTTAATCTTTACAGAAGTATCGTTTTATAAATATCAGGTTTTTATTAAGCTTTTTTGTATGTCTCGCAAAAAAATATGATCACATATACGGTATTATCCATAATTGGATTCATACTACCAAATTTATTCATTATAGAAACAATTTTAGAGACAGGAAAGTACGATTTCAGTGAACTTTTTCAAAGTATGATACAAATCTTTATACTAGATTTTTTGGAGTTGATTTGGGACTTAATGCCTTAGTTTTCCTTGCATTTTATTATATCAAAGCCAATAAAAAACATATTAAGTTTGTATGGCTACCACTATTTGGTACACTTTTGGTTGGTTTAAGTTTTGGATTCCCGCTTATGCTTTTGTTAAGAGAGTTAGGTGAAGGAAAAGATATGGAAGTTAAACAGAATTAAATATTTGACAATTGGAATTTTCTATGTTACTTCTAAAGTAGGAAACTTCTTGTATACAAGGATAGCTGAGTGTCAAATCAACATGTTATTGTAACTCGTGATGACGTACAAGTTCAATCTATTGGAGTTTTATCAAACAAGCAGGTATCAAAAGTATTGCAAATAATTAGTGAGTTATTTTTGTTATATGATATTGAAAGCAATAGTCAAGATTTAGTTCTATATGATGGTCTTTTTAAAATGGTGGCTTTATATCTTAAAAATAACCCTAAAGCTGACGCTAATGATATTTTTGATTATAAGCCCTATAAGATACAAAAGAAAATGGCTGCAATTAGAGATGGAAAATGCCTTTTTTGTGAAACGACACAAAATCTAACAATTCACCATCAAAAATTTCAATCAGACGGCGGTTGTCATAGTCTAGCTAATTTGAAAATACTATGTGTAGATTGTCATTGTAACTTTCATACTTATTTTCCTCATTCTTCAGGTAATAATATTATGTTGTATAGAGATAGTATTCTCCTAACAAGAAAAGATTCAATCATAGCAAATCTTGATTAATCTATTTATTAAAGCGCTTTCTATACCAGAAGGTGCTTATTTTTTCTTCTTGACAAAAAGCTAATTTTGACTTAAATTAGACTATATGTTTAATACGATAAAAAAATACATTTTATCTCTAGTTTTAGGTGTTTCGATACTATCTTCACTTATAGTGTCAGTGCCTAGCTATGCTCAAGTTGCCCTTCCAAATGTTTGCCCACAAGGAGGCTGCCCACTTATAGGAAATAGAAGATTTGAAAACTATAGAAAAGAGGATATTGCAGCTCTTATCATATTTATCGCAAATCTTTTAACTTATTTTGTTGGTGCTTTGGCCGTTTTATTTGTTATATTTGGAGGTATTTTGATGATAATTGGTCGCGGTGACGATGGTTGGAAGCTTATCAAAGGTGCATTTATTGGCCTTGTAGTAGCTATCTTCGCATATACTGCTGTTTATCTGGTAGGCCAAGTAGCTCAAACTAATCTATTTAATGGATAGTACAATTATACATTCGCAACAAACATAGCAATATTAAAGTTTATTTCGAGATTTCAATTAGACAATCATCTATGTTTATAGAAATAAAACCTTCATTTTGTAAGGATATAATATTTGCTTGAATTCGTGTTTCCTGTAAACTAAAATGCTGTATAATATCGATCAGAGTAAGCTTTTTATGAATCAGTAGGAGTGATATAATTTTGCTACGTATTTGTCTATTTGATCCATCAAACTTAGATTGTTTTACATAGTGCTTACTGCATTTATTTGGGTTTGGAACTTGTGTTTTGAGGTAATTTCCATAGTCCATCAAAGCCCAGTACCACTCTCGTGGATTTTTATTATCTAAAGTTTCTTTTATTAGTGGTATTAATTGGTTGTCTGAAATTTCTATTTTATCTGAAAAGTAATGATATATGTATACTCTGCGAATATTTGTCTCGATAAAAACTGAGGGTAGGTTATATGCAAAAGCGACAATAGACCCAGCTGTGTTTGATCCTATTCCTGGAAATGTTTGCAAAACTGATTGATTCTCTGGCAATATAGAATTGAAGTCTTCTACAATCATTTTAGCTATTTGATACAGATATTTTGCTCTTCTATTGTACCCTAGACCTTACCATACAATTAGAACTTGTACTAAAGAAGCGTTTGCTAAAGACTCAAAATCAGGAAAAATATCTAAAAATTCTACAAATTTGATCGAAACGCGTGACGTTTGAGTTTGCTGTAGCATTATTTCAGAAACAAGTATTTTATAAGGCGTAATATCTTCTCGCCAGCAAAAAGAACGCTTATCTTTTTTATAGAAATCCCATATTAGTTGGGTAAATTTTTTGTTTTTTACTGAAAGCATTATAGTATTTATAGTAAATTGATTGTTTATGTCAAAACACTTGCCAAATTTGTTAAATTGTGTTTATCTCTGTAAGTGGAGTTTGGATTTATATATTGAAAAACCAGAAAAATAGTCTAAATTTTGATGTTATCTTGCCACTATCTTTGGGAATATATTACGGTCAGTATAAACGTATACTAATACCGTTTGTCATATTTTTATTGATTGAAAGTTTATTTTATTCGATTGGTTATAATCGGGAGCATATTACTTATCTTATAGCGCCCCTTAGATTTTTAGTTTTGAATATACTTCACTGTTATGTAACGCTTGTTCTTTTAAAGAAAAAAATAGGTGATTTTATCGACACTAATAATGTATATAGAGTTCTTTTAAGATCATTCGTAATTTTTACTATTACTATGCTTTTATTTTATAGAGATAATTATTTATTTAAATCCTCATTTTCAGATATCTTTATTCTTATATTTAGTATAATATTTATTCCCATGATATTATCTAGTTTAATTATCGATGACGAATGGTATAGTTTTATTTGGAATCCTGTCAAAGTTTTATTTCATAGTTTGGATGTCTTTCTAAAATGGTTTACATATTCAATAGTAATTTATTGGATTGGACTAATTTGTGATTATGCACGAACAGTCATTGGCTTTGATATAATAACTCCTGCTTTATATCCATTTGGAGCTATAGTAACAACTATTTTTATAGTGAGAGTAAAAACTATAGAAGGATATAAATACTTGGATTTCTTGAAAAAAAAATAAAATTACTTGTGGCGACTTTTTTTAAATCAGTTGCCTTTTTTGTTGTCAAAAAAACTTTTATAATATATAATCTAATTTGACTAATATTTAATAAACTTTTACCTTTTAATCAAATAATATATATGATTTTTCGAAGATTCAAACCTACTGTTTTACTAGTTTTACTTTTAACCTTAATAATTGGGAATATTTCTCTTTTTGCGACTGATTTAAAAGAAGAGACTCTGGACAATGGTAATACGGATGTCAATTATGTTCCGTCTAAGCATATCAATAAGCCAACAACAGAAGAAATTGCTAATAATATAAGTGAGTTCACAACTATCGATAATACCCTTCTAGTCAAAGTAAAAGAGGGAGAAAATGTAAATGATGTTAAAAATGAATTAAAAGATGAGATTTCAAGTAAATTAAAAATCGATAAAAAAAACATAGAAGATTTTGATTCGAGTGAAGACCAAACTGTAGCATTGCAGTTTGCTGATAAAGAAAAACTTAAAAATGGTTTTAAAGTAGCAGTCAACAATGATAAAGTGGAAATAGCACAGCCAAATTATAAATATAAAAAAATGTATACACCAAATGATACTGAATTTAATAATCAATGGTATTTAAAAAATCAGGCATCAGGTGTCAACGCGACTACTGCTTGGGATGTTATGGGTGCAAAAGCAGGTGTTGTTTGCGGTGATTCTAGTGCTTCAGCAAAACGATGTGGAGGTGAAAATAGTGTTAAAATTGCTGTTATTGACTCCGGAGTAAATCTTAATATTGCTGATTTTGCAGGTGCTTCAGTAGATACTGCAAACAGTATGAGGTTTTTTGATAATGTAAATGCTTCTTGCCCTCCAAATCAGACTTATATACCTGCAAATGGGTTAGTTGTTGGACAATCGTTTTGTCAAAATATTGGCTCTCAATATGATGAAGATGGTCATGGAACCGGTGTGGCATCTATAATAATGTCTCAAGATAATGCCATAGGTAGTGTAGGAATAGCTCACAATACTACATTACTTCCAATAGCACTGCATAACGATACCTTTAATACATTTTTCATTTCTGAGGCTATAAAGTATGCTCAATCAAAAGGTGCTAAAGTTATTAATTTGAGCCTTGGAACTCCGTATTATGATTCCTTTTTAGAAAGCACGATTAATAACGCTGTAAATGCTGGTGTAACGATTGTTGCTGCAAGTGGAAACTGTGCCATATTTAATGTTGCTAGCTGCGATTGGGATGGTAGTGGAACGCAAAATCAACCTGAAGAAACTGATAATACGCCAATGTATCCTGCTGCTTTTTCAAACGTATTGGCTGTAGGTGCTAGTAATTATGCAAGTACTGCTGGAGCGATAAGCCGTTCTTGTTATAGTAATTATGGTAGTTATCTTGATGTTGTCGCTCCAGTTGGAGACGCTGGGACGAGTTGTCATCCAGTAGGAGGAACTAGTGGTGTCAGAATTCCTTGTGGTGTAGTGAGACCAGGTTGTGTTAGTGTAGATTCTTTTGTAAGTGGCGCGGGAACAAGTTACGCTGCACCTATGGTAACAGCTGCTGTAGGATTACTTTTAAGTTTAGATAGCTCTTTAAACCAAGTGTTAATAAAAGACTTACTTCAAAACAGTTCTACTGATGTAGGTGCCAGCGGTCGAGACGATGTGTTCGGTAGCGGAGTGCTCAACGTAGGAAATATGATGCAAACTATCGGTGCCAACTACATCCCCACATATTATTTCCCATGGTATGATACAAAAAATGGAAATAGTGCATACACCCTAGTTGGTAATCCTAGTACAACAACTGCCTTAAAAGTTAAGCTTTCTATTTCTGGTACCAATTATCTAAAATATGCAACTATTGCTCCAGGAGGTAATTTATTTTATGAAAACTTAAATATTTTAACTGGCCCAGTTGTTGTATCTTCTGAAAATGGTGCACCTGTCTATACAACTCAGCGTGTAGAACAAATCCTCAACGGAGTAAAATCCTTCAACGAATACGCAGGTATTCCAGCAACCAACCTAACCAACAAATACTATTTCCCATGGTATGATACAAAAAATGGAAATTCAGCTTACATCCTTATTGGTAATCCATCTACAACTCAAACAGCAAATATCCAAATCAAGATAGCAGGTAATGTAGTAAGAACAGGTACTATAGCTCCAGGAGGAAATCTCTTCAATGAAAAACTTGATATCTTAGGAGGCCCAGTAGAAGTAACTAGTGACATCAATGTCTATACAACTCAGCGTGTAGAACAAATCCTCAACGGAGTAAAATCCTTCAACGAATACGCAGGTATTCCAGCAACCAACCTAACCAACAAATACTATTTCCCATGGTATGATACAA
>JACMQI010000038.1 GCA_014377045.1 candidate division SR1 bacterium
ATTTATTTTATCGTAAAAAAATCCCACTTTTAGACAAGAGTGGGTAAGTAAAATTTAGTGTAATTTTAAGCAAATATTAAAGTGGCGTTACTTACTGCAAGCCAAGTATCTTTTATTACAAATCCAGCTTTTTGAGCTACCATCATCGCCGTATAGATATTTTCTATATCAGTTGCGAATCCAAAAACTCCAATTCCACCTACAATTTCTAAATTATTATTAAACAACGGTACTCCTCCTTTTGCTATTGTAAGGTGCTTTCTTGAATTAAGATCAGATTTGTAGGTCAATAATCTCAAATCGCCATTAATTTCTTCATATCCACTTAACTCCATTAAAAGTACACTTGTTTGAGCTTGTTGTAAACTAATACGTTTTATTTTGGATTCAAGATCATCTGTCAAATTTGATGATAAACTATGGATTATTTTTCCATTTCTATCTACGATTGACATCCAAGCTATTACACTTAGATCATATTGAGACTCTTTTAAGAAAATATTAGCTATTTGGTGTGTATTGAAATAATTAACATCTTTGCTGTTCATCGCATTCAAGATAAAATTACTATTTCTAGTTTTTATTTTTTATTCGATTTTTGTCAAATTTATATTGATCTGTAAATATAAGCTTCGATGATATACTCCATTAACATTCGATGAGTATTGAAATAGCTTCCATTAATTGCAATAGACTGTTTCATGACTTTTACCCATTCCGTTTTATTTGCAAATAGTGGTAATATAGTTTCATCTAACTTAGCATACATACTTATTAATTCGTCAGCTATACAGCGATCGCCTACGCATATTTCACCAATAGCCCAACCTGTTATACCTTCAATACAACCCTCTATCCACCAGCCATCTAAAATAGAAAAGTTTGGTACACCATTAAGACTAGCTTTCATACCTGATGTTCCTGAGGCTTCTAGGGGTGGGATAGGGTTGTTTAGCCAAATATCTACACCATTTGTAATTAGTTTCCCAATATCCATATTATAATTTGGAATAAAGAGTATTTTGATATTATCCGAAGTCTGTTGGTTTATTTTATATATTTGTTCTATTACTTTTTTACCTTCTGAGTCATTTGGATAAGCTTTTCCAGCAAATACAAACTGAAGACCTCCATGTTTTTTGGCTATAAACTCTAGTTTTTCAAGATCAGTAAAAATAAAATTGTGGCGTTTATATCCTGCTGCACGTCTAGCGAATCCAATAGTAAAAATATTAGGGTTAAATTCAGCTTCATTAAGTTCTTTATATTTACTTATTTCATTAAATAAATCTAGTTTAGCTTTTGCGTGCGCCTCTAAAATCAAGTTGTCTTCTATCCTCATAGCTTCACGTAAACTAAATGCCCAAGTACGCCACTCAGGAATTGATTTATCAAAAATACTCGCTAAGTATGGACTGGTCCAAGTACTACTATGAATACCGTTTGTAATTGCCTTTATAGTGTATTCAGGATACATTTGCTGGCTTACTTCTTGATGTTTTAGTGCCACACCGTTTGCATATTTAGAAAATTCTAAGCAAAGTTTCGCCATATTTAGCGTTTCGTCGTCCTCCCAAAGTTTAGCTGGAATATGTTTAAGATATTTTGTTTCTAGTAATTCTTCAAGGCGACTCTTACTCCATTTTTCATGTCCTCCGATAAGGGGAGTGTGTGTTGTGAAGCAAACATGCTGTTTTACTATATTTTTATCTATATATTTTTCAAGTAGAGCAAGAGTTACCATGCTAGCGTGGGTTTCATTTAGATGATAATTATCAAATATGTCATAACCTAAATCAAATAGAACTTGCACACCCCCAATACCGAGAACTGCTTCTTGAATAATTTGATTTTGTATAGGATACAAGTTGGAGTTTAGTGAACGGATAAGTTCTGAATTTGAAGGTAAATCGGTATCAAGGAAATAAATAGGTATATGGTGATCTCCACTTTTTAATAGATATTGCCAAATTTGTATTTCTACTTTTTCATGCTGGACAACAATAGTAGTTTTTATTGGTAATTTTTCTAAGATACTTTCGTAATTCCAAATATCAGACTCTTCAGTTTGTAAACCATTTTTGTCTATATTTTGTTTAAAATAACCATTTTTATATAACAGTGATACTGCTACCATATTATATTTTAAATCAGCTGCCGCTTTTATGGTATCTCCAGCTAAGATACCCAATCCTCCAGCATAATTTGGAATTCGAGGATCAAATCCTATTTCCATACTAAAATAAGCAGTATTTAAAGTTGATTTTTCTTTTTTGTTTAATAGGTTGGAAGTTGTAGTCATTCTTTGGAGTATATTCATTATTTTTTGTTATGACAAGAAATCAGTAGTAACTTGACGAAAAAACTAATACTTCAAAGTCTAAAATAGATTATGTTAGCATATAAAACTATCCACGCCATAAAAGGCCCTCTTTTATTTGTCAATAAAACTGAAAATATCGGATATCAAGAGTTGGTAAATATTATAGACTCTGCAGGTAATAAAATTTCAGGCCAGGTCATTGCTTTAAATAATGACACGGCATTAATTCAGCTTTATAAAGATGGTACTGGACTTCAAATTGATGGAGCAAAAGCTATCTTTCTTGGTGATACAAAAAAGTTTGCACTTTCTCCAAGTCTGCTTGGTAGGACTTTCAATGGTAGCGGATCTGCTATAGATAACTTAAAAGTTTTAAAAGGTACTGAAATTGATGTGAATTTTGGCTTTGACGTTTTACCCGATAAATATCGAGATATAAATGGCGCAGCTATAAATCCATTTAGAAGGAGTGAGCCACATGACTTTATCCAAACTGGTATCTCGTCTATCGATCTTACAAATACTATTGTAAAAGGTCAAAAAATACCTATTTTTAGCGGTTCTGGTTTGCCTGACTTAGAACTCCTTGTACAAATCGCTACTTCTGCAAAAACAAATGACCCAAATGACAAGTTTGTAGTAGTAGTAGCTGGTGTGGGTATAACTAACGATCAGTATTTGTATTTAAAAGGTGAATTGGAAAAAACGGGTGCTTTGGCAAGAACAGTCATGTTTATTAATACTGCTTCTGATTCTGTTGTTGAAAGACTACTTACTCCACGTTTAGCCCTTACAGTTTCTGAATATTTAGCATATGATCTTGACTATTCTGTTTTGACATTGACTTTTGATCTTACTAATTATGCTAATAGTATGCGAGAAGTTAGTAATAGCAAAAATGAGATACCAGGTCGAAGTGGATATCCAGGATATTTGTATACTGATTTAGCAAATTTATTAGAGCGAGCTGGTACGATCGATGGAAAGATCGGATCTATAACTCAAGTTCCTATTTTGACTATGCCTAATGATGACAAGACTCATGTGGTCCCAGATCTTACTGGCTATATTACTGAAGGACAAATAGTTCTTGACCGTACACTTCACAAACGAGGTTTTACTCCACCAATAAATATTTTAGCTTCATTGTCCCGTCTCAAAGATAAAGGTCAGGGAGAAGGTAAAACACGAGAAGATCATGGACAAGTGGCAGATCAGATGTTTGCGTCACTTTCAGAAAGCATCCGTCAAGAAGAGCTTTCACTTGTATTAGGTAAAGATTCACTCACTGATACAGGTCAAAAATATCTAGAGTTTTATAAACAATATCTAGAGACTTTTATAAATCAGGGTAAAGCCAATCGATCTATAGAAGAAACGCTGACTATAGCTTGGGATTTATTTAGTATATTACCACGGGAAGAACTTAAAAAAATCAAGCAGAATATGTATGATAAGTACGGTATAAAAAAATAATGGTACTATTAATATTATACGAAGTCAGTAAAATTAATTATAAAAAAATCCACCATATATTTATGATGGTAAATAAGTTATAACTTATAAAATTACTGGTTGATTTGGATGAAAGATACTGCCATATTTAGTAATAATTTCCTCCCAAGTACTTTCAAATGAGTCTCCATCGATAGGAGTGCTATCTAATGATAATGCATGACAACTCCAAAAATCTATACATTGGTTACGCATTCGTAGACCTAATTCAGTTTGCGGATCGATTCCAAGTGAAATAGGCTCCAGAGTTGATAGTGTACCATCACTGCAATATGCGGTAATTAGTTCGTAATGTGTTTTTTCTACAGGTTTAGTAACCATTGCAATTTTACTAGCAGGGTTTGAGGATTCTTTTGAAACATGAGTTGGTGCTTTTCTATTGCGACGAAACGCAAATAGATTTGCAGAATTTGTTCTAACTAAACTACATAACCCCCAATTTCCTAAATAATCAAACAGATCAATATAACTTGTTTGTTGTGTATTCGGTGGTGTAAGAAGACTTGCACTAAGCTCTATTAGCTCCATTGTTACTTCAGGATGAGCAAGTAAATGCTCAATTGTAATCTCTGGAACAATCAGATTTGCACCATTAGCTAAAATAAAAGTAGTTTCCATATTTATTGTATCCTAAGATTAAATCTTTTCTAGTTTTTCATGTAAATAAGCTTTCGTCAAGGTTTAAGACATTGTTTTATATATTCAAAGCTATTTCTTTGCCAATAAAAATTTTTCAGTTATTACTTTATTAGAATCAAATTCACTTACTTCTAGCAATTCTTGCATTTCTTTGATCATGTTTGGGTTTCCGCATAAATAGAAGTCGTAGTTTACATACTTTATAGAATGAGTTTTATAATAGTCAGTTACCCTTCCATTAAATTGATCATTTTTAATATCTGCTTTTTCACTAATACAAATTGTATATTTAACAATCTTGGTATCTAGGTATCTAGACAAATAATCATATTCATTAGATTTGACCCCAAATAAAATTTCTACATCTTCTTTTTCTTTATTTGATAATTGAGAGATCATAGCTATGATAGGCGCTATACCAGTACCAGTAACTATAAAAACTTTTTTACGCAGTGAGGGTAAAAGTGTAAATCTTCCAACAGGTCCAATACAAGCAAATTCAAGTGGAGGTAAATTGGTTGAAAAATACGTTGAAGCAAGACCATTTGGCAAGATGTCTACTATAAGGGTTAATTTAGTTTTATTTGATATAGTTTCTAGTTTTGATATAGAGTAAGACCGGTATTTACTATTTCCAAAGTCTATATTTATATATTGTCCAGGCTTATAGTTTATTAGCGTTTCTTTAGTTTCCAAAACTATTTCATATACTGTGGGAGCAATTTGAGTTTTGGTGGTCCAAGTGGCGGTGAATCGGGGCATACATTAATAATCTCTAGTTATTATGATTAATTAATTTTATCTTGGCAAACATAACAATCTTTTATTTTGCTGTTTTAGCTATTACAGCTCACTTTTTGACAAAAACCCTGTTTCCGTTGTACTCTTATCACTATGTTACACCCCCTTATTACTGAACCCTCGAACCTTGATATATTTACTGAAACTCAGCATAAAATAATCGAAAACCTCAATGATCGACAACGTGAAGCTGTTTTAAGTACCACAGGGTCCAATCTGATCATTGCTGGAGCTGGAAGTGGTAAAACTGCTGTACTTACGAGAAGAGTTGCTTATTTGATTTCTCAGGGTATCACGCCTGGACAGATACTCTGTCTTACGTTTACTAATAAAGCGGCGGCTGAGATGAATAAGCGCGTACGGTCCTTGCTTGATAGTGTACAAATAAACTTGCCATACATAGCTCCTTGGCAGCAAGATTACCTACAAAACCCACTTCTTTGCACATTTCACTCTCTTGGGGTACGCATTTTACGTGAGTTTGGCGATAAAATAGATCTCAAAAAGGAGTTTAGTATCTTGGATAGTGATGACCAAAAAAAGATCGTTCGCCAAATACTTAAAGAACTTAATATTTCTGAAAAAAATCTTCAACCAAGTCTTGCTATTTACTTTATATCTCAATGTAAACAAGCTTCACTTGTTTCATCAGAATCAAATAAAATATCTAAAGACTTTTTGCCTATTTTTCATCAAATCTATGCTAAGTATGAAAGTCAATTAAAAAAAAGCCAGATTGTAGATTTTGACGATTTGATTCTTTTACCATATATTATTCTATCTCAAAACCAAGATATACGTCAGATTTTGTATGATCGCTGGCATCATTTGATGGTTGACGAGTTTCAGGACACCAATCCAGCACAGTTTGAACTTATAAGACTTTTGATGCCACTTGAAGGCTTGCGACTGGAAAAAGAAAAATCTTTGTTCGTAGTAGGAGATGATGCACAGAGTATATACGGCTTTCGTGGCTCTAAAATAGAGATTATTTTAAATTTCCAAGACGAATATCCTGGTACTAAAGAAGTAGTTCTTAATCAAAACTATCGATCTGTACAACCCATTTTGGATCTTGCTGAAAAAGTGATCGCACATAATCCCAATCAAAAGAAAAAAGACTTGTTTACCAATAATAGGGAAGTAGTAGATGTGCATTATTATGTTGCCCGCAACGATCGTGATGAAGCTGAATTTATCCTCCGCAAGCTACAAGAGTTATATATAAATGAGCAAAAAGCTGATATAAAAAAAGTAAAAAGTAGCTCAGAGTTGATCTTTGAGGCCGATGAAAATTCATATATAACTAAAGATTATACGAAGTCAAAAGATTTTGTAAAAAAGAAAGATCCAATAAGTTCAATGTTCGATATTTATTTAGAGTCTGATGACAATTTTGGAATCTCGCGAACTGGATTATATGACCCATATTCGTGGCAAGTACCAGAAATCAAATGGAAAGAAATCAAGAAACTGGATGAAGTTGTAATTTTATATCGAACTCATTCTCAATCACGATCAATAGAAGAAGTATTACTCAAACACAACGTACCTTATAAATTGGTTTCGGGTACTCGCTTTTTAGATAGAAAAGAAATAAAAGATATTATTGCCATGCTCAAATTTCTAGCTAATGGAAGTGATAGAGTAAGTATGGGCCGATTTTTACCATTGATCATGGATGGGGTAGGGCCAAAAACATTAGGAAAAATGATCGCTTACCTTGATGACTTTGATTATCCGCTAGCACCAAAATATGCTCAAATGCTTATGGATTTGATAGAAAAAATGCAACGGTGCTGGACCACAAATTCAACGTTGATCGAGTTAACAAAAGAGTTACTTACTATTACTGGCTATATGAAATATCTTAAATCAGAATATCCTGTCAAAGACGAATTTGAAGCACGTGTAGAAAATATTGGTGAGATCTACTCACTTATGTTTCCATTTGACGAGGACAAAGAAATGCCACTTACAGAAAAATTAAATCAGTTTTTAGCTGCTGTTATGCTAATGAGTTCATTAGAAATGGATGAAGCAGATGATGTACCAAAAATTAGCCTCATGAGTCTCCATCAAAGTAAAGGTCTAGAATATGAAACAGTGTTTTTAGTAGGTGTGGAAGATGGTCTTTTACCACATCAAAATAGCTTTTTTGAAGTAGGAGGTATGGAAGAAGAGGTTAGGCTAGCATATGTGGGAGTAACTCGGGCAAAAAAACATTTATATCTCACAAGTGCAGAAAGTAGAATACAGTTTGGACAAATAAAGGCTAATCCAATTAGTAGGATATTCAGGCCATTTCTTGACGTGCAGGTAAAAAGGACAAGGTAAAAATCGTCATTGTTATTCTATGGGAACTTATGTAAAATCTCCCTATTTTTTTACTTGACAAAACCTAGAATATCCCGTATTGATACTATTAGTTCACATATTTTTGGAGACTATTTTTTTCATGACATCGAGAGAAATACTGAGATTTTTTCAAATTTATTTACCAAGTTCTCAGGGTTATTGGAGTACAAAAAGAGCTCAGTTAATCGCTTTGCTAATTGCTGCAAACCAGTACCCTTCGTTAATGTTAAGTGTGGGAGATACTGCAAGCGAAGCTAGTAAAAAAATACTACATTGGCAAATAGGTCGAAATTCTTCAAATTTTTATAAAATCAACAAAGCCATAGTAAGTTGTTATCCTGAATACACTCCAAATAAACCTATACAAGTATATTGGACGGTTTCTAAAAAATTAAAAGCGGAACACGAACCAAGTTTTAGCCGATTAAATAAAGATGTTTTATATACCACTTATGCAGAACTTTATTTACCACTGGAAATAGGTTTAAAAAGAAAAGTATTACGATGGGAAACTTATTCTAACAAAGAATTAATTTCGGAAATTAAAAAACGTTGTTGCTAATTTATGGAACCAGGAGATTTTGTACAAACAGAGTCTCTATTTTTTTGACTTTAACTTTGTTTTATCAACAAGCCTATTAGGAGATTTTATACGTGAATGCACCATATGATTTGACAGCCTTGATGAGATTTTATAGAATTATCGCAGTCTTAGAATACTGGGGTTTGCTAATGCTTACATTATCTGATCGTCTCAATCAATTTTTTGAAGGATCAATTCCAAATCTATTTAACAATCTCGAAGACCTGAATCAAGAATATAGTGATACAGAATGGGAATTATTTATAGTTCAAAATAAATTATCTAAAAAGCCTAAATTTGAGTTCAATGGACCAAATATATTGCGTTTCGGTTTACCTGGATAAAATATTAGTTAGCAAACGACTCATAATTAAAATTATGGGTTTTTTCTTTGTCATTTTTTATAATCGACAATCGTAACACTATATGAAAGAAACAAGATATTAACATTCTATGACTTTCAATTTAATTTTAATCTATATAAATTTATTATCTATGCCTAAACGAATATTCTTACCTATTCTTATTACTACAAGTGTTATTGGAATTGGAACTGGTGCTTATAGTGCTACTAAACCACTTAACTTATTTGCACA
This sequence comes from candidate division SR1 bacterium, assembly GCA_014377045.1. Taxonomy (GTDB): domain Bacteria; phylum Patescibacteriota; class JACMRA01; order JACMRA01; family JACMRA01; genus JACMQI01. The sequence goes on from JACMQI010000038.1 coordinate 8,816, forward strand.
AAACAATTTATCAATTAAATCAAACTTATTAAATAATACCCGAACTATAGAGGAAAGCTTTATAGGTCAGAAACCTAGAAGTAATGATTTTGCATTTGCCAGAAGCTTAGGAGTAGATGCTTCTAAAGTAGTAGATGCTCAAACTAAAGTCAAAGATGCAGAAAATAATCTTAAAAATGAGATGCAATCTATTCGACAGTTCATTAAAGACGCAATTGTAACAAAGGCTAGAGAAAAAAATATAGATCAAAATATCATCGATGATTATATAAATAGCTACCAAAAACTAGAGGATACTAAAAAGCAATTACAAGAAAAGGTTTCAAATGATGACTCTACAGTTCAAAGTGTCAAAAATCTAAGAGCTGAATTAAGAGATAATGTAAAGACTTTTAAAATTGCTGAATTAAGGATCAAAGAAGCTATTGAGTAAAATATAAAATGACATATACAATATACAGCATTAATGGGGGAATAAGTCCCTCATTTTTGTTTAATAGTATATTGACAATAATCTTTAATATTTTTAGGTTGTCATTTTATATGTTTATTTTACGTAACATAATATAGGCTAAACAATATTACAAAAGTTGACCCGTGACTAGATCTCACTAATATGAATACTTCTCAAAGCCTATCCTTCTTTACCTTACCAGACGAGGAAATTATAAAGATTGCTCTTAGTGGCAATAAAGTTATTTATGAAGAAATTGTTAAACGTTACTATACCAAACTTACAGCATATTTAAGCCGTTTACTGAATTTTAATAAACAAGATGTGGAAGATTGTCTTTCAGAAACTTTTCTAAAGACCTATACTCACCTCAATTTATATAATCAAAGTCTCAAGTTTTCTAGCTGGTTGTACCGTATAGCACATAATCAAGCAGTAGACCTCATTAGAAAAAAAAGCCGTATTCCTACATTTAATCTTGATTGGTTTCAGCATATTCCTGACAAATGTGAATACAGTATTTCTAATGAACGACTTGAAAGTGTATTAACTCGACTACCTTTTAAAGAACGAAACTTATTAGTGCTTTTTCATATACAAGAACTATCGCTTGAAGAAATATCAGATATACTAAAATTAAAAACAAATACTGTCGCGGTACAATTAAAACGTGCTAGATTAAAAGCCAAGCAGATTATTGAAAAATTCAAATTATAACAAATTCATTACAAATCAGATTTCACTCTATGATAGCAGAAAAACAGATCTACGACGATATCATTTTGGAAATTAAAAACCAAAATCCAATACCGGTATTATACACAAATATGTATACATCATGCATAGTCGCTATTATGATTTTATCATATTTTAGTTCAGTTCTTTTTACAGTATGGCTAGCATATGAAGTCTTTGAAAAAACTAGAGTATGTAAATTTGAATCTTGCAGTATAGATAGTTATATATTTGGACCCACATATGAATATGGTGCTTTAGCTATAATGCTAGGTACTTTAGTATATTTTTTGTATCGATCTACTGATTGGCCGTATGTTAAAGATCGAGTATTTATTGTTTTGACATTGATTTTGGTTGGTACTGCATTATCTGGAAGTACTGTAAACTGGCTAAAGTCTGCTCATGATCCATTGGCAGAAACCATATACGATATAAAAGATAGCATAAAATTAGCATTACCATGGCGAAATAATTTAGCAAATGTTAGTGCTTATAATCATAAATTAAAGCCATTGGTTGGTGTTGTAGAAAATAGCACTGTCAATAATCTTATTTTAGATATGCCTCTTAAACAAAAAATAAATCTTTTCTATGAAGATAACTATCCTGAGAATCAAAAGCCAAGAGTAGGTACAAGAGCAGTAGTACAAATTAAACTTATTAATAATGCTTTATACGTAGAATCGGCGGAAGAACTTTAAATTTTTTATTGACCTATAAGTGATCCTCCAGAATTAGCTGGGGTAGGCACTATATTTGTTTTATTTGGTGTGCTCCTTTTACTTGTACCTGGATTTGTTCCGACATCACCGCTTAGGTTTATACGACCTAACATCACAAACACAGAAAAAATACAAAAGAATAATCCAATTATACGATAAGCGGTTGTGCCAGTACCTCCACCGAAGCGACGCTCTACAAAATCTAGAAAATAAACTCGATGGTTTAGAATAAATGCATAGTATACCATTGCAATACCACCAGCTAGACCTATAAGACCAATAATTAAGTTTGAAAATGAAAACATAAAATATATTTGTAATCTAATTAAAATTTTTAAAGATTGACAAGGGTGAATTTATTTAGCTTAACTGGGTATAAACTATTTTTACAGTACACACAGAACTAGCTTGACCAAAATCCCAATATTTACAATACTCACTTTATGGACTTTATAATACAAACAATCAATATACTTTTTTGGTTTATCATCATTCTTATCCCACTTGTAGCGATTCATGAGTTTGGTCATTTTATTTTTGCTCGCCTTACAGGTGTAAAAGTTTTAGAATTTGGTATTGGTATTCCGCCTCAATGGATTCGCAAACGCTGGAAAGGCGTGATCTGGTCGCTCAATTATGTTTTACTTGGAGGCTTTGCCCGTATTTATGGTGACCATGATGCAATAGATGATGCTCATGAAACAAATAAAATAGACCCAAAACTCGCTCGTGACAATTATCAAAAAGATCGTTTAGCCGAAATTATAATCAATAAAGAATTAGAGTTTTTCTTAGAAGATAATAATATTGAATATTCTGACGCTATGAAAAGTCTTGAAAATTCCGGTTATTTGGATGGTAAAAATACTAATTTTTCTTCTGAAGAAATTGCAGGATTTGATAAAGCTATTAAGCAAATATCTACACTTATAGATTGGGAATTTGATAATAAGATAAATTCTGGAGAAGTATTTTACAATAAAAATGTATTTCAAAAAGTTCTGATATTACTTGGTGGCATTACTTTTAATCTTATAACTGCCTTTCTTATATTTTTCTTACTTACGGGTTTTGTAGGTACTCAAGCTCAGCCTATGCTTCTTGAAGATTACACTAATATAAATAGTAAAGCAACTGTCTTGTCAAAATCAGATTACTTAACTGTATTTTCAGTACTCAAGGATTCCAATGCTTATAATGCCGGACTTAGAAGTGGTGATTATTTAGTCTCATTTGCTGGCCAAGATCTCCGCACACTCAAAAGTTTTGATGATTTTAAGGTTATTGTAGATTCGAATAAAGGTAAATCAGTGCCACTCACATATATCAAAAAAGATAGTGGAGTGCAAAGTCAAACAAACGTGGAACTAAAAGAATCAAATGGAAAAGCATTATTTGGAGTAAATTCACAAGGTTTTGGATATATGGTAGTATTTAAAGCAAAGGATATAGGTTCAGCAATTTCACTATCTACTCAACAAGTTTGGAATATATTCAAACTTAATTTTGAGGTACTTGGTAAACTTGTATCTGCTCTCAACCCTTGGGCTCAGGATAAATCAGCATTACAATATGTAGGTGGACCAGTAGCAGTAGGTAGTATAGGGCAAAAAATTTTTGATTTTCAAGGTTATAAGGGCGTACTAAATATCATGGCAACAGTATCGGTTGGACTAGCTGCATTTAATTTGATACCTCTTCCAGCTCTGGATGGTGGCCGTATAGTGATCGTACTACTTAGCAGACTCACTGGTCGAAGAAATAAAAAATTAGAAGGTGCTGTAATAAGTGTAACTATGTTTGTACTTTTAGGTTTAGGACTTGTAATAGCTATAAATGATGTGTTTAAAATTTCACAAGGTACTTTGTTTTAGGAACAACTTTATAAAATAATCTTATCTTTATCATGATACCAAATTCTTAAAGAAAAAATAGAAATGGTAAATTCAAAGACTAATGTATTTCTTTTCGATACTAACAATTTTGTCTAGTATATTGGTATCTGACTACCCTGCGCAAGCTCAATCAAATCCTCAAGTATTGCTCTGTACTAAATATCATTTTCATAATCAAATAGTTATCGATTGTGATAAAACTCCTGACTATGATCCAACACAAGTAAATGTTCAAGTGAATGTTAATTCAGCTAATCTATATTCAGTTTATAATGTAAGTAGATATTATATTTATGACTCTAGTCAGCATAATCTATATCCATCTTTATCCAATTTTAGTTTAAATAATCAATACATAAAGTTTAATTCAATATCTAATTTCTCTCAATCTTATCAAAAATATCCTTAATGCAAATTCTCCTTTAAACTTAATTGATTTAATTGATTTAGCTGACGGGAGATTTTTCTTGACAAATTATATTAATTAAGTAATACAAAAGATAGAAAAGTTTATACTTTTTATTTTATATTGAGGTTTTTAGTGAATAAATACATTTTTTCTTCTGTTGCCATTGCTATAGTTTCGTTATTACTACAACCCGTAATAGCCCAGGCTGACGGAATTGTTATTAAGTTTCGAGTCGGTGATTTCTCAGGCAAAATAGGTGATTTTGACCACGATCAAAGATATCGTAATCGTCAGCGTTATTATGATCGTCAATACAATCGGGCTGATTATGATGGTTATTATAATAATCGCCGAACTACAATTCTAGTTCCTAACTACAATAATAACCAGTGCTACACAGTTGACCAAAATGGCAATAAATATAAAATGAATTGCAATAGCATTCGTCAAAATAATAATGTAGACACGAGTGATTATGAAAATAATTACGATAATAATAACTCTAACAATAATGGAGGTGGCCGCACTACTGTATTTTGTCAAGACACAAGAAGAACACAGTGTCGTACGGTAACTATTAATTAGTTGAAATTATTAAATCGCATAGTGATAATAAATTATGCGATTCTTTTTTTATTTTAAGCCTGTAAATAAAAATAATTTAAATTTATAGTTGACAAATTATTTAAAAGTTTTGTATTAATTTTAATGCATTTTTTACACTCTACATAAGGAGAAAAATTGTGAATTTAAAGTTATCTACTATAATCGGAATTGGAGTTTTCCTCGGATCATTGGTTTTATCTTCATTTCCAGCAAATGCAAGCCACTGTCGTCGACACCAGCCTCGACAAAATCAACAAAATTCAGTGATTTATGTACCATATCAGCAGTCCCAACAATCAAATTATTATCAGCAACGTTCATCATACCGTCACATATTTCAGCGTCGCGCATTAAATCGCCGAAATAATAATGGTTATTATCCTTATAATAACGGACAGCAAAATGGTAATCAACAAGTATACTACAATAATCAGTATCCAAATAATTATCAGCAAAATAACAATGGCGACTATCAGCAGCAAAATCAATCTCAACAAACTACAACATTTTGTCAAGATATGGCAAGAACGCAGTGTCGCAATGTAAACTACAATAACTAGTTTAATACTAAATATTTTTATTCCCTTGCTTATATTTTTTATAATATACAGGGGACTTTTTTACAGCAAGAACCTTTTCTTGACAAAAAAGCAGATTATAGGTTATATTCAAATTGAATAATAATACTTAACTAATTAAAAATTACATGTCAGATTCTGCAGAAAAAATACGAAATATAGCTATCATTGCTCACGTTGACCACGGAAAAACTACTCTTGTAGACGGCCTTATAAGGCAAACCCTAGAAATTCGTAACGTTGAAGGTTTGGGAGATCTTATTATGGACTCCATGGATCAAGAAAAAGAACGAGGTATCACTATTAAAGCGAAAAATGCTTCTATATATTATAACGATTACAAAATCAATATTGTAGACACGCCTGGTCACGCTGATTTTGGTGGAGAAGTAGAGCGAACTTTACGTATGGTAGACGGTGTAGCTCTTTTGGTAGACGCTCAAGAAGGGCCAATGCCTCAAACAAAATTTGTACTTAAAAAAGCAATTGAACTTGGTCTTAAAGTACTTATTATTATCAATAAAGTTGATAAACCAGCTGCAAATTGCCCACGCACACTTTCAAAAATTGAAGACCTTTTCCTAGATTTGGGTGCAAATGACGATCAGATGGATTTTCCAACTATTTATGCAAGCGGAGTTCAAGGAAAAGCAGGTGACAGTGCTGAGAACTTACAAGAAAATCTTTTTTACTTTTTAGATAAAGTTATCGAAACAGTTCCACAGCCAAAAATCAATTTAGATGATAGTAGTGAAAACCCACTTCAAATGATTGTATTATCATTAAAAGCTGATAGTTTCAAGGGACGCATGGCAGTAGGTCGAATCATAGGTGGTAAAATCACAAAAAATATGGCTATTCAAGCTATGCAAGAAAACGGCATAGTAAAGGGTAGGGTAAGTAGCCTCATGGTATTTGATGGACTTGGTGTCAAAGAAATTGAAGTAGCTGAAGCTGGTGAAATAGTCATGGTAGCTGGTATTGAAACTGTAGGTATAGGAGATACTATTACTACAGAAGCTTACAATAAAGCTCTTGATCGTGTACACGTAGATGAGCCAACAATCCAAATGACATTTGGTGTAAACACATCACCTTTTGCTGGAAAAGATGGTAAATTGGGTACTTCAAGACAGATTCGTGAACGACTTTATAAGGAGCTAGAAACTAATGTTGGTATGAGAGTTACTGATGTAGAGTCATCAGCTGATAGATTTACCGTTTCTGGACGCGGTGAGCTTCATTTGTCAGTTTTGATTGAGACTATGAGACGAGAAGGCTTTGAGCTTGAAGTAAGTAAACCCCAAGTTATTTTTCGTGAAGAAAAAGGTCAGAAGCTTGAACCATATGAAATAGTAGAAATTGACGTTCCTCAAGAATACCAAGGTATTGTAATGCAAGAACTAGGTCGCCGAGGTGCAGATATTAGTGATATTAGTCCAAATGAAGTTGGTACAGAGTTTCACTTTACTGCAAAGATGCCAACTCGATCTATCATTGGACTTAAATCCCTTTTGATTACCAACACCAAGGGAACTGTCATTATGCACAACTTGTTTGATGAATACGCCCCGATGGCAAAAAATATTCAAGTTTCAACTAAACACGGCTCACTTGTTTCTACTGACACAGGTACATCCATGGCCTATGCTCTTGATAATGCCCAAATGCGTGGAGTATTATTTATAGGTGCAGCTGTTGATGTTTATCAAGGAATGGTCATAGGACAATGTGCTAAAGATGAAGATTTAGAGCTAAATCCAACTAAAGGAAAACAGATGAGTAATGTACGATCTAAGTCAAGTGACGATGCTTTGACACTTACTACACCAAGACCCATGGGACTTGAACAATCGCTTGAATATATCGGCGATGACGAGTTAGTAGAAGTAACCCCAATTAATATCAGAGTAAGAAAAAGATTCTTAGATCCAGGACAAAGAAAGCGAAATAAATAAAAAATATAAATATATTATAGCTTCGTAGGATTAGCTTACGAAGCTATAATATTTATAGAGTTAAATCTAATAATGAACGCATATAATAATTAAAATGTATTCATTAATAAAATAATAAATACTAAGAATTTATTTTAAAAAGATAACATAGACTTTATTATAAAAAGTATTTTTAAGCTCTTGTCAAGAGATACTTTATGTGCTAATCATAATAATATATGATCAAAGATGTTAAATTGGAGCAATATTATGGTTTCTACACTAATAGGCCTTTTTGGGCTATTTCTAAGCCAGATTTTACTAACTCTGAAATTATCCCAAAATTTACAAGCATGATGTCAGAAGTTATAGCTGAATATGAGGATACTTATTATAAGCTCCGATTTTGTCGTGATGGCATGATACTTTTTCACTCTAAGTTTCCAAATATTGCTTTTAAACATATTTTAGAATATATCAACACTTTGGGTATTTTGATGGAAAGCGAGACTCATAATTGGATGCTAAAAAAAATGTTTAACGTTCGTGAGCTTAATCAAGGTGACATTTTTCCTTATACGGTTGATAATTATAAGGTAAAGGGAGTAAATACCTCGCACGTAAATTTTGCTATTTTGCATGAATATAATGCTAGATTTCTACCATTTTATATACCGCTTGATTATAATAAAGTTGATTTACAAGGTACTTTCTGGCCAAATTTAATCAAACATACTATTAGTTCTGATCCGCGTATTAAGTCACGCGAGGGTAGGGTGCTTTCTAAGGAGTTATTTGACAATGTCAACTCCACATTTTCTCGCGTAGTTACAAATTATAATTCAGTTACTCTCTTAGCACAGATAACTAAATCTGTAGAGCAGTTTGAAAATGGTCGATATGATATAGCTCTCATTTTATCTTGGTTTATTATAGAAACTTATTTGTATAAGCTATTTCAGGCAAAAGTTCTAAAAAGTATAGGTCAAAAAGAAGACGATATGTCTGCCGCAGAACTACTTAAAATTTTACACCAGCGCCGCGTACTTTCGTATGAACTAGTTGGTGATATTCATAAAGTACGCATATTACGCAATAAAATAGCCCATAATACCTTTGAATCTGAAGTTACAGCGCAAGATACTTTACTTAGTTTTGAAATAATCAAAGAGTTTATTAAACAAGATATTGGGCTTAGCCTTAATTTGAAGTTTTAAACCGGCAATTTAATCCTCTTGTTAAGTATTATAAAAGATATTAACATTAAATATCGTTTATGTACTTCTATAATATTTTAATCAATAAAAAAATACCTAGTATTAGCTTGACTTACAAAAGTGAGATACTGATACGAAAAGGAACTTTAGTATCTATTTTATTACGTAAAAATGAGATTTATGGTATCATAGTGGGTACAGTACCAGTCGAAAATGTTGTCGATATTGCTAAGATAAGTGAAATTAAAAGTGTATTGCCATATATATTTACAAGTCAACAAATTAGACTTCAAAGCGTAATTTCTTATAATACTTTTAACAGTCCGAATGTTGTATTAGATGCTTGTTTAAATCCTATATTAAGTTTGACTCAGAAAGACATGAAATTATTAGAACAAAAAAAAGATACTGTTTTATTTAATACTATAATACATAAAATAAAAAGTAGAAAAATTGAGTACTATCTTGATACCGAAGTAGTATTGCGTATAATATACATTATACGAATAAGTATATTAGCCTATTTAAAAGCATTTTTAAAATTAATTAATAGTAATACTCAAAATAATATAAATATACTTATATTATTTCCAGAAAAAAAATACATTGAAAAAGTTTATAAAGAATTAATAGATAGTGCTTTTGAAGCCGAGTTCATATCTAAAAATTTAAGTGTTAATATTACTACATTTACTGGAGATAAATCTAAATCTAGTCGACAATCTATTTATAATATACTTAGTCTCAATCAATTAGACAAATTTAAAACTCAAATAAATATTATTTTAGCATCTCGCTCTGGTCTTTTTCTACCGTTTGATACCCTGCACGATTTATTAGTAATTGATGAAAGTAATTCTATGTATATTCAAGAGCAAAATAGTCTATACTTTGATGCTCGAGAAATAGCTTTCATTCTATCAGAGATATTTGGATCGAATTTACATTTTATTTCCAGAGTACCAAGTATTCGGCTTCATAGTTTTTATCCTGAGAGCATTTTAAATAAGTATTTAATTAACGATAAAGATATTGATACAAAACCTATTAAAATCAAAGTTACAGGCCAAAATAAGAAAATTGATAAATACAAACTTATATCTGGGCCAGTTTTAAAATTAGTGCAAAAAAGAGAAAATTTAGACGGATTAGATATCGAAATCATAGACGTTAATTTTAGTGATTGGGATTAAAATACTATTCCCCCTACTCTATATAGTTTTTAGCTAAAAAACCTTGACATCAATACAAATTTTCTTTATATTTGCCGTATCCAAGGCCTCAAAACCTTTGGTTTACTTCTTTTATGAGGAATTTTTGTGGATATTCAAATTAAAAAAGGATCTGGTTTGATAGTAACAACAAAAAAATATAATATTGGTGTAATTGCTGAGCTTAGTTGGGATACTACAAAAAGTTGGAAAATTGATCTCGATTTATTTTGTGCTGCTACTTCATTTAATCCAATTACAAAAATTTACATGTTAGAAAACATGTCAGCACTATTATATCATGCTAATCTTAAATGTTATGATGGTGCACTCGTACACTCAGGCTATGAACAAACAGGCGTTAAAGAAGTCGATGATGAAGCAATAACCGTATTTCTAAATAAATTACCAGTAATTATAACCGATGTTATTATTGGCGCTTGTATTGATCCAGTTAAATCTATACCTCTTAGTACTTTTAAAAATGCTGCAAATGCAAAAATTACTATTCGAGCACTTGTTGAGGGCGCTGGCCAACTTAAAGAAATACTGAGTGTAAATCTTCAGACTAAGTTCACAACTGGGATTTTAATTGGAATGTATACTCGAGTTGGTGATAATTGGCACTTTGAAACTATCAATCAATCTGTAAAATGCCATACAAATACACCAATTCAAGAAATATTAGAAGCAGTACCGTGTGATTGCCTATAATAAAATCAAGTATATTTATTACATGCAACACCCAAATTTAGGGTGTTTTTTTGAAACAATATTTACTTACTTATTTAATAATACAAACCTTGCGGGGAATCACATATATCATGACATTGAAATTAAATGTAATTTCAATGTTAACGATTGATAAATAAATTACAATTAAGTTACAAGAACTGCCTAGTCATGCTAGTAAAATATTAGTAAGTTTAAATATCACAAGCGCTGGGTTTATAGCTTTTAAAATTGCTAAAGATAATGATAAAATTAGATTATAATAAATTTAGACCAAGAGTCTAATGGAGATATATGCCAATTTTACTTATGAACGATAGTTTCGAGGATAATTTTGCTAAACTTTTAGAAAGTTACTCAAAACCTAAGTGGTTTATTTTATCCAATTATGCTAGAAGCAGCATCTAGATTTTTCTGCAAACATTAACGAAGTTAATTATAAACACAAAATATATGATAATTTTATTTTTATGCACAAATTTAAAACCCCAATATCTAAAATAAAACTTTACTTAGAATTACTTGAAAATATACTTTCAGTAAGATAAAATTTAATATCATCTAAAATATTGAAAGTACTAAGTTGCTTCATATTTTTCTGTAAGAAAATGACTCCGAGGTTTTAACTATCGAAGTCGCAAGTGTTAATTTTGATAATTAAAATTTGTCAAAAATATTTGAATTAATATAATTTTGTCTATAGTCACCCTTAAGTTTAAGTTTAGGTATACTATATTGTACTAATTTTATGATTCCACTTTCAGGATTATTTGGATTTACAGTATCTGTAATTATAGAATATATAGACATTTGTCCTTTTTCAACAGGGATCATGTAGGTCGCTGCTGGAGTATTATCAGTGATAAATATTAGCCAATCTCTTTGAAACGGAATCTTACAAATCTCTTCACCAAATTTTGTGATTATTAATTCATACTCATCATTTACTACAAATGATGATGATCGCATATCTAAAGTATTCTTATAAACAACTTGTTTGTAATTTGATGCTAAACACCCAATTAATCTTAAGTGGTGGCCTACAGTAATATGGCAAGCAACTATTTTCAGTGAAGTTTCCATGCAATTTGTCTCTAGATATAGTAAATTAACTCTTAAAAATTATCATAGAAAATGTCTCTTGTCAAGTCTCGATTTATCTTATAAATTTAATATAAATGAACCAAAAAACTCTATTTATATTTCCCAAACGTGGCTTGTATACTCTAACCAAGTGTACTAACTGTGGCCATGGATTTCAATGTGAACATTGTGACGCCAACTTAGTTACATATCGTAAATGGGAGAAAAATCTAGAGCTTGTATGTCATCAATGTCAGACATATTATAACTATCCACTAAAGTGTCCAAAATGTGCTAGTACAGAAATATCGAGCTATTTTGGAGGTGTAGATGAACTTGTAGAAATAGTCGTAAAAGAGTCTGGAAATCCTGTATATAGGTATGATGACAAAAAAAGAAGTAAAGAAATGGCTATAACCACAAACGCTGTAACTACGCGGATATTCGATCCTTCTATCCCCTACTCTAATTTCACACATATAGTTTTTGTAGAGGCTCAAAATCTACTTGCAAGTCCAGACTACTTAGTGCAAGAGGAAATCCATAAGCAATTACTAGAATTAATGCTTTCTATATCAGAACAAACGGAAATTATCTTTGATACAAATTCACCTGATCTTGAACTTTTTATTGGTTTAGCACGTTTAGATAAAAACCATCCTGAACATTTAGATAAAAAACAATGGTTTATAAATTTCCTTACCACAGAGGCTAAAAGTAGAGAAATGTTTAACTTTCCCCCTTTTGTGAACACTTTACTCTTAACCACTCAACAAAAAAATAAAGATAAATCGTTTGAAATTATCAATCACGTACGATCAGAACTTATAAAAATAAAGCAACAATTACCAGATCTTACAATTAGCTCGCCATATCAAGCTAGATTTTTGAAACGTAAAGGTATGTTTAGCTATCACGTATTGGTTCGTTTTCCACGCCAGTATAAAGATATTGGTAAACTACGTGAAGAAATTATGCAGCTAGGAAGTATTTATGGAGTACAGATTAGACTAAACCCTCGGCATCTGTTTTAAAACAGATAAATATAAATAATACTAACTTAGTATAAAAGCTATACTATTTGACCAAGTTTCCATAGGTTTTAATAAAATTGGATCATCATTGATAGCGTTTGTCTTTCTAGTGAATGGCTCAATACAAATAAAATCATGATCTACGTTATCTTGAAGTTGTGACCAAAAGACGAGATAATTAAAATCTTTTTGATCTCCTTGTTCCAATTGTAAACTTCTTGAATCTGGAAAGCATACCTTAACGAATTTATCAAAATTATAAAAAATTCCATCATTTTTTTCGTTCCAATTTATTTTATTAGAATCGTAACCTCTAAGATTATTAACAGTCATTTTAGACTTTTGAGTATGCTTTATAGGAAAATAAGGATGAATACCTGGTGCTATTGGCATTGGATTTTCGCCATGATTACTTATTTGTAGAGTATAAGTTAGTCTATTATCGAGGAGCTCTAGCTTTATTTTAACCTTAAAATGAAAAGGATAAATTTTCTGCATCTCAAGAGAGATATCTTGTGTGATTAAAATTAGCTCTATACTCGACTCAGTTTGTTTTCCAATCTGCCACGGAAAATCACGTCCAAATCCATGCTGTCTAATTTTTTTTCCAGAAATGTTGAAAATATTATCTTTTAAAGAGTTTGCAAAAGGAAATAGTATTGGTATACCAGACCGACGAATATTTGATCCTTGATAAAACACCCCTACACCATCATGACTCCACTGGACAACTTGACCACTATTTAGCTCTACGGTAAGCTCACTCTTTCCTGATTTGATTGATACTAATGACATAAATAGGTAATTTTATTCTTCATAAATCCAACATCCGTAAGCTATAAAACTCAGGTTTCTTTCGCCTACTATTTTAGAATCTAACTGTCTAATAGTCCCACTTGCAGCATTGCGAGGATTAGAAAATATACCATCAACCCCAATTTGACTCATTTTACCTACTTTTTCTCCAGCTAAAATAGCTTTATTTAGGTTTTCAAAATCTTTTTTAGTGAAAAATACTTCACCACGTACTTCCATTTTACTTTTAAAATCAATATTTTTAGGAATCGCTCTAATTTGGTTTATATTTTCTGTAACCAATTCACCAGTCCAGCCATCTCCTCGAGTAGTTGCTGTAGTAAGGACACCATTTTCATATTCTAAACTTATAGCAAGTCCGTCAATTTTAGGTTCACAAATATAGTGAATTTGAATTTCGTTATCATTAATTTGTAAACTATTTATATTTTCTGAACTAATTTCTAAGTTTTCTTGAAATTGAAATACATTATTTCGTACTCCATAATCGATCCATCTCTGTTGCCACTCTTCTAGTTCTTTTTTATTAAAAATATCATTGAGTGATAACATTCGCCTGGTATGACGAGACTTAACAAACTTTTCTGCAACTCCGCCAGCTATAATATAATTCGGACTATTTTTACTGATTTGATCCGGATTTGTAGTTTCATATAGACTAATCTTATGCTTGAGGTCATCGAGGGCTTGTTCAGATATTTCTTCAGTATCAAAAAGATGAACCTGATTGCGAAGTCTATTTACTTCATCTACGAGGGTAAGATATTCATTAGATGTTAACATAAATTTATAATTAAAGAAGTTATAATAATGGTCAATAAGAGAACTGTTGAGGTAGTTTTATGATATAGCGTCCCTTTCATAGTTTAATTTTGTAAATCCAATCCTTTCAACCAGCTTACTAAACTTTTGACCCCATGTCCCGTAGCTCCATCAGTTTGTAAATCATTTTTTTTGCTATTATATGAACTTCCCGCTATATCTAAATGTACCCAAGGATAGGCCTTATTCTCTATTTTACCGTATTTATCACCTCTAAAATTATTTTGATCTACAAAATGACTAAGAAACAATCCTGCTGTGAGATGACCTGCATTTGTACCGGGAAGTGACGTGTTTATGAGATCGCTTATCTCCCCTTTGACGCTTGGTCGTAGTATTTCTGGAAGTGGTGTGTGCACAGCTAATTCACCCTGCTCTACAAATGCTCTACTTATATCATCAATAAGGTCTTTGTCATTACCCATAACTCCTGTATAATATTCAGATATTGCTCTTATACATGCTCCAGTCAAAGTGGCTGCATCTACAATGTATTTTGGATTAAAGGTTGTTGCATAACTCAAAGCATCAGCAAGTGTCAATCTGCCCTCAGCATCAGTATTCCAAATTTCAACCGTTTGTCCTGAATATGTAGTAAGTATATCATCTGATTTATAACTGTTATCGCTTACCATATTTTCAGCATACGCACTTATCCAGTGAACTTCTGTGTGCTCGAGGCCTCCAAGCTCTGCCAATGTTTTCATAACACCAGCCATCAAAGCACTACCACCCATATCCATTTTCATGGTTCTCATATGCCCTTCAGTTTTTATATCCATACCTCCGCTATCGTATGTTAGTCCCTTCCCTATGAGACAAACTTTTGAAGTCGACATTTGGTTTTTTGGTTTGAGAGTTATGTGTGATAAAATAGGTTTGAATCTACTTCCTCTTCCGACTGCTGTAATACCTTCCATTCCTATAGCTTCTAGTTGATCAAAATTTAAAATTTCATGAGTAGCATTTGAGTAGTGTTGAAATTCACTTTTGAGGATTTTTTGAATACTATTTGGATTTAGTGCTTCTGGAGTTTCTTCAACTAGCATTCTATTTAAAGTAATTCCTTTATCCAAAGCAAAAAGTTCTTTTGAATCTGCTATTGTCATAATGTCTCCTAATCCTTCACCAAATGAGATATCATAATATTTCTTCAAAGAAGATTTTTTGCTCAAATACTTATCAAACTGCCATGATCTTTGTGAAATACCTAAAATAATCTGTTGTATAATTTTAGAAATCTGATACTCTATTGGTATTGCTGAGATTTCAAGTGAGTTAATCTTAGTATTTTCGAATTCGGCTACGATTTTAGCACCTAAAGTGTAGTAGTTTGGTTTAGCATTTATATCAGAGCTTTTGACTTCTAGTTTATACTCAATACCAACAAATAATGTGTCAATATTTGGAAAATACATAGTTTGACCAAACTTTCCCTTGAAATCAATTTTTTCAAGCAATTTTACATGTTCGTGATTTTTGACATTTTCGTTTTTAAGAAAAATGATTTTAGTATGATGAGATTGACTTTCGATTAGTTGTATCATACTAATCAATAAGGTAAATAAAATTATAGTGTTCGTCAAATTAAACCTGTTGACAAAATTTACTATACAAATGAAATCTATTTGTAATTTTCTTAATACTAAGCCATTACTGATTAAACTTAGTAAAGGATTGTTTTTATTCTATATTATCCATGCCTTTCAGCTCAAAATAGATACTATATAAATTTTCATTCATAAGGATACTATTTATATTCTGATCTAAAAAAGCTTTGATAGTTAACCATAAAGTTTTCTTTTGTTCTGATGGCATATTAGTTACATCACCAATAGAAATTATAAGATCCAATTCATCATGTTTATCTAATTTATATGCAGTAAGGGTCTCGTATTCAGTAAGCTGTGGCAGAAATTCTTTGAGGAGAATAAATAAATTATCTAATATTGGATTATTATTGTAAGATAAAAGTAAATTCTGAAAAGCGATATAGATCGAAGCTACTTTATTTTGCTTAGTTTTTAAATAATTTTGCGAGTTCTTATCTTCCAAATTTATTGTTTGACTTGGATGTGTCACAGATTTGCGATTATTTTCTAAAGTTTTTTCAAGTACATTTTTACTAACACCAGTTAATTCATTAAGTTTTGTCATATACTGATCAGTGGAAATAGAATCAAAATACAACATAAAGTCAACGACTTCCAAAATAGTCTTTTTTTGCTCATCTGTATGGGCTGAATTTAACCGTGTGTAATACTCTTTTAAAATATAGTCCATATATGGAATAATTTCTAAATTCTTTGTAGAAATTTTTTCAGCTTGGATATATTCATCGAGGTCCTTGTATTTTTCTGGTATAACAGCTTTGTAAACCGTAAACCCGATTTTACTTGCTTCTGAAAAAAGTTTATTTCCCGCTATTTTACCAGCTTTATCATTATCGAACGCCATTTCTATAATTTTTGTAAGTTTGAATAAGCTATTCAGCTGAGATTCAGTAAATGAGGTCCCTTGAGACGCTATAGTGTAGTCAAAGCCACCCTTCACCGCTGCTATTACGTCCATATTCCCCTCAACTATAAGCGCTTTTTTTCCTTGAATAATAAACTTTTTAGCCATATTCATACCAAACCAAAGTGAACTTTTACTAAACCAATCAGTTTGGGGTGAGTTTAAATATTTAGGTCTATCAGTTTTATCATATGGTAAAATGCGGCCAGTAAATCCAACAACATTTTGTTTTTCATTTATTACTGGTATCATTAAGCGGTCAGAATATTTATCTCGATATTCTTTGTTTTCCGTTATTTTAAGAAGTCCTATATCAGTTAATAATTCTTCTTCTAACTGACCTTTACTTACAAAATTCATCATTAGCCCACCTTTTGGAGCGTATCCAAGGCAAAACTTTTCTATGATAGACTGGGTTAGTCCGCGTTCAAGACAGTATTTAGTAATTGGATGGGCACGATCTTGAAGAATCTTGAGTAAAATAGTATGATAAATTTTAGCTGACCAGTCTAGAAGTTTTTGACCTTTTTCAAATTTGCTAATTTTAGATTTACTGATGATTTCTTCTTCAAGAGTTTTTGGTTTGAGCTCTTCTAGCTGAACACCTGCTTTTTTAGCAAGCTTAACAAGAGTTTCTTGCTTAGAAATATTCTCATAGTCCATCACAAATTTGAAAACATCACCTCCAGCACCACAGCCGAAACAATGCCAAATTCCTTTGACTGGACTAATTATAAGTGACGGATTTTTTTCCTGGTGAAATGGACATACACATCGAAAGTTTACTCCTGCAGGTTTGATTTGTATATATTCGCTTATAACATCTTCTACAGCAATTCGTGATTTGATATTTTCCCAAACTGACATTAATATGAATCTAATAAGTATATTATTTTTGGTCAATCTTATTTTTATATGTTTTTTCAAAATTTAAAAATATTTTTGACTTCGTATAATATAAACATAATAATTTTTGTAGAATAAATAAATTTGCTTTGTGCTTTAAAGTAAAAGTGGATTTTTTAGATTAAATATTTTTTTTAAACGTTAGTAAGTCACTTGACTTCGTATAATATATTATGTCCTTACTTGAAAGCTTTTTTCCAAAAATTAAACATCCCCCTATTATTAAAAAATAAAGAATGTCAATTTTGATAACTTTTAGTTGTTATAGTTTTTTGTTTTTGTTTTTTATAAATAAATAAGCTACTATACCAATAACTAATGCCATAAGCAAGAGACCTGCAAGCTCTTTTCCTCCTGTACGTGGTAAGGATGCTGTAGCATTTGAAGATGGATTTGTATTAGTCGCTGGCTGAGTTGCCGTACTTATGACTGAGGGTGCGGCTTTGACATTAATAACTAAACCAAGGTCTTCTTTAGAACCTCCAGCAATCGTACCAAATAACTTAAATCCACCTACCCTGTTACCAACAGGAATGTTAGTACAATTAAACGTATTAGAGTCTGATACAGTACATTTCACTATACTATTGCCTTCAACGTTTAATTCCAAAGTACTTGAGGCAAACATTCCAGTACAGTTTATAAACTTGTTTACTTCTACAGGATTTGGTATACAATTAATACTCGACTTTAATAATGTCAATGGATTTACTGGTGGTGTTACAACTGGAGGTAAAGCCAGCACATTAAATGATTTACCTGAATCATATACCTGTCCTATTCCAATCTGAACTCGTAGTGGCTGAAGTCCAGCTTGAGATGATGTAGGTACTCCAGCACATGTGAGTATATTTCCAGAAGTAATACACTGCCCCGCTGGTGCGGTACCTAAACCAAATTTCATATCTGCTGGTATAATATATCCTGATCTAATAGTAAGTATACAAGTTGTAGGTTGATTTACATATACTATATTACAACTTATCTCATTAAACGGGCTT
Source organism: candidate division SR1 bacterium (assembly GCA_014377045.1). Classification (GTDB taxonomy): domain Bacteria; phylum Patescibacteriota; class JACMRA01; order JACMRA01; family JACMRA01; genus JACMQI01. The sequence continues at coordinate 27,494 of JACMQI010000038.1, forward strand.
GTAATAGCTCCTAAGTTTTGTGAAATTAGATCATTATAATTTACTAAGTGATTAATAACGCTTATCGTTACATTGGTATCTACAGGAGTCGAATTACCAATTTTACCGAATATTTTGAAACTTCCTGCTGTGTTACCTACTGCAATATTAGGACAGGTAAATGTACTTAAAGAGAATGTACAATTAGCTAGTGGTAAACCTTCTATTCCTATAGCTAATATACCTTGTGGTGCAACTCTTGTACTATTAAGAGTTCCGGTGCAACTAACAGTTGTGTTAACTTCTGCGGGATTTGGTGTACAAGTGATACCATTTATAGTGTACTGTGAAACAAGATTTGGAATATCTGCAGCAATAAGAGGGAATGCGCTGTTTGTAGCTAAATTGCATGACCCAAATGTAGTATTAATACCGTATCCATAACATCCGTATGTAGTTGTGTTTGCTTCGGCTGCTTTTGATGTATTTCTTGACTGAGTTAATTGACCAACAATTACATACCCAGAAATAAAAATCATTATTAAAGATATATATATGAATATTTTTTTATTGATGTGACTGTATTTCCAAGACATAATAATTAGTTTTCATTTTTGATTAACAAAATTAGGCTCCATACCCATTATTTCCAAAACCTGATTTTGTAGTCGACGAAGATTTAGGTGATTTATTAAATAAAGAGAAAAATCCACCAAAGGAAAAAAATAGTCCGATGATACCTAAAGATTTTATAAATTGTCGTTTAGTAATTTGTTTAGTTTTGTTTAGGGTCATAATAGTAATTTGTTTAGTTATTTTGTTTTATAATTGTTTTGTTTCTCGAAGCTAATAGGATTGCTAGCTCGTATAGTAAAAGCACTGGAACACAGCTTACTGCCCAAGTAAAAACATCTGGTGAACCAAATGCTGCCATAAAGATCAGTATTACAAAATAGATTTCTTTTCTTTTGGAAATAAAAAATGATGATGGCAACAAATCAGATCGAATTAGCCCATAAACTAAAACGGGAGTTTGAAATACTAAAATCATAATTCCAAGCAGACTTGTTAGAAAACTAGTATATTCACTAGCAGTTAAAATTAATTGAGTATTAGTTGGTGTAAAATTAAGTAAAAAATGGAGGGTTGAGGGAATTAGAAAGTAAAATCCAAATAAAATAGCAATAAAACTAAGTAAAAAAATCGCAAAAATATACGACGCTATAAAAGCTTTTTCTTTATGTATTAAAGCTGGACTAATATAGTGCCATATAAATACACTTAAAAAAGGTAGCGAAACAAGCAATCCTGCTAAACTGCAGATATTGATTACAAAGAAAAAAGAATCTGTTGGCGATAGAAAATGCAAGGTAAGATTCATGTCTCTTGCTGGTTTAGTAATTAAGTCAACTAGCTGATTTCTGAATATAAATGCAATTCCTGTAAATCCAATCCAACTTATCGCTATTTTTATAATTACAAATTTAAGCTCATTTAAATGATCTAAAAATGTAATATCAGTTTTTACTTCAGACATTTACTAGTAGCGATTTATTTTATTTGGAAGTTTTTTCTACTACTTCTGTATCAACAACTGGTTTGGAGTTGTTAAGACTTTCTGTTGTGTCTTTTAACTCTTCTTTAAAACCTTTTACTGCTTTACCGATACTTCTTGCTGCTTCAGGGAGCTTATTTGTACCAAAAAATATAAGCGCTAAAGAACCAATAATGAAAAGTTCAGGGAGACTAAAATGTGGGATCATATAAATAAATTTTTGTTTTTGTGTGTAGTTTAATTGTATCTCATATTTTGATAATAAGCAAGTTAAAATTGTAAATGTAATTTAAATTTTTTAAGCTTCTATTAATCCAAAGCCTTTCCATGTCCCAGGTGTTCCAGCAGTTATGCAAGTCCAGCCCATATAACCTCCAGGAGTAGGTGAAGTATTATAAATCACATCTCCCTTGACATAAGTTCCAGTTGTTGGAAAAGCTGAGTCATGCCAAGAAATAGGATCAACATTAGGTAAAGCATAAAAGTCTGATTTTGCATAGTCTGTCGCATCTTGGTAATAATCAAATTGTACTATTTGTACTTTAGAAAAAAGTATTGTAGTTGAACTGGGGTTATATGATTTAATTGATAAAGCACCTTCACCAAGAGAATCACCATATACTCCCACATAAGAATGCCAATTATCATCTATCAAAGCAACACCGTTTCCACTACCAATTAGTAATCTAACTGGATTAGCTCTTGTTGCGTTAGGTACTTTTATGGATAAGCTAATGACGATATATCTTTTACTATAATCTACATTTTGCAGTATGGGACAGTATGTTGCGTTTACAGAAGGAAAAATTACTTCTAAACATTTATTGTTATACAAACCATCATCAGATATAATACTTGGGACACAATTACGCGATGTAAATGGACCATTATCAACACCTAAAATACTAGCACAACTACCCCATGGAGCCACATTTTTGTATTTACGAGTAATAATAGAGCGATTATTTTTGGTTTTCCAAAGATTGGTAGCATTATTTTCACCTCCATTCCCATTAAGATTACCACGCATTGCAAAATCCGTCATAAAGTTTATTACACCTCCATAACCACCAGATGGAACTTCTGAAATATTATAGCAGTCCAAATAACTTGATGCATCGTACTCTATTTTATCAAATACATTTCCAGCTTCACTGCCTTGAACATAATCAAGCTTTAGATACGATCGATTTTTTAAGACTATACCATGAGGAAGATTACCGTGTTCGATTACTCCTTTACTATTATCAAAAATAAATTCACGAATTATATAGTCTTTACCATCAATATTAACTGTTTGACCATAATTTTGGGCATTAGATTCGAACCAGCAGTGGGCAAATTTGAGCGATGCAAGAGTAACTCCAGTACATATTGCTAAAACGCTAATGCCTTTAGTACCCTCCCACCAACAGTTTTCAAATTTTGTTTGATTTTCATCAGTATGATTAACGTTGTTATAATAAACTGCAACTTTATTGCCATTAAAAAAACAATGAGTAAAATAATCGAATCCAGAATAGTTATTATTAGCTGCTGGTTGGGTTGAGCCTTTACTAAAAATACCAATATCTCCACCAAATGTACAATTATCAAATCTACCAAAAAGAGTTGCTTCTTTGTACAAAGCTACTCCGCAACCTCTAATTGTAACTCGAGACATATTGACTGGATTATATCCTGCATTTTGCGGTGAGTCAGACTTTGGAATACACTTTACACCATTAGTATTGAAAGCTAAATTAGGGTCATAAGATTTCCTTCCATTTATAGATAAGTTTTCTAGGTAATGCTGTCCATTGGCGTGAAAAGTAAAAACATAGCCATCTGGATTAATTGCCGCCATTTGGGTTGAGCCTGTAGATTCTCCAGTTATTACTATACCTGGCTGCCCCTTGACTTCTACTTCAAAAAAATAAAGGCCGTTTGGGAAAAAGAGTTTTCGATGTACGTCATCAATTTGAGCTGTATTAATTGCTGCTTGCACTACAGCACTATCATCTGCGTTGTCATTATATCCAGCTTTACCAATATCTTGAACGTTTATAAAACCTCCAGTATGTTTAACCACCCAAGCAGTTCCTATCCAAGTATGAAAATTACCTGTACGATTATTAAGGTAAGTTTTACCTTTGTCATCAGCTGTAAGGTTGGTAGGACGGTCTGCAAAGTTTGTAAAGGAATTGAAAGTTCCACCATTTGCATTATCCGTAGTTTGTGTAATGTAGCTGTTGAGCGGGATTCCCCAGTTGGAATCTCCAATTGTAGGTAGTTGTTTCATATATTTATTTTTGTTTATACTTAGTCTATCATTAGTTTTATATATTGTAAAATCTTAAGCCTCAATAAGCCCAAAGCCTTTCCAAGTTCCAGGTGTACCGGCGATAATACAAGTCCAGCCCATATAACCTCCAGGAGTAGGTGAAGTATTATATATCACATCACCTTTAACATACGTGCCAGTGGTAGGAATAGCTGAATCATGCCAAGAAATAGGATCACTGGGTGGTAATGCATAAAAGTCTGATTTGAGATAATCTGCTGCTTCTTGGTAAGTTGCAAAAGTTACCCATTGTACTTTTGAAAATAAAACTGTATTAGCTATGTTTTGTGAATTTTTGAAAGCCAATCCGTAAGCTGTATCTTTAAAAATACCACAGTATGTGTGCCATTTATTATCTTTAATAACTATATTTCCTCCTCCGCCTACGTTATTTTTATAAAAATATAAATTTCCATTCGATTGTGGAGACTTTACAGCAAAAGTCAAGACAAAATATTGAAGATCACCAGTATTATCATTTTCGATATTAAAAAGTGCATTACTATTATTAATAGGAAAGTCTACTTTATAGCATTTATTTCCGTAAATCCCATCTCCTGAAATAATTTGAGCTAACGTACCACCGTCGACACCAAAACGTGATCCTACTTGGTTAAAATATTGCCTTGTATGGGTTGGTCGATTATTTTTAGTTTTATATACATTTAAACCAGCGTTAGTTGCTCCACTTGGATATGATAACATAGCGTATTCTGCCATTACACTTGTACCTGCACCGTAACCACCTATGGATGAATCACCTACCATACCTAAATCAAGATAGCTACTTTCGTCATATTGAATTTCATCTAGGTGAATCCCTCCTTCGTTTCCAGTAGCAACGTAATTTAATCTTAAATACGATCTATCACTGAGGCTAACCCCATTTGGTAAACCTCCATGTTCAATTACTCCCCTAGCAAATTTAAATACAAAACCTTGTATAACATATGTCACTCCATCGATAGTAATATTTTGACCTCGGTTCTGACTATTAGCCTCGAACCAACAATGCGAAAATTTTAGCGACGATAATCCTATTCCAGTACCTAATGCAAGACAAACTATACCAGGATTACCTTCAAACCAGCAGTTTTCAAATTTAGTCTGATTTTCGTCATAGTTATTTCTATTATCATAGTAGACGCATACTTTTTCGCAACCAGCCCAATAACAGTGATTCCATTGATCAAATCCCGAATAAAGACTTGCATATAATGTACCACCGCCTTTATTAAAAACTCCAATATTACAGCCAAAAAAATTTATATTTTCAAACTTTCCAAAAAGACAAGCATCTTTGCGAAGTCCAATATCGCAAGCAGTAAAATTAACATTTTTAATCATTATTGGATTAAAGTTAGATTGTTGAGGAACTCCAGGAATAGGGAAACACCTAATACCGTTTGATATTTTTGGATTACCACCACCAAAATCTCCGTATCCTACAATGGCCATATCTTCAATATGTTGAACTGACGTAGAGTGAGTAGAAAAAGCATAGCCTCCTGGATTAATGGCTTTAACTTGAGTATTAGCGCCGCCGCTAGGACCTCCTCTTGAGGCACCAAAAACTGTAATGCACTTGTCTCCAGAAATATTAACTTCAAATGAATATGCTCCGCCAGGTAAATATAATTTATCTATATTCGAACCTTGCACATAATCAATAGCTGCTTGAACTACTGCAGTATCATTAGTTGAAGTAATTGCTCCATAATCCATGACATTTACAAAGCCACCGGTATGTCTAACATTCCAAGTTGTGCCTGTCCATTCATGAAAATTGTTTGTTCGATTATTAAGATATGTTTTTCCTTTATCATCTACTGTGAGATTAGTAGGCCTATCTACAAAATTTGTAAAAGAGTTAAACCCCCCACCATTTGTATTATCAGTTGTTTGAGTTATATAGCTGTTAAGTGGGACTCCCCAATTAGAGTCGCCGATAGCAGGTAATTGTTTATTTGGCATATTTTATATTTCTATTATCTTTTATTATACTTTAAATTTTAAGTTTGTACAAATTGTACTTTAAATTTTAAGTTTGTACAAATTATACAAGTAGTCAATTATTTTCATTTTACCTATTTTCATTTTTGTGATATAATTATGTTACAATGTTTAAAATATTTAATATCTACAAATTATTAAGCTTAATTATATTTTGCGCGTTAATGTTGCTTCCTATTAGTGGGTATGCACAATCTTCAGAAGCTATTACTCCAAAAGCATTGGATACTAAGGCAGAGGTTATTAAAATCAAGCAAGATAATCAAGATAATCTAAATACC
>JACMQI010000039.1 GCA_014377045.1 candidate division SR1 bacterium
AGACATAAAATACTCAATAAACTTACCAGAATGAATACAATTGCGTTAAACATACTCAGTAAATAAGAAAAAATATTTATTGTAACTTTTCATACCTTTTATACCTTGCAAAGAACAGTTTTATTTTCATATGGAATACCAAAAAACCAAATTTTAGTAAAATTTATTCTATAAAATCTAGTATACTGTTTTTTAACATCATTTGTGGTGCAAGTAGGGATGTCTGCATCCTCTCCTACTGGTATATCTTTTATATAAAAACTGTGAATGATAGTACCTAGCTTGTCACGATAATTTTCATCAGTACTACGGCTTCTTTCTTCGATTAAATACTTGTAACGTATTTCATCCATTTCATCGGGTTTTTGATTATAAAACGTCGCTATTGACCTTTCAGAGATAATAGTTGCTAGCATATTATTATAAAATAATAATAGAGTTAATAGAAAAATCACTATTATAGTTTTTTTTATCATAGAACTTAAGCTAAGAATTTAAGAAGAATAACATATATTCGGATTGTTTGATTTCACAAAGTATGGGTATGTATTGGTATTAGTGATATTGGCATCAAATGGAACCATAATACAATTACCTGCTGAAAATATACACCATACTGGAGCAGCCAAACCAAATAAACAATTTGGAGGAATATTTTTTGATCCTAGATTTGCAGTGACTTTAAACACAGGCTTATCTCTTGTTCCTTTTCTGTCTCAAAATTATTTACATAGACTAAGTTTGGTTTTATTTGCTCTGGATTTCCAGAACCTAAAGTATAAGACACCTCTCCATTTGCTCCTGAATCAGCACTATCACACATTGTTTTTCCAGTCTCAAAAAATCGAGTATCTAAATAAGCACCTGGCAAACTTGATGTTGTCCAAGTAGTCGCAGGGAAACAATCGGGAAAAGGTGAATTTGCTTTAGATAAGTAAGTAGAGTAATTATTACCTACTGCATTAGATAGAAATACATCTTGTTCATACCCTTGGTTTGAATTAAATACATTTGCATTATTCCACTTCATATCACTTATATAACCTCTAACGTTGGAGTAAGAAGTCAATTTTCTAAATAATATATTATTTGTACCATTTCCAAGATTTGCAACTGTTATTTGAACAAGATGAAAGTCAGCACCAAGAGTAGGTGCAAAATTTGAAGGTGAATATGTATTAATAGCATATTTCTCGTTTGTTAAATTTGGATCTCCATTGCAATATTGGGTTGAGAAATCTATATCCTTAAATATAAAACATAACCTTCCATTGTATCCAGCCATTCCAAAACTGTCATTAACACCGTTTCTAACTATTTTGTTATTGTTATCAGTCCAATTATCTGCGGCAATATTCACATAGCCTTTACCATCTGCACCTTTGAATCCACCGTACAACCTTCCAAAATATGAAGCTAGCACAGGTTTACTAGTGGTTGTTTGGTTTCCAACCAGCGTCCATGTGGACCAAATATCTGAACCACCATCTTGATAGCTAGTATATAGTCTATTATTTGTTCCCCTAACTAGTAAATAAAGACGATTATTGTGGCGTTTCATTTCGATATCAGATAACTGTGCAGGTATTTGATTCCAGCCTGACCAAGTCAATCCACTATTTAAAGAGTTTTTCCAAAAAATATTATTATTTGCATCTCTCATGATAACATAAAGTCTTCCATAATACCATTCTATAGAAGGACTTGATAAAGTTGTTTTTCCAGCACCAATGTCAATCCAACCTTTAAAATCATTACCATTGCTATCATAGTTTGCTACTATTAGCCCATTTAAGTTTGTTCTAGCAAGAATGAACATTCTTCCATTTCCGAAAGCTACTGAAGGTTGTTCAGTAGTAGTATTTCCCGCATCTTGCCAATTATTTATTGGGTACATCCCCAAATCATCAGCATCGTAAAAATATGTCGTAGATGAGTTTGGAACCCAGTTTGGAGCCTGGTAGGTTGTTGCCTGAGCGTCAGCCTGAATCGGCGATAAGGTTTTTTCGATATTATTTTTGACGTCACTACCAAATTTAGCGATTGCACTCTCGGTTTTTAATTTGGGTTTGTTTTCTTTTTTATCTCTTATTTTAGGGTCTTTTTTGACTTTCTCATCAAGTTTTTGTTTTTCACTATCACTAACGATAGCCTTGATATTTTTAATTACAATTTTATTATTATCGCTATTTCTTGTGAGCGCTTCTTGACCTTCTTCTTCAGTAATTCGCTTTTGGCTTTTATCATCAACTGGTGCAGTTTGTAGCTTATAGATGAAACCTGCTCGCTTGTCACGATATTCGTTTTCAATATTGTCTAGGCTATCATTATTTTGTTTGACTAAAAAATCTGAATAAATTTGATCTCCAACTTGATACTCGCTTTTTAGTGTCAAATTATTTATATTGATTCCATTGAGTGTATTTTTTGCATCTTCTGTTGTGTAGTTGTCTTGCGGAACAAGCTCGATTTCTGTTAGATTATTTTGAGGGATCGCTTGAGCCTCAGTGTCAAATTTGTGAAAAGAAAAAATACTAATAAATAGTAATACAACAGTAATAATAATGAGCATAGTTGGTTTAGGAGCAAATTTAGAAAACATAACAATTTTTTACTCGTCCAAAACTAAATTCTTATTTTTTTTATTGTCAATTTATATTTGTGACAGCAATATTACTTTATAAATTAAAACTTGCTAAAAAAACTCACCCTTGCGGATGAGAAAATATAATTTTTTTGAAAGATTTAGTTTACAAAAGTAAATGAGTATCCTTTTTGACCATTTCTACCTGTTCGACCAATACGGTGTACGTAGTCGTCATAGTTTTCTGGTGTATCAAAATTGATGACATGGCTTACATTTGGAATATCTAGTCCGCGAGCAGCTACATTGGTAGCGATCAAAAACTTGACTCTGTTTTGCTTGAACATGTCCAGTGAACGCTGTCTAGATTGTTGTCTCTTATCGCCATGAATAGACGCTGTTTTGTAACCAGCTCGGTAAAGCTCTTGATCTAGGCGGTCTACACCAGCCTTGGTTCGATCAAAGATCAATACTTTATCAAAACCATCTTTAGCGATAAGCTCTAATAAAATCTCCATCTTGTCAGCTCCACGTGGTACTTTGACAATATCCTGCTCTACATTATCAGTCGTTTTGCCTGTGACAACAGAAACATGTACTGGATCGACAAGCAAGTCTTTGGCAAGATTTTCAATACGCTTCTCCATAGTTGCAGAGAAGAAAAGAGAATGTTTATCCGCAGGCATTTGAGCTAATACGTCTTTGATCTCGTCTACAAATCCCATATCGAGCATCATATCCATCTCATCAAGTACGATAGTTTTGTACTCTGTAAATTTGATAACTCCTCTATCAGAAATATCTTTGACACGTCCTGGAGTTCCGATTACAAAATGGTTTGATCTACCAAGTTGATGAATCTGTCGACCTATAGGCATACCACCTACTACTAAAGTAGAAAAAAGCTTTGTGCCAATAATTAGATCTTTAAGTTCACCATCGATTTGCTGAGCTAACTCACGAGTTGGAGCCATGATAAGCACCTTCTGGTTTGGATCCTCAAGTACTTTGTGTACCAAAGGAATCAAGAAAGCGGCTGTTTTACCAGTTCCAGTATTTGCAATACCCAGTACATCTTTTCCTTCAAGAAGATGACCAATTGCTTTATCTTGGATTGGAGATGGTGTTACATATCCTTTTTTCTTCAAAGCTGTTTTAATATGACTATGGATAGCCATTTCTTCAAATGTTTGGCTAGGCTGATACTCTGCTTCTGGAGCTACCATTTTAGCTGGTTTAATATACATTTGGTATGTTTCTTCTCTCGGAATGTAGGCTTTTCGACCTGATCCTCCACGACCACCGCGGCCTCCACCACTGTATCCTCCGCGAGAACCGCCGCCAAAACCGCCTCGGCTTCCGCCTCTGTCATAACCTCCACGGTCATCGCTTCGACCTCCACGGTCTCCACCTCGGTATCCACCACCATCACGACTTCCATAGCCTCCGCGATCTCCGCCTGAACTATATCCACCAGAAGAACGTCTGTCATCACTTCGACCTCCACGGTCACCACCAAAAGAACGAGCTGGTCTATCTGAAGAATAACTACGATCAGAACCTCGATCATTTCCTTCTCTATCAGCTTTCATAACTCCTTCAAATTTGTTTTTATCAAAAAAACTATCAAAACTTTTGCTGTTAGTAGCTGCTGTGCTAGTATTACTATTATTACGTGTTGTACTGTTACGACCTGAAGTGCGCCCACCTCGGGATTTAATTGAATCATCATTATACATAGAAAATAATCTATATTTTGTGTTGAGTTTGAATTGAGCCTGTAAAAGGCTACTATCGTTTCAACGAAAACTGACTTTGGCTAAAGCATGTATCTAATTTTAGATTAGGTGCGGTAGCGTGCCAGTTTAATTTCAAGGCACCATACACAAAACCTGAAAATCCTCAATTGTATTCAATTTAATAGGACAAACAATTTCTATGTATAAACTTGTTTTAATTATATAATCATAAAATTATGTTTTTGTAAAGGGTAAATTGTAAATAGCTGTATAAATCCTTATTTGTTGGTGAAGTTTGACCACATCAAATATCCCAGATATACTACATAGTACAAACAAAAACAAAAAAGTATGATCTTTCATAAACTCACAAACACCCTTCTCAAAGGACTTCTTTTATTTGTACTAACCTCGTCCCCAACCGCCAATATTTTTATAACGACTAGTCCTACAAACCATAATTTTTATAACTATCAGACCACTCACCCAGATTTAAAAAATAACTCCATACAAGTTTCTGCTGAAGAAAAAACAAAGTCAAATTTGCCTAAAGAGAATTATGCTTCCTATACATGTAATGAAAATCTCTATAAACCACTATTAAATGAAATAAATAAACTACGTAAAGAAAATGATGTACCAAAAGCAACATTAGATGGCCAACTCAATGCAGTTGCCTGTGCACATACAATATGGATGATAAAAAACCAAAAATTTGGTCATCGAGGTATAGATAATACTGGTTTTGCATCTCGCTGTTTAGAAGCAGGTACCAAGTGTGAAGATGAAAGCGTCTTGGTAGATATTGTGAACGATCTTGTAGATGTATATAAAAAAGCAATAGGCGATGAAAGTACAAAAGTAAAAATGCTCGATCCAGGTAATAAAAATATAGGTTTTGGACTCGAAGAAGGTGTGCTCACTGTGATTTATCGGTAAATATACTTACTAATTTAATGTATTTACCTAATATATTAAAATTGACAATTAAGCTTTTATATGCTATTTTATAGGTAGTTTCATCATGAGGTTTTTGTTTTGATTAAAAGTATTGACATCTTTACTATTCTGAATAATGTTACGACTATCGAAGGAGTTAGTTTAGTTCAAGTAAAACTTGATTACTCTAAATCTAAGGCATTTTTGTAACAATGATAATCGCACTGTTATTTATACTTGCACAATCGATTTGATAAAGTAGACACTGGATTTGATGGAGTTACTAAAGAAATTTCGACAGCTGAAGTCTCAGTCGCTGAAATCAAAGCAATTATGTCTATGATAAAAGCAGTATAACTCGGTACTACCTAGTGGCTATTGTTAAATCTGTAAATAAGGAAGCAATAGAGAAAATTCAGAACAAACCTGAATAAATTGAAACGAGCTAGACCACCATGTCTAGCTCTATTTTTATTGATTTTTATTTTATTACTTTATCTATATTATTGAAGATATTTGGCGAATTATCATAGTGAGTACCGTCATTTTTAATAAACCCAGTGCCTCGAATTTCAAATAAAATCTTTCCAAGTTCCACAGTTACTTTGTCTTTCTCCAACCCAGCTTCATCAAGAGTTTTTACAAAAGGAATATAAATTTGGATATTTTTGTTCGTATATAATTTGATTATTTCTGCAAATAGAATAGTTTTTGCTGAAAAAATATATAAGATAATACTTATACTGTTGTAAATCTAAGAATTCCATTTTGGATTTCCGAAAGATTTTTCCATTTAATTATGTCAGAAATCAACCAAATATTTGGAGTATGCTCAAACTCAAAGAATTGAAAAAAAATAAAAGTTACCAGAATTGCGAGTGTTATGAACATAGCATTGCGCCATTTTGATGCCTCTACTTCATTTTTCTTCTCATAAATTTCATACTGATCTTCATACCCTTTAATAGCTTCTTTTTGGAACAAAAGTTGTTGAGTTGATAAATATTCTTTTCTATCTTTTTCAATATTATCTCTTATTTCTTTACTATTATTGTTTATCTCTTGGATTTCCTCATAAAGCTTTCTAGCTGCATTTTTATTTATTGCTTCTTTATTAACTAAATTAAATGTATTTATTAGTGATGTTGCATTTGCAAAGGCAGATCGTAAATTTTGTTCTGCGTAGCTGAGCATGTTTTGGTCTTGATCGGTTAAATTTAACAACTGACTAACGTAACTTTGAGCTTGATAAAAATAAGATATAGCCCACTATTCAATCGAGTTTAGGTTGCTAATAGTTATAAAATCAGACTCATTATTTTTACAAACATCAATAATCTCTTCCAACAAATTGTACTGCCTAATGAAGCCATCAATTCTTTTTTCTTCATAGTCAAGATTCTTTAATTTTGTAAGTCAGTCATATTTAGTTATTTGTTTAAATACTAAATAATTAATAAATCGTCAATACTAACCTATTTAGATATCAAAAAACACCCAAATTGGGTAAGATATTATGGTGCGCTCGGAGGGGATCGAACCCCCGACCCTTGGTGCCGAAAACCAATGCTCTAATCCACTGAGCTACGAACGCGTTTGAATATTTATGGACTAGATTACTAGATTTGTCAAATTATATAGCTTTTGGAGTTAACAAGACACCGATGATGATTGGGTAAAAAAGCATCGTAAGTGATAGTAAAACCAAAAAAGAAAAAAAAGCTAGTAATTTATTCACTTTTGTAAGCCTATTGCGGTTTAGAAAACCCACTACAAAAGAAACAGTTATAAAAGCCACCTGCTGTAACCATAGATTTTGCAGGTTTTGAGGACTATTTTGATAAGCAAAGAATATAAAATCAGGATTATATTTGAATGGATCACTTAAAAAACTCTGGATGATACCATACAAAATAGCTAGATAAAGCCATACAAAAGCCCATGATGTAAATACAAAATGGTGTATGATTTCAAAAATTTCTTTCTTAATCTTGAGTAAAATAGGCATGTAACTACTTAGCAATATATCAGTAATTCCTTGATTTGTCCAGACAAAAACTTTAAATTAAGACAAAATTTTATCTACGATACCATAGTCTAGAGACTCTTGAGCATCCAAAAAAGTGTCTCTATCCATATCTTTTTCAAGTTTTTTGATTGGTTGTCCAGTCTTATCCGCCATAAACTTATGTAGTTGTTCTTTTGTTTTTAGAATTTCTTTTGCGGTGATTTCGATATCACTTGCTTGACCTTGAGCACCTCCTGACGGCTGATGGATCATAACTTTTGCATTTGGAAGGATAAATCTTTTACCTTTTGCACCATTAGCGAGAGTCAAACTTGCAGCACTTGCAGCCATACCTATACAGACTGTCGATACATCTGGTTTGATTAGATTCATCGTATCGATGATGGACCACATGGATACTACACTACCCCCAGGTGAATTGATATACATAGTGATATCTTTTGTAGCATCTTCTGACTGTAAATATAGAAGCTGAGCTACAATAATACTAGCCATTGTATCATTAAAATCCTCTGCTAAGAGAATAATTCGTTCATCTAAAAGACGAGAATAAAGATCCATAGAACGCTCGCCATCGTGAGTACGCTTGACAACCATAGGTACAAGTGAAGCATTTGGAGCTGCGTTTAAAGCTAAGTTTGGTGATATATAAGACATAAATAAAACTTTATTGGTATGCCTCGAGGCTATAATATTAAATATATTTTGTCAAGGTTCATCCTTGGTTGCTAACTTTATTATTGACTGCTCAGCTCAAGGAAGTGCTTTATATAAAAAAACTCCATCTTAATTAAAAGTGGAGTCGTATGTTTCTTAATTCAAATAATTTAATTGCGAAGATTCTCATATTCCAAAGTACAGTATTGTACAAAATTTTCGTCGATATAATAGTCTACAACGAGTGCAGCCACAATATCTGGGAGAATTTGCGATAGAGTGTTATCAACAAGGTTTAGTCTATTCATATAAGAAAGATAAGCCTTATTTATTTCAAGAATTAGTATACCAGGAGATACCGTAGTATCTGCCAATTTTTCAATCTCGGGATATAGATATCGTTCAAAATGAGTAACTTTGTAAAAACCGAGAAGTCTCTCTCTCAGAATTTGTTTATCAGGAATTATTATGAGCATATCAGACATATAAATGTACCTCTAATTATCAAACACTAGCAATTTAAATACAACGAAATTATATTTTTGTCAAGACTATAATTGCAATCAAATCAATCCTTGACAATAAATCATTTTCACAGCATATATCAAAATATGTTGAAGATTATTACCTATCCAAATCCTATTCTTGAGCAAGTTGCCCAGGATGTCACTTTTCCCCTAGATAATGTAACTAAAACCTTGATTAAAAATATGTGGGCTACTGTTAAAGAGCTTGGTGTGGGACTTGCAGCTCCACAAGTAGGTATATCAAAAAGAATCTGCCTAATTCATCTTGCCAATGTTGAAAAAGGAAAAAGTGCAAAAGATTTACTACTTATTAATCCAATAATAATATTTAATAGCAAAATAGAAGCTCAAATGATCGAGGGTTGTCTATCATTTCCTGATGAATTTTGGAAAATATGGCGTCCAGCAAATATAGAAATCGAATATCAAGACGAACGTGGAAATCTCAAGAAGCTTAGAGCTAGCAAATGGCTTTCACGCGTCATTCAACACGAAACAGATCATTTAGAAGGCAAAATATTTATCAAAAAAGGCGGAGAAAAAATTGAAGAAAAAGATCTACAAAACAAAGATGAAATAATAGACTGATGTTTGACATCTTTAGACCATTTGACTAATCTTGATGTTAGTATGACCAAAAAAGACGATTTCGACCCAAACATAAATCTAAGCCAGAGACAGCGTAATATATTGTTTGCTATCGTAAAAGAGTACTGCGATCATAGTCAAAGCTTAAGTTCACTTGAATTAAAACAAAAATATGGATTTAATTTTTCACCTGCAACTATCCGTAACGAAATGGTAGTTCTTCGAGATAAAAATTTTTTGTATCAACCCTTTACTAATAGTAGTTCTAAGCCAACTGAACAATCATTTAAGCTTTTCATTAATCAACTTATCGTTGGTTTGCAGGTTACTTCAGCCCAGCAGCAAGAGCTTAGAAAGCAAGTACTAGAAATGGAACAAAAACAAGTCAATCTAAGCAAGGAAATCAGTCGATTATTGGCTCTTAGCAGTGGTGGAGTAGGATTCAGTGTCAATGGAGATGGTGAAAGTATTGCAGGTATGAGTAATCTACTGGTATCTCCAGGCGAAGGAAAAGTATCAGATATATTAAACTTTTTAGACAATCTTGATCAGTACAAACAGTACCTTTTAGAGGGAAATATCGGTACAAATGGTGAACCAAAAAACCAAATAATCAAGCTAAATAAAACTGATGAGCAAAATATCCGAACTATCATTGGTGGCGAAAGTACTATATTACCACTTGGAAAAGGATATGCCATGATTGCGACTGAAGTTTATCTTGATAATAACGAAAAGAGCGTTGTTGGTCTGATCTCCCCTATTCACCTACTAGCACGCAAAAAAAACATCGAGCTTATTGAGAATATCTCTAAGCTTTTCGCAAAAAAGAATAATACCAAAAAATAATTTATCTATTAATTATAATTGTATTTTTCTCACTGTCTGAGACTCCTCAGTGCTTTTTTTATGGGTTGTAGCAGTGTTAAGTTTATTAGGAATTATGAAATGATTATTAGGTAGAATCTTTGTCTCCTTATTTTTATTAATTCTAGCAGTCGTAAGCCGTTTGATATAGCCAAATGTACCAGGTAAATTTAGTCGCGGTGAAGGTAACCTAAGAAGCTTTTTATTTTGTAAATTATGCTCATTTTTTTTGAGTAAATCTGGTTTATTTTTATGATTATTTCCAAGAATTGATTCCTCAGGAACTCTAAATAACTTTTTGTAGCTTTGATTAGAAGTTTTAGGTATTCTTTCTTTAAACTTTTTTGGAACAAAAATATTAAGCCTGTTGAAAATCCAAAATAAAAGACCGACTAAAAGAAATCCGAGCGCTGTTATCAATGCTGGAAAGACTAAATCTAATGCAAAAATTACTAATTGTTCTGAAATTATTTTTATAACCTCCGAATTTACAAATCCTGGAAGTAAAAATTCTTTTATAGCAGAAATAATATAGCTAGTACCACCAACAGCAAAAACGAAAATTCCACTAAATATAGATGTAAATAGTGCTACAGAAAAACAAGCTCTAAATACAAAGAATAGAGGATTTCTACGTGTAGCATATAAAAACATTACATTAGTGAGGATAAGACCAATGATGATCAAAGCTAAACTGATAACGTTATTGCGTAGTGCAATTGATAGATCCCTAGCAGATGTAATAAAAGATATTATTTTTTGTTTACTTTGGGAGCTGTTTGCTGCTATTTCATTGATATTTTGGATTTCGCTTTTATTACTTAGGTTTGATCCTTTTACTAAATCATTTAAAATTCCAATAGATGGTTGCAATGAAGAATTAGATATAAATTCAGTGAGAGTTTTTTGATTATTTCGAACTTCGCTTGGAATACAAAAATCTTTATTTAAATCAAAACCTTCTACTTTTATAGTATCTGACTGAGTTTGAGTACAAACTTTGAGTTCTTTTTTATTTGCTGTGACAAAATTATCTGTTTCTTTATCTACGCTTTTTAAAAGTGCTTGTTCTACTTCTCGTGTTGGAACATACAGTTCCCAATTATCTTTACCATTTAACCAACTAGATGTAATATCGATATTTTTCTCTATAACCCCCCGAAGAAACATAGGTGTTACAATCTCTCTTATAATAGTATTAGATAGTATATAAGAAAAACTACTTTTAAGCGCAGCTTGTTCTAGGCTAATTTCTGGCTTGATCTGAGTGTTGATTTTTTCATAAAAATTATTGTCCACTAATCGCTTTTTATGAAGCTGGGAATTTGGTAGAACAAACACTACACTAGTGACAACAATTGAGGAGCTAGCAAACCAAACGAAAAGATGAAAAAATAACCGCCTAAGATTGTTCATAGTCTAAATAAAGATTAAGCACTACACGTTTTTTGTCAAATACTTGTTTCTATCTCTTTTATTGGCTATTTTTAGCAAAATACTTGACAAATGTAGATTAAATTGCAATTAATTCTAAACAAGAAAGGGAATGTAGCTCAGCTGGTTAGAGCACAGATCTTATAAGTCTGCGGTCGCGGGTTCGAGTCCCGCCATTCCCACCATAAATTATTAGTCCGTTATGGACTCGTTTTTTTCATAAAATAAAACTCTAGAATATTAATTCAAGAGCAATATTTTGTGTATTTGTGTTTTAATATATTTTACCACCACTTTCGATGATGATTTTAGATCCTGTTTGTGCTTTCACATTATAACTTGTAAAGTTCACATCAAGACTTGCCCCAGCTATAATACGCAGCGTAGTGTTGTTTTGTACGTATATGCCTCCTGTTACATTTGCAGAACCTGTGAAATCGCAGCTAGCACTTACAAACCATGTTCCACTTGCTGGAGGCGTACAACCACTTCCATTTGTTGAAGTATATGTTCCAGATGTCGGACCGCTAGCGTTAAAAGTTGCCGATTCAATTGCAAGCGGTATAGTTACATAATAATGGACATGCCCTGTTCCATCTAGCTCACTTGTATATCCACACGAGCCAGTATCAGTAAAAGTTCCTGCTTTAACATTTCCAAGCTTTGTTCCTTGAGTAATCTGTGTTAAATTTTGAGTAATTCCAGTAATTAGATTTGAATTATTTTCTAAATGCACATATCTTGCTGAGTTTGCATCTGTGTCTTTGATCCTGATATAAGCAGATGACATACAAATTACACACTTAGTTACAATACCGTTTGCGAAAGCATATATATTTCCATCATTGGTTACATTACTTATTCCCAAATCAAATCCACATTCTGTACTTGTCGCTACTGTCGCTCCATTACATCCATGAGGACCTTGCCAAACATCAAACGATTTGCCGTTACCGTAGGGAAACTTATAAGAAACGTTTTGTATGGCTTCGGCATTGACAAAAAACCAGCTTTTTGCATATTGCTTTTGAGCTTCTCCAAAAAATACATTTCGCTGTTCACCATTTAGCTCATCTTTGCTGATTTTATTTATTTCAGGAATTGACGCTGGATCAGAAGTCAGAAATACTAATGGTGGATTTGATTTTATCAATATTACACTCTCGCTATAACCTATTATACCACCATGTTCAATATCCTTTGTTGGAGCATATACGGTAAACAGTTGATAGCTTGTTCTTTCTAAAACCTCACCAATTACAAATTTGTTGTTTTTTGGTTTGTCTTTTTTCCAAACTTTTTTTATAGTTTTGAGTATCTCACCTTCCTTTTCTTTGTCTACCTTATCTTTATCTTTTTGCTCTAAATAATCCGAAGTATAAATCTCATCAGGTAGTGTACCTTTTGCTTCTACAGGATTAAATAAAGAAAAAGTAGATAAGGCGATTGCTCCTAATAATAAAATACTAAGTGATATAATAACTTTTTTATTTATAGACATATATAAGTTTTATTTATATTACTTAACAAGCTCCGAGGTAGACTTCTCCGTTATTACTTGTGAGCCTGCCTCCGTTTGAGCCTAGTTTGATACGTACTTGAGTAGAATTATTTGAGCCTTGGATTCCCATGCTGTTTGCTTGATCCAAATCAGTAAACTGAGCATCATCTCCTACATTCATGACGACCCCACCAGATGGTTTACCGTTATCATTTGCAGTTAATACGCTATTTGAAGTAATGTTTCCACTAGTTGTAGTACTTGCTGCATTAACTGAATTATTAGCCGTTACATTGGCTGCGGTTACTGAACCACCAGCTTACACATTTCCAGTAGCTTGAATATTAGAATTTGTATTGATTGTACCGTTTACATCTAGTGGATAGTTTGTTGCATAGCCGTTAATACCTACGTTTCCTCCTGGTGCATTTATAGTTATAGGTTTAGCAATTACAGATGTACCCAAGTTTTGCATTGCATTAATTATTCCATTTCCTGTATTTTGATCATGCCCAATTAATACTCCATGAGTTTGATCACTATTTTGAGAAACCCTAAATGGATACAAACCATTTACTACATCAAGTGATGCTCTTGGTGAATTAGCATCTCCAATTTTAACATAACCAGAACGATAATAAATATCAGAAAAACCTGATGCACTGTTTACTGTCCAGCTGAGTGCTGCATTGTCTGCATATCCCTTAATTGGAGTAAAAATAATTGTGGTCAATAAAAAAGCCCTACCAATAAAAGTGAGCTTAGAAAATATAGAGTTATTTAACATAAAATAGTGCGATTACGGCATACAAATTATAAACAAACAAAAAAAGTTACTTGTCAATGACTATTTACCCAACCCAAAAATTGTAACTAAAAAGTACCATAGTAATGGTAAATCCTATAATATAAAATACTAGTAATAAAATTCTTGAAAATTTATTTTTAAAATATAATTCTGAAAATGCAAAAATAAATGGGAAACTTTGAAGTAAATATCTATTGAGCGAAGCAGTTTCGGTAGTCATAGGAACTATCCAAAGTAACCAAGCAAAAAATAAATCATAGTAACGTTTTTTTGTATAAATATACATTACTTATTGCCACCAAAATAAATGGTAATTGTATTAAATACAGACGCCTTAAATGCTCATAATAAAAAGTGAAGCTACCTATTTTTCCTAATAATTCATAATTAAAAAGCTCCTTTAAATCCTCATAATATAGCACTTCTTTAATATAACGAATTAGAAAATCCCAGTGAAATACTCTCAAAAAAGATATTTGTTGCGATTTAAAGAAAAGAAAAAAATCACCATAATGCAAGTAAAAATATGTGAATAAAAAAACTGTACCTATCCCAAAAGACGCAAAAAAAGCACTTTTAGAGGGTATTTTTTTGAAAAATTTGGCTCAATGTTTGTTACAAACTTTATTAAGTTCAATAACCCAATTACCAAAGAAGTTACCCGAAAAAATCCGAAAAATAAGCCAATAATATTTGATTTATTTATTTTATTCTGTTCAAGGTAGTAAAGTGATAGAAAAGTCAACGCCATGAAAATGCCTTCTGTATAAGGCACATAAAAAAAGTAAGCAAAGGGAAATAATAAATAAATCCAAAATACATAATTTCTTAACTGAATATCAGAATACTTTTTATTAAGATATCTACATAACGCATATGCTAAAAATAAAAAAATCATAGTATTCTGCAAATACATAAAATAATATGAATTTATATTTGGTACCATACCAATAATCAAAAAAAAGGTAATCCAGGATAAAAACTAAATTTTAACAATTTATCAGAATATTTAGAAGCATTTAAGTTTTCATATCCGTTGTAGGAAATACCCCAATAGAAAGACGTATCCCAATTTGAAACTACTTTTTCGAAGCTATTTTGCTGATACTTATTGAAAGTTTGTGGGTTTATAGGCTTTATAAATAAAATCCCTAACAGCATAATTAATACAATTATTTTAAAAATAAATGCTTTAAATAAGACTTTTTTCATACTAAAAATACACTGAGCAATCTAAACATCATCGTCAAATTATGTAAATCCTAATTTAGTTTAAAAGTCAAAACAATCATTTGTAAGTGGGTTTTTATCGCAACCTGCTTTAACACCTTTTTTTAATCCCTTGAGATTTTCCACTATATTATCCACTTTTTGAATTTCTTTTTCTGATGTATTTTGAGGTGTATTTAGGTCTATTCTAAGAATTGTAGATGCTCAATAGTTTTGATTAGGGTTGCATCTATTTTTATTATCAATTTCTAATGAATTTCCCATCTCTACAAAATAATCTAAAAGAATATAGACTTAAAATTGATGTTCTTCGGTATCCCTATACTTATAAGTTTGTTATTTACTCCTGCTTATAACCATCTTGTGTTTTAAAGATTTTCAAGTAACAAATTTTTTTCATCTTCACTGAAAGTATAACTGCTATTTCCGCTATAAATAGAAGGAGTGAGAGATATTTCTAAAATACATATATTTATCTAGATATTTGATCCTAGACCAACCATTTTTGAAACTAATTACAACATCCTCATCTGTGCAGTCTATTGGAATTGGTCCATAATCACTGATATTAAATTCATTAAATTTCAGTACACTATTATCTTTTTCAAGCTTTATAACATATCCACTATCATTTGGTGAATAATTTTCCCCTTCATTAAAATATTCTTTTATCTTCCAATTCGTAGAATACTCAAAGCCAAATTTAGGACAATCTACATTGGCATAGCTCTTAATTGGAGATTTCAAAAGCCCCTTGATAGTTTGAGTGTTTTCAATATTCTGAGGTAATAGCGATGACGTTTTATTTTTGTACTTCACGTCTGGAAAATCTTTATTTGCAAGATACTAAATGGAGTTTGATTCCTTTGAAATTAGTCTTTGAATGAGTTTTGATGGTTTGATATTTGTAGAAAAAACTATTTCAGAAATTAATATAGCAAAGATGAAAACTAAAAATATTATAATAATATAGGCTTTTACAAAATTTTTGTTTGGATTTGATGGTATACTAACCCGTGCTAAGATTTTCTAAACCTGAATATCGATACTAGAGACGTCTCTAAGTCTTATAGATTCCAAAAGATCAGGATTGTACGAGTTATACATAAGAGCAATGAGCTGTTCAGTATTGAGTAAATTAACTTTGAGATCCAGTGAAGCGAATCGTGAAGCAATAGCATCAGTTCTACTCATCATGAGCTTACGGTTTTTCAAAAAATCTTCTTGCTTTTGTTTAATAGCACGGCTCGGATTTAGAGCACGTAAAAATCTACCAAAAATACCATCTTTAAGACTAATAGGCTCGTATCCAACAATTACATAAAAATCTTTATTCATGATATTTACTTCTTGAAGCATTTGTTTAATGTACTCGACATATTCTTGCATTTTAACACGCAAAAGATCATTTGTGAGATTGTCCTCAATATGTTTGAGTTTTTCAATATAAGAAGTAAGATCGAGGCGGCGACTTTGAACTAAAATCTGGATTGGAAAATCAATAGAATTAAGAATCCCTTGGAAAGCACCAATAATAATTTCTTGCTCTTGAATACTTTTTAATGCGAAGTTTGCTGATGATACAGCTAGCACAGCTCTCATCTGCCCTTCGCGTAATATCAAAACACTATCTCTTATTTCACTAATTTCTACAAAACCTAGAGTAGAACTTTTAGTACTTGATTTGGTAGAATTTGATTTTTTTTCTGTTGCCATATTTGTTATATTTTATGTTACTTGATAAATTAGTTTAAATCTAACTATTATAGGAAATAGTATATCTCATGATTTTTTTTTTGACAAGGTATATTTACTCGTGTATAATTATTACAATCACTACAAAATAAAAAAATAATAATATGAAAGATGAAACAAATTTAAATCCACAACCGCAAGCTCCTGGAACAACTTTTAATCCTGAGAACACTCAAGCACAGCCTGTACAAAACACTAGTTTTCCTGATGCGTCTCAAGATTTTAGTTATTTTGATCCTTCTCAAGCTCAAGAACCTCAAGCTCAGGCCCCAACATCTAACTATTATAATACAGGAGATTATTCTAATTATAACGGACAGCCTCAAGAAGCAGTAGCGCAGGATTTTTATACACAGCCAGATAATACATTTCCAGATCCTAATATTGGTATTGCACCAACAACTAACCTAGAACCTGCAACTGAAACTGTACCAGAAACACAAAATACTTTCACTGAGCAAAAAACTGGCAATCGTAAACTATTGTTTATCGCTGTTGGTGCAGTCGTAGTATTACTTATAGCCGCAGGTTCTCTAGCTTATCTAAACTACAACAATAAATCAATAAAAACTGATAAAGAAACAGCTCAAACAGCCACAACTATAACTACAACACCTGAAGAACCGATGAAAATTGATAATTCTATTACTGGTGGCGATACTACACCAGCTACAAAAGCAAAAAAGAACTCTGATACAAAAATAAGCTTAGATTGGAATAAAAAGTACTTTAGATCTCCCTCTATTGACGCTGATGGTAACTGTATAGTTCTTGAAACTTGCGGTTTAGATTCAGATAAAGACCGTGATGGCCTAACTACATTACAAGAATATCAATATGGAACCGACCCACTTAATGAAGATACTGATGGTGATGGAATTGCTGATGGTGACGAAATATATATATATTATTCTGATCCAACAAATAAAGATACTGATACGGATAGTTATAGCGATGGCGAAGAAATAGTCGCATGCTTCGATCCAAATATTGCATCAGTAGACAATTTTAGTACTTCCAGACTAACTACAATCGGAAATAATGTTTCATTAAAAACTTTGCATGAGCCAACTATAAAAACTCTGAAAGCTAAAGGAGCGACTCAAGTTGATCTAAATAGCAAAGCTACAGTATCTGCCAAATGTCTAAAACCTGCTTCTGACAGCATGTCATCTACTCAAACCAATGTAAAAGTAACAAATACTTCAACATTGAAATAGTTCAATAGATAAACGACCTTTATTTTACCGACCCTGACATAGGTCGGTTTTATTATTTATTCGATTATTTGAATAATATTAGAATCACCAGTATATCGATTTTTGAGTTCAACGCCACCTTGCTCTAAACTTCTCTTACTGACGATAATTTGCAATGGACATCCTATTAAATCAGCGTCTTTAAGCTTTTCTCCAAACCCTACACTTTCTCTGTCATCCCATAATACTGTCTCTGGATTAGCCTCAAAAAGATCCTCAGCTTCAGACTCTCCTTGGTATATACTTTGAGCAATTTTTACAATTTGGTTATTTATCTTCTGATCATCTTTATGATTTACATTAGTTATCATTTGATATTTAAATGGTGCTACACTTTCTGGCCATTTTAGACCGTTTTCATCACTATAGATCTCAGCTATAACTGCCATGCAACGCGAGGTACCGATACCGTGGCAACCCATCCAAGGTAATTCTTTTTTATTATTTTTATCTGTATAACTAGTATCAAAAGCTTTGACCCACTTTTGACCTAAATCAAAGATATTTCCGACCTCCGCACTTTTAGCTTCTTGAATATCCACAGGAATTTCCTTACCGCTGGCTTTGATATCTTCAAAAACCTCTATATTACATGCAAAATTAGTAGTTTCTGAGTATTTAATAAGATCTTCACCAGCATCACATATAACCTGAAACTCTCGACTAAGCTTATCACTAAAATTGCCTCCAGACGCGTCAACTATATATACTTTTAGACCCATTTGATTATATATGGTTATATAAGTTTGTGTTATGTATTCAAAATATGCCTCCTGAGATTCTTTTGTTTTGTGAAAATCATACATATCTTTCATCCTAAATTCACGCCCTCTAAGTAGTCCAGATTTAGCTCGTAACTCATCACGATATTTAGTTTGGATTTGGTATACGGCTAATGGCATCACACCATTCTCTTCGTCAAAATCAGGTAAATCTTTGTAACTACTAATATACTGTTTAATAAGCGGACTTATCTGCTCTTCATGTGTAGGAGCGAGAGCGTATTCAGTATTTGTTTGACTTGATAGCTTAAATAAAACATCCACGGTATTCCATCTACCTGTTTTATCCCAATTTGCTTTTGGTTGAATTCCATTCATAAGTATCTCCTGACCTCCAATTTGATTTAAATTTTCTCGTACGATATTTTCGATATTATTTAAAACTCTGAGTCCTAATGGTAAAAAAGCATAGACACCCGCCATAGTTTTATGTATGTATCCTGCTTGAATAAGTAATTGAGCATTTTTAGAAGTCTCGTCTGAAGATACTTCTTTGGTTGTTTTGGTGAAAAGTTTACTATATAGCATATATTAACTATATAAAAAGATAATTTAATATTTGACAAGTACGAAATAAAAAAATATTTTTGCTATAAAAGCGATGTAACAAAAAATATTATTCTTTTCTCTAATATTGACATTTTTTAGCTTTTCAAAGAGTATTTTAGCATTATGGCATGGTACAATACCTATCGACCCCAGACTTTTGAGGATGTGATCGGACAAACACTTGTAAAATCTGTTCTCCAAAATTCATTAATAAGAAATAAGATTAAGCACGCATATCTTCTAAACGGACCAAAAGGAGTTGGTAAAACCACAATAGCGCGTATTTTTGCTAACAAGCTTAATGATATAGCAACTAAGCCTGAATCTAGGATAGATATAATCGAAATGGATGCTGCAAGCAATACTGGTATTGATGACATCCGCCAGCTTATCGAGTCTGCTAAAATCCCACCAATCTCAGGTAAATTTAAAATTTTTATCATTGATGAGGTGCATATGCTTAGCAAGAGTGCTATGAATGCGCTGCTTAAAATTCTTGAAGAACCACCTACCTATATCGTTTTTTTACTTGCAACAACCAATCCAGAAAAGCTTATTCCTACAGTTTTATCCCGTCTTACAAAACTCAACCTCTCAGCTCATACCGAACAAGATATTATATCTCGCCTTAAATTCATAGCTGAGCAAGAGAAGCTAAATATTGATGAAGCCTCTCTTAAAATTATTGCTAAAAGAAGTACTGGAAGCCAGCGAGATGCTATCAATCTCATGGAAACCTTGTCAGCATATGAGCTAGATACATATAACAAGAATAACACTGCCGAGCTTTTAGGATTACTACCAGAAGAACTATTAAATGAAATTTCAAAAAAAATAATTCAAAAAAAATTTGATACTAATCTAATCAGTTTACTTGAAAAAACAGGTATGGATGGTGAGTCTGTTTTGATTCAATTATTAGAATATCTACTAGATAAAAGCTTTACCGGTGACGAAACTTTTGACGCACTTGTTCCGCCAATTGCAAGCTTGCTTGAATCAAAACTACCGATTACCTCTGTTTCAGCAGTTTTGGCTCTATTACAAATTACCATGAAAAATATCAATAGCCAAAGTGTTAGTAAGTTTTCAATACAAAATGATAGATCTCAACAACCATTTGATCAACCGCAGCCTATCAAAGAAATAAAACTACCGGAAATATCCCAACCTGAAGAAGTAGTAACTAAAGTTGAAAAATCAGTAAAAAATATAACTTTTGCCCAAGAATTTCACTCGACAACCGAGAGTATAGCAAAAATTATTTTAGAACTATCTAAAGAAACTTCTTCACCACCTATATTTAAAATGCTTGCTCCTGATTTGATAATAGAAAAAGTAGAAAATAACATCATAACTTTTAGTGTAACCAATGGTATCTTTGTTGCACAATTGGGATCGGAAAAACTCCAACAATGGCTAAAAGATAATCTAAATCAACGATTGGGAGGTAGTTGTACTATCAAAGTCGAGCAACGCAAATCAAATGCTATAAAACCGCAAGTTTTTGAGTCAGAAGAAATCATAAAAGTGGAAAAAATGCAAAAAAATGAATTTAAAAATGAGGCTGTTTACACTGTAAAATTAATTGAAAAAACGATAGAAAAACCTAGTAAAGATGATATTTTCTACAAAGTTTATGACAGTCTTCCAGAGGAAATTAAAAACTCTAAAGTTCCTATTTATTTAGGTGAAATTCCAGATCCTACTGAAAAAGGCGGTAAAGAAGAAAACTGGGATAGTCATGTCGACGATATGTTTGAGTTTGAATAGATCAAACAGTATTGATAATATCTACTATTTGATTTACAAGTCCGCGATATAGTAGAAGTAAGTTATCGATATATTCACTATCTTGTTTTTGCTTAATATTATTATATTCATCTATCAATGCATTATACTGATAATTGTAATCCCCTTCACTCATAGTTCTGATACCCAGTGGCTGTTTCCACCAACTACTATTGTATTGTTTCTTTAGCTTATCTAGCTCCTCATCCAGCACAGATCTAAGTCTATCATCTTGATTTTTTCCGAATTCTATACCAGACTGCAAATTACCTTGAAAACTAGAAATTAGATTGATCTGGCTACTTATCATATTTTCGTATTCATGTATTTTTGTTTGGGAGTTAACAAACGCTTTCTTATATTTGTTAAGATCTTTCAGTATATCATCAAACTCTGTTTTTTCTTTACCTCCAAGATTTTCTTCTATTCCTGGGTTAGCTAAGTAATCTTGCAAAAAGGTGTATGCTTCTCGAAGCTTGATAAACTCATCACTACTACCGCCTTTATCTGGATGATACATTTGAGCTAAATGATGATAACGCTTCTTCAAATCATCAAGGGTAACCCCTTTAATATTTTGTAATCCAAACCAGCGTAATGCAACCTCCGACTTCATATTCATAATAGTAAAATAGCACAAAAAAAAGGTTTGTGCAAGCTATTTTTGAAAGGCTTTTATTTAAAATTTTACTTAATTGAAATTCTTTAAATTTACTTATTACCTCCAGTCCTTTAAGTTTTTTTATTGCTTGTATTAATCGGACTAGTGATCGTAATACTTGTATTATTGTCCGAAATATTTCCAATATTAGTGCTGTTATTTAATCCTTCTTGTTTTGGAATTTGTGATTCAGGAGTGTCAAGCTTTGCTAGACTAGTAATATCAACAATTATACTATTGACTATCCCATCTTAATCTAGATGACCTCCATCTGAGATTTGGTATGATACGATTAGTGTTGCTACTCCATCCAAATATATTAGTACTTTTGTAGCAGACTCTAAATTAGAATAAATCCCATTCATAAGTTTTTTACAAAAAGACCTTGCGAATGAATAGTATTGCCAAAATATACTTCTACTGCACAACTAGAACTTGGTTCCACAAAATTTAGTGTATATTCTATAAGGCCTTTTGGATACTTATAAAGATTATCTTGATTTGCAGGAGAATTCTAGATTATTTTTAAATTTTCGCTCATCACGACAATCAGTCCTTATATTACCTTTACTATATTCAAAATTTCCAGAAATACCTACGAAATCACCGTGTAACTTTTTTTTACCAAACACATACGAATTATTAAAATCTCTATTATTCGGCCCAGCTACTTCGATTTCATTACTTATATCATCCTCATCTATATCAAGATTTATAGCATCATAGTATGGTAAAATATTTTTTTAATCTAAAAAGCTATTCTTATTTGTGTTTCTTCTATCATCTGTTTAATTTGAAATAGAAGTTACTGAAAAGCCGTAGTCAAAAAAATAAATTATTTTCACATAATCAGAAGTGCTACCGCTGCCTGTATCCTTAAAGCTTAATTTATCTGTAGTACTTGTACCATTTATGCCTTCGATATAGTCTGGAACTAAATCACCATAAGAGTCTTTGTAACTTTTGCTATCGTTAGGAATAGAATTGTCTTCAATTCCTACTTCATCTAGAACTCTGTCTCCGTGACTATTTAGGCTTAAAGTGTACTTTTACTTATTGTAGGAGCATTTGTATAATTATATATATTATTCGAGGTCTCATTTGATGAGATGAGCTCTGATTTTCATTCATATTGACTCGCAATGTTTAGTTTTCAATTTGTACTTATGGTTAGATTATAATAGAAAGCGAAGTTACTACAATTGTTATTGTGATTTTTGTAAAAGCAAAAACACCAATATTAAGCTAAAAACGAATAAAGTAAAAAAGTTTTTTGAAAAAGTTCAAAAATAAAGAATAATCTTGCATATTATTGATTATTTTTAAGCTTTGTCCATCTCACAAGTGATTGATTTGACACTCTCTGCAATCTGTATAACATTAGTGAGTATTATGAATGCAATCGACATTAAAGGTCTTATCAAAACCTACAAAAATGGTGTGAAAGCACTAAATGGAATAAATCTTGAGGTTAAAGAGGGCGATTTTTTTGCCTTACTTGGTTCAAATGGAGCAGGAAAAACTACCATTATAAGTATATTGACAAGTATCGTGACTAAAACTTCAGGAGAAGTTAAAGTGTTTGGTTATGATCTCGATAATGAGACAAATCTAGTCAAACAATCTATTGGTGTAGTGCCTCAGGAATTCAACATCAGTATATTTGAGAAAGTGCAAGATATTGTAATTAATCAGGCTGGATACTACGGTATGCCACTAAAAGAAGCTACGAAGCAAACAGAATTTATCTTAAAAAAACTAGATTTATGGGAAAAACGTGACCAAATTTCCAAAAATCTTTCTGGTGGTATGAAACGCAGGCTTATGATAGCCCGTGCTCTGGTACACAATCCCAGATTACTTATTTTAGATGAGCCAACTGCTGGAGTAGACGTAGAATTGCGCTACGGAATGTGGCAATATTTAAATGAACTTAATGCTCAAGGTACCACTATTTTACTCACAACTCACTATCTTGAAGAAGTAGAACAGCTTTGCAAAAATGCTGCTATTATCAAACAGGGTGAAATTATCAAAAATGATTCAGTAAAAAACTTAGTAAATTCACTAGATTCTGAAACTTATATTGTAAATATAGAAAAAATGACAACACCACTGAAACTTATTGACGGCTTTACAGTTACTAACATTGGCGATGATAAACTTGAAATCGATATTAAAAAAGGTCAATATATGAACAGTCTTGTGAAACAATTAGATGCAAACGGAATACAAGTGATTAATATTCAGCCAAAAGAAAATCGACTAGAAAAACTCTTTTTAAATATACTTAGTAAATAAATCTTAAATATGTCTCCGTCCAAACTTTTCACAACATACAAAACTATAGTACGTAAAGAAATGATTCGTATTTTTAGAATATGGTCGCAAACTCTCTTACCCCCTGTTATAACACAGTCCCTATATTTTCTAATATTTGGAGGATTCGTAGGTTCGCGCATATCAGGAGATTTCAACGGACAAAAATATATCGAATTTATCGTTCCTGGTCTTGTTATGATGGCCGTGATTACTGCAAGCTTTTCAAATGTAGTAGGGTCATTTTTTGGTTCAAAATTTCAAAGAAATATTGAGGAGATTCTTGTCTCACCTACTCCAAATTGGATCATTATTGCTGGATTTATAACTGGTGGTATTGTTCGTGGCCTTCTGGTGGGATTTATAGTATTTTTAGTTGGTTATGTTTTTACTGGGGTGACTATATTGCATCCACTTATTACTCTAATTTTTGTATTTTTAACTGCTGTAGTATTTTCTTTAGGTGGTCTTATCAATGCCATTTTTGCTACTAAATTTGACGACATTTCTATTTTTCCTACCTTTGTCCTTACTCCCCTAACCTATTTGGGAGGGGTATTTTATAGTATTAATCAATTACCGCCAGCTTGGCAAAGTATTTCAAAAATAAATCCGATAGTCTATATGATTGATGGATTTCGATATGGCTTTAGTGGACGAAGTGACCTCAATGTAGGATATAGCTTTGTCATGCTTATGCTATTTACAATTGGCTTTTGGTATATTGCTTGGTATCTACTAAAAAAAGGTATAGGACTTAAAAGTTAAAGTTATTTGACTAAAGTTAAAATTAAAGTTTTGTTAAGGATAGTCACATTTTTGAATAGCAGGGCAAGTACCATGACGCTTCGCAAACCAAATACAGACAAAAACAATGGAAGTCCTGATTATTATGACTACCCTGACTTAATTGGAATACCTGTGGACATAATCTCTAATGAATGTGGTTCGGCTCCACTGTTTCATTTTGATGATCCACTGAATCTTGCTGATTATAAAAAAATCGATAACTTATCTTTTAGAAAAAGAGAATCTGATCCATTCGATTTTAATGGATACTTCGTTTAAGTTTTTAATAGAAAAATGTGTTCGACCTAAATTATTTATTTATTATTTAGGTCTTTATTTTTTACTTGAGCGTACTTCCACTTGCTAGAATATAATCAGCTTCAGGAGTAAGTATAGATATTGATTGTTTTACAGAATCTGCACCATCTAGAAATTGCGGCATATTATCTGAGTTCACACCATCCTCTACAGTTAGCTGAGATTCAAGCTTAATAACATCTCCTACTTTTGTTGTGATTACATGACTAGACTCAGTCTTACCATTCTCAGTATATTCATCTACACCTGCATTTTTAGTAACTCCATAGGCTAGATCTTTAATATTTGTCTTATTTACAAGTGTTTCTGTTTGAACTTTATAGTAAGCAAACTTTGTTACAGGGTTTCCGAAACCTCCTACCGATCTATTAATTTGTAATGATACAGGAGTTCCTTTTGCTAAGGTTTTAGATGTTACACTAAGTGTGTCACCCCAAAACATTCGGACATTAGCCTTTGCATATGACTGTGGGAGTATAGTGTTTATATTTAAAGATTCACTTTTTCTTACAAAACCAATTTTTACGTCTTCAATACGGTGAGTAGACGTTACAAAGTTTCCATCTTCGTTATCTACACGCTGTTCATTTACACTGATTTTATCCTCTTTTAACCTCACATCTGAAGTTTGTTTATATATAGTGTCTTCTGCTTTAACAAAAGAAGATTTCTTATCTCCAATCGCAGCTATATTTCCGTCTCTATTATAACCTACATAATAAAGTGCTGATCCACAACTAGAACGACAAAATAAAAAATCTGTTTTGTTTGTTTCTGAGACAGTCTCTGACTTAGAGTCTTGACTTGACTTTGCAGCTTCTTTAGTTACATCTGATTTATGTAAGTACCAACCAATAGTTGAGCCAGTACCAAATAATAGTATTCCTACTGCAAATAGTGTTATTGATTTAGTTATTTTGTTTTTGTTTTCCATATAAAATATATTATTTATTTTAATTATATTTAAAGTTTTATATTTAATCAAGTTTTTGTAAATAATCTTGCTATTACTTAATAACTAACAGTCTAGTGCAAACTATTATCATACGAAAAGAATACTTACATCATTTTTTAAAAAACAAGTTATAGCAGTTATGGTATTAATTTAGTCAAAGCTTCCATTGTATCTGGTGTGATCGTATATACACCATAAATAGGCTTAATACTTAAAACTCCATACTCTTTAAGCAATCGCTTATTGATAATATTTGCAGCTTCTGCAGAGCTCATAAACTCATCCGAAACCATCACACCCTTCCATGGACGAAACTTGAATCGATTCATCAAGAAAGTAGTAGCAACTATCAAACTTCCTTCTATTAAAGCATTTGGCAAAAGTTTTTTTATTAATTCAGCACCTTTTTTGAGTGCATTTGTATTTGTTCCGATTTGTAAATAAACATTATCTACTATACCTGAAAGTGCTTTTTTTTCTAGTCTCTCATTTTCTTTCACTAGCTCTTCATTAGAATAAAATGGATTGTAAGCAACAGCTAGTTTTATATTTTTTGGCTTTAAATGATTACTTTTGATGTATTCAAGCGCTTCCAACGTATCAAATTTTGGTCTAGGATTACCTGAAACAATTAATAAACTTTCTATTCCAGATTTTGTAGAGCGATCAAGATAATCCTTTAAGTGCTCGTACTTTTCTTCTAATTTCTTACTAGTGTGATTTTTGAGAGAATAGTATGTAGTTAGTATTAATTCAGGCAAAGCCTCTTTGATTTTTTGGGCTGCAAGTAAGTTGTCAGGCATGCCATTTTTGTCTGTTAATGCCACCTCTGTAGCACCAGTTTCCTTAATTAATTCTATAGTTTTTTCTATTCCAATGAGGTTTTGGATTGTTAATTCGATAAGCATGATATGAAAACTTAGTCTTTATTTCATAATATGTCAAGAAATGTAAGTATTAAAATTAAGAAATAATTCCTCCTGCTACCATTTCATCTCCATCGTATATCACTACACTTTGACCTTTAGAAACAGCCCTTACTTGTTGCTTGAAATCGATGGTAATACTATCTCCATTTCTTGTCATTATGCATTCTTGAGCATCCTGCCTATATCGTATCTGAGCTGCAAATACATACTCGGTCCCATCAATCAAATCACGAAAATAATTTATATTATTAGCAATCAATGAGTTGCTATATAAACTTTTTTGATCTGTATCGTGTGCGACAGATACTGTATTTTTTTCAATATCTGTCGATCGTACAAACCATGGTCCCCCAGCTAAGCCAAGTTGGTGTCTTTGACCTATTGTATACTGAAAAGCACCACTATGTTTTCCTAAAATTTTTCCATAAACGTCAAGTATATTACCCTCTTTTTCTCCAAGAGTTTGTAGTAACAATTGTCTGACTGGAGTTTCACCGATAAAACAAAGGCCTTGAGAATCAGGCTTATAAGCAGTAATTAAGTTATATTTTTCAGCTAGTGCCCTCACTTCAGCTTTGGTATCAAACTTGCCTATTGGCATTAAAACATGGTCTAATTGGTCTTTTCTAATACGCCAAACGAAATAACTTTGGTCTTTTTTTTGATCTTTTCCTCGATATAATCGACCATTTTGTGAGCGCGCATAGTGTCCAGTAGCTACAAAGTCGGCCCCAAGTTGTATAGCTTTTTCGTAGAAAATACCAAACTTTATAGTTGAGTTACACATTACATCAGGATTTGGCGTGCGACCTATTTTATACTCATTTATCATATAATCTACTACACCTTTCTTGTATTCTTCTTCAAAATCCCATACATAAAACGGTATATCCAAACTATCTGCTACTAGTTGAGCATCAGTAGAATCTTCTTCCCAAAAACATCCATAGA
The DNA here is from genome assembly GCA_014377045.1 of candidate division SR1 bacterium. Taxonomy (GTDB): domain Bacteria; phylum Patescibacteriota; class JACMRA01; order JACMRA01; family JACMRA01; genus JACMQI01. Next base: position 27,962 of record JACMQI010000039.1, read on the forward strand.
GATCGTCACTTACTCCGATCTGTTTAAGCGATTCTATCGACCAACATTTGATAAAGACACCGATAACATTATATCCTTCATTTTTGAGAATAGCAGCAGCAACCGATGAATCTACTCCACCTGACATCATCATATAAACTGTAGATGTTTTTTTGATATGGCTAGACTCGATATTCATATAGGTATCTTGGCATATTTACACAATATATGCAAGGTTTGAATTTATCAGTTATTTCTCAGAAATCGACGTCTCTTTCCAGCATTTGTTTTACTTTCGACTTGTGAAGCGATATTATTTTCATTTTTTTGACTCGATATATTCATAAGGATACCAACTGAAGCTAGATTAAGTACTAAGGCAGTACCCCCTTCTGATACAAAAGGAAGCGGTAAACCTTTTAGCGGTGCTAACCCTATAATTCCCCCTACATTCCAAAAAGCTTGCAGTACAATCCAAATTGTGATGCCTACCGCAAGTGCTTTACCACCAACATCAGGAGCTTCACGAGCAATTTTTAGACCACGAAAACAAAAAACGATATAAAGACTAAGAAATAATGTAGTAAAAATAAATCCCATTTCTTCTGCTATGATAGAAATGATGGCGTCTGTACTACTCTCTGGCACTATACCTTGTTGTTTTGCAATACTATTTCCATATCCAGCTCCCCACAATCCTCCATCTGAAATAGCTTTTTGGGCATTTTTTGTTTGATAATTTTCTGCTTTCGTGGCGTTTTTAGTATCATAGGCAGATTTGATACGGCTAAGACGATAACCAGTTGTAAAACTCGAAATAAGAACAAAAATACTAACAATAGTTACAACAATTCCCAATATTTTCATGGGTACTTTAGTAGCCCACATAGCTGAAAAAAGTATACAAAAAATAAGCACTATACTACCAAGATCTGGCTGCACGATGATGAGCGAAGATATCAGAAAAAAAGCATAAAATGGTCGTTTTAAAGACATCCAGGTTATTTCTTGATCTTTAAACTCATTGATTTTAGCAGCAAAAAATATCAATAGTGTAAGTTTAGCTAGCTCACTTGGCTGCACAAGAAGAAGCGGTGTATCTATCCAGCGTATAGAACCATTGGCAATACTAGGAGCGATAATTGGATTGGCTCGCCCGTCTATAAATACTTTTTTTGCAGCCTCTGACATTCCAGTAACCTGTGTAAAAATAGCGAACCCAGCTAAAAATGCCAGTAAAACAATAGTAATATAAAGTAAAGTATTTTTGACCTTAAATAAATTATGATAATCAACTCTTGCAAGAATATATGATAAAAACCCACCAATCCAAAGACCAAATATCATTTGTTTAAGTAGTTCTTTGTAAAAATCTGCTTGTACTTTAACTGATAAAGCACTGGCGAGAAAAGTAAGTCCAGCAATACAAAGAGTAATAACCACAGTTAGTAAAACCCAATCATAGTTTTTGTTAATCGATTGGAAGCGAGTAAAAAATTTGTTACGAGAAAAATTGTTCATGCTACCTATTAGTAGTATATGAGTCAAATCCTTTTGTCAAGTTGGTTATTTTGTCTTATTAATAAAGGCTAAATGATAAAAATGGAATACTGTTTTGATTCTTCTTTTATTTATAAAATAGGTGATTTATTTGCAATCTAACGCTTTTGCTAACGCGGTAAGATTTTCTTTTTGTACAGAAATATAATCCTTACCTATTTTTTGCTCCTCATCGGTCAACCCTTCCAGTGGATTGAGCACTAGAATTTGAGCTCCAGTTTCTTTGGCGATAGTTTCGGCTAATTTAGGGGACGCTAATGTCTCACTAAATATATATTTAATACCTTTTTCTTTTACCAGCTGGGATATTTGAGCCAAATCTTTACTAGACGGTTCACTTTCAGGCGAAATTCCACTAATAGGAGTAGATTTAAACCTATACTCTTTTGCTAAATATTGGAGGAAATTGTGTGAAGTTATAACCTCATTTTTTGTGCAATTAGCAAGCCTTGTCTCATACTCGTTGTCTAACTGAGCTAAATTGTTGATAGCACCGTTACTATTATATTCGTATATATCTTTATTTTTTATATCGATTTTTATGAGCTCATCTCGAATTACTTGTATTTGCCTAATAGCCATCTTTGGACTCAACCAAATATGAGGATCTGTTTCATTTTTTTCTTCAGTCGTATTTTTATAAATATTTACGGTTTCAAGTGGCTTTAGAATTGTAAAATTAGAACTCATATCGATTGTTTTGACATTAGCTTTCTCAAGATCAGATTTTATTTTGGATGCCCAAGGATCAAGACCAGCACCATTGAATACTAATAATTGAGATTTATATACGTCTTGTGTTTGGCTGGTAGTAGGTTCATACTCATGCGGCTCACTTCCTGCAGGAGTAATATTTTTGACCGTAACAAGACCGCCGCCGACCTGCTGCGCGAAATAATAAAGAGGGTAAAAACTAGTAGATACTGTAATGTTTGGATTTTGAGCGACTTTATTTGGATTATTTTTGTGCTGTAATATAAAAATAAAGGTAAAGACTATAAAAAGTACTATACCCAATACTGCAAATATTTTAATTTTGGGACTTATAGTCTTACTAATCATATAAAATAGTTAATGCAACTCGTTTGCTTTTGTCAATAAAAAATTAAGAAATTATAAAAGACACCAAAATAAATTTATGCCCTAGAATAATATGCTTAGAAAAGTCATATCAGCTAAGTCAACTTTTGTTGAGTATCCTTTATATTTTTAGATTGAAGCTAATTTAGACGACAACCCATTGTTCTAATACCTACATTTCTTGCTAATTTTTGTGCGGCTTCACATCCATTTTCAGTGAGATATGGCTTTGAATATTGTTTATTCATTATACTGCCTGAATCGCTGAACATGTACGTCCACATTCCAGCAACCGCTTTTTCTTCACGAATGCCATTTTGAATTACCGAACCAAGAAATACGCCAAAAACAATTGAAACGACGACGATGTAAGCAATATTGAACTTATTCATTAAAAAAATTCCAAAAGGATACTATAATTTAATAGCTACAGTACAATAGCGTATTTATAGTATTTATGCAAATATAGTTTATTCTTAAACGACGATATAATGACAGAGATAACAATCTTTATGGTAAAGCTGTATTTCATTTATTTTATGAAGGAATCAGCTATATAAGCACTTGGGAAAGATTCTTGATTTCCTGAATATGGCTTATAAGGATAGTATCTCTCTAGTATTATCTGTTATATCTCTTTATGCAAAAATATACAGATCGGCAATAAAACAAGTTTAAATTAGTACTACAGCTCTAAGATTTATTAACACCTCACCCCTAAACTATTCTATTGTTTGACACTAATGTTGAACTTATATATAAATAACAATATGTTAGTCACCAAGGCTATTACCCAATTTATATTTTAATAAATCCTCCTAAAAATGATATTCTTAATATGCAGTCAATTATAGTTAATAAACTAAAAACAAAAGGATATCGCCTTACTGTAGCACGAAAAGCTATAATCAATATTTTTGAGTCTAATAATAAGCCAATTTCTGCCGAGCAAGTCAATGACATTTTGATCGAAGACAGCATATATATTAATAAAAGTACGCTTTATAGGGAAATAGATTTTTTAGTTATTCAAAACTTACTAAAGCCTATTCAGCTTCAAGAAAAGACCAAGAGATATGAACTAGTCCACCTTCACCATCACCATCATCTAATATGCCAAAAATGTAATAAAATAGAAGATTTTGAAATAAAAAACTGTATTGATGATGTATTAACAAAAGTTACATCAGATCACAATTTTTTGATAAGTGATCACATTCTTGATATATATGGGATATGTAGCCAATGTCAAATTAAGAAAGAGGTTTGATTACTTCATAGCTTGATTTATTTGCTATTTCATCAAAACTACTTTGTGAGCTAAAGATAGCCCATTTTCCATCTTTAAAAGAAGTGGATAAAATATTACCGAGCTTATGGAAATCGTCGATACTGACATCTAGTATTTGCTTGCGGATTTGAGATAATTCCTCATATGTACGACCTGTCAAAGTACGTATGAGACTTACCCATCCTTTATCTCGCGGAGCCATATACGAGTCAAATTTACCAATTGAACCTATAACCGAATTAAGTATATCATTTTTGTCGATTTTTAGATCTTGTAAATATTCACCAATTTTAGCATAGTCTTTGATAGTACCTTCAAAACGAGGATCCCGATACGACCAAAAATTTACTACCCCACTTAATTTATCAAGTGTAGCTCGGGAACCATATGCGCCACCTTGAGCACGTATCTTGGACCAAAGATAATCATAGTTTAGATGATTTAATACGACATCAAGCTGTCCGCCAATCACCCCTGAAAAAGCAGTCTTTAAATTTACTCCATAACATACATAATTTACTTTTGTAGGTATTACAAAGACTGTTTTATCTTTATATTTAGATGACAAAATACTAGATTTATTGATAAATCCTTGTCTAAAAGTAGAGATAAAATCAAAAATAGGTTTTTCAAGAGTGTTCAAATCTTTCGACTCAACAGTAATATTTACTACTAAACTATTTTTTATAAAAAGATTATTTTGAATATAAAATAAATCATTTAGTACTTCCTGCCAGTTAGTTTCTACTCTCAAAATTGTTTCTTGAAGCCATTGTAGATATCTATAACCACTCGTAATCTCATCGAAATCACCTGACCTAGACACCAGTGAATTTATAGCCATAGTACCATATACTCGACCATCGGATACTATATTTGACTCCAAAGTAGATTTCAGATCTATAAGAATTTGCTTTATCTTGTCTTTATTATCTAGTTTAAGTGTTTGGATTATTTCACTCCATATTTCTAAAAGTGAAGCAATACTACGAGGCAATACCTTGCCTCTCAAAAATAAATACCGTACAACACTTTCTCCATCAACTTTCTCCATATTTATGACTTTCGATGAAAAATTTCCTGTATGAAGATCTAATAATTGATTTATGTCATTTGCAGTATAGTGGGTAGTATTAAGTTCAGTAAAGAGCCTACTATACAGTGCTAAATATGGATAATACTTTGCATCAATTGCATCCAGATCAAAACCTATGTCAATATATGCCACGCCATTTGTATGAATATTATGGTAATATACAGGTACATCTTGAACACTATTTTTTATACTTGGTATTATTTCAGGATCACCTTTTAAATCTTCAAAAGTGAGTTTTGGAAGCATTGCTAGTTGCTCTGGAGTGTCCTTTATATTTTGAAATTCTTTAAGTTTTTGTGTTTCTAATACTAATTCGTTAAGTTTGGATATAGATAAAGATTGTTTATAACTATCTAATTCTTTGGTTTCTTCTGCAGCAATATCATCAAGCAAGCCTTTCTTAGGTAAATAAATAAAATCTAATCTATGAGTATTTTCAATAAGCTCTTTTTGTATCATGTCTTCAAAATATCTAGGATTGGATTGCAGCTCTTGTTTAAGCTCAAGCAAGTCTTTTTCAAATGATAGCGTGTTCATAAAATCCCTATCATAAACCCAATCTACCAGTATATCAAGCATCATTGCCAAACCCTTGGGATAACTACCAGTTTCATACTCACGAAGCTGAAACTCGGTTGAATTAATAGCAGCTTCAATATCTTTAGGATTTATTCCATTGGTTACAATATTATCTAAAGTACTGTATACTAGCTCGATTACTTTAGATTGGTCAGACTCAATAACACCTTTTAATCCATAACTAATCATAGGCTGCACAAGATCAAGTTCAAAACCAAAAAATGGAGCAGTATCTTCACCTAGCTTAGAGTCCACAAGTGACTTGTAAATAGGTGCAGTTGGAGAGCCTGTTAAAATTTTATCTAAAATATAGTATGGTAGGCTATTTTCTTTTTTTGAAAATAACCAGCTAGTTGATACATAACCTTTATCAAGAGAGCTATCACCAGGATCAAAATATTCAACTTTATGCGCTAATCTAGGTAAAATATCTTGAGTGTGAATAGTGGAATCTACATCTATTTTATCAAATTGGTTCAAATATTCGTTTATAAGATCAAATCTATCATCGCTTGTATCATCACCATAAACATATATAAGCGAGTTTGAAGGATGGTAAAAAGTTTTATGGAAATTAACAAAGTTTTCGTAACTTAAAGATGGAATTTTTGCTGGATTACCTCCGCTATCATGACTGTATGTGTTATTAGGGTTTAAAGCATTCATGATATAGTCCGTATATATACTATCAGGATTTGAATATACACCTTTCATCTCATTAAACACTACTCCTTTATAAGTTACAGGATTATCTGTACCCTCTATTTCATAGTGCCAACCTTCTTGTTTAAAAGTTTCAGGAAGAAGCTTTGGGAAAAGTACAGCATCCATATACACCTTTGCAAGATTATATAGGTCTTTTTTATTCTGACTTGCTACAGGATAAACTGTACGATCTGGATAGGTAAATGCATTTAAAAATGTATTGAGCGAAGACTTAACTAAGTTTACAAAAGGTTCTTTAAGAGGATAGTTTTGAGATCCATTTAGTACTGAGTGTTCTAATATATGAGGAACACCGGTACTATCGCTGACAGGAGTTCGAAAGCTCACACCAAAAACTTTATTAGTGTCATCATTTTCCATAAATAGCACGGTAGTACCACTTTTAATATGAATGTATAATTTTAGCTCAGATGAATATTCTGTAATAGTAGTTTGCTTGATAAGTTTGAAAAAATCTTTAGCTGACATATTGTATAAGATATACTAAAATCAAAAAATTAGTCAAGAATAGTTAATGCAACAAAAAAGGGCTAGAATATAAACTAATTCTAACCCTTTAAATTATATAGTTGAGTAATTAACTAACTAACCTTTTTAGTCAATGAAGAAGAGAGTGAAATATCTTGAACTCTTAATTTAGGATTGTCTTTTATTGCAAAAAACAGCTCTATAAATAAAGTTTTAAAACCTGTTACAATTTCTTGTAGCCATGGATAACCAGACTCCCACACTAGTCTGTGTGTTGGTTTTCCATTTCCATTATACACTAACACTCTTGACATGTCCATGTTGCTTAACTCCTAAGCTATTGAAAATAATAGTTAACTAATCTATATAAAAATAGTTTTTCATATTTTGTCCAGTGGTTTTTTTTCAATGAAAGATTTTACTTGACAAAACCATAATAAATTATAAGTATTCATGACATTGGGCGAATAGCGCAGCGGTAGCGCAGCTCGTTTACACCGAGAAGGTCGGGGGTTCGATCCCCTCTTCGCCCACCAAATCAATCATATTTAATTACCCTTAAGGGGTGACTTTTGTTATTAGGTAAAAATTAATCTACTTATTTGTCTAAAAATATTTTACATGGTATACTTTTTCTAATAACAAAAACAAAATCATGACTGAAAATTTTCCTCAGCAAAAAAAATTACTACCGGGCTTGCCTCAAAATCCAAAGTTACTACTTTCTTTAAAACAAGATAATAAAAGTCAGTTGACTATCGATCATATCGAATCACCATTAGCATACGATGCTGCAAATAAGGAACCTGAACTGAATAAAAACGAAAAAAAATTACCTGATCCAAGCTCACCATTAGGTGTCGATATCTCACAATTAAATTTAAGTGGGGAAGAAATGCTTATATTTAATCAATTAAGTGATAGGATTGGGGAAAAATTAGATTATAGAATAGCAAAAGGAGGTCAAAGTATAAAAGATGTTGAAGACGCAATAATTTCATTACAGAAGGCTAAATCATTAGAAGCCGCAACGCCATATATTAATTTTTTACGAAAGGTTGAAGATCGGATAGACCAACTTGCAGAGTTGACAACTGTTATAAAAAATTTTACTGAACGTCACCCTGGCTTTAGTAGTATCGAGCAGGATGTAAAAAGTATAAAACGTAGTTGTGATAATGCTAAAACGTACGGAGGCTTTCAATACGGTATAGAGCAATTACCTAAATATAAAAATTTTTGTACACAATATGTATCCCTACAAACTACAATGAATGCTAGGAAACATTTGATAAGCCTGCAAGATCAAGAAAAAGTTATATTACTTTACCAAAGCTTAAAAGCTCTAAGTTTTGACGCAATGGTTGATACTTTAGGTAAGATGCAATTGATTTGCGATAGCTATAATACTATTATTAATGAAAAACAAAGCTCAGCAGAATTTTTACAAACTAAAACTGATCTAATATCAAAAATTAATTCTATTTTAAAAACTGGAGAAATAACAGAAAAGCAAAAACAGCAAATATTGAATCAACTAGACGATTTAAACAATTATGAAAAAGAAATAAAAGAATCTTTACAATACGGATTTGATACTATATTTACAGATCCTAAATTAAAAATATCACAAGAATTAGAAACTAAACAAAAACAAAATGATTTAGATTCACTACCGTTTGATCAGTATATAGCACGTCACGATTTTGAAAAAACTATGAAAGATATGAATTATTTTGAAAAGGTTATCGATATTATCTTATTATTACCAGAACCTTCTCCAGAAAACCACTTAATCGATTATTCAGATGACTTTATAAGTGATACTACTAGTGATGAAAAAATATTTAGATATGCAGAACAAGCTTCTGAAACACTACTAGTTGAAGAAAAAATTAACGAATCTCAAGATAAAATATTAGTGCCAAAAGATGATATTGAAAAGCTTGATGAGCCTGTCAAGCCTAAACTGCTTCCGCAAAGACTCAACGTTGGTCAAATTATCCCTAATGAAACTAAAAAACTCGATAGTACACCAAAAAATACTTCAGGTCGCTTTAAAAAATTTATGTCAAAACTTATTCCCGCAGGACTTATCAGTGCCTTGACCGCAGTAACAGTTGCAATTTCTAATCCAAATAACCTAGACCAAAGTGCAAATATCGCAAAAAAGCCATTCATGCCTTCTAATGAAAAAGAAAGGATGATGCAATCATTGGATGAAGCTGGACTTAGAGGTCAGCTATATCAAGCAGCTAGACAACTTCCTGGAAATATAACTTCTATACAGCAATTAGCAGAAAAAAGAGCTGATTTTGATAAGCCGGATTTAACAGAAGCTAAAAAACAAGTAAATGCACAACGATTTATAGATGGTATAATGATACAATCACCAAAATCTATGCCAGTAAATCAAATATTTGGTGCTGTGAGAATAGAAAATAAAGGCAAGCAAGATATTATCGAAAAAATAGACAAAGCAGAACAAATTTATAACAATAAAGACTAGCTCGAATTAGTAAAATTATATAATTTGACACAAATCCAAAAAATATCTATTTTTATTATTATTATGAGCGATACTTTAATAGCTAACGAACCAGTTGACATCACAGCAGTAGATTTTGAAAATTTTAAACAAACCCAAGATTTAGTTCTTATAGATTTTTGGGCTGAATGGTGTGGACCTTGTAGAGTCATGGGACCTATTATTGATAAACTTGCTCCCGACTTTTCAAATGTAAAATTTGTTAAAGTAAACGTTGATGATGTTCCTGAAGTTGCAGAAGTTTTTGGTGTACAAAGTATCCCAACGTTTTATATGGTAAAGTTTAATGGCGACGGCTCATTCGATTTACAAAAAAATATTGTTGGTTAAATCGTAGGTGCTGTTTCTGCTTTTGATTTTAAACAGGCTGTAGAAAAATTGGTTGAAAAATCCAAAGAAAGTTAATATTTAAAAAAATATGATTAGTTTAACTAACATAGTATCCTATATATTTTTATTTGTTGCTTTGTGTATTTTTGTATTTTTGTTATTAGCTCTTATTAATATATTTAGTAAAAGTTATCAACCGACACTGATTGTACCTATCATTATAGTTGTTATATTTTTATTTATATTTAATACTGTTACAGGATATGGTGCAATACGCAGAATGTTTCAAAATATTAGTAATAATATAGATGGAACTACTCAGCCCACCTCTCCAAACCCTACCCGTGCTAAAAATATTTTTTAATATCAGATATATATAGGCCAATATAGGCCTCCTTTTTCATTTAACTTATTTACTCTAACCTGCTCCCACTTATCACCGATCATATTCGCAATTACTTCGCTATTATATAGACCTTCTTGATATACACATTGTATGATCAGTTCTCTTCTACGTTTTTCATAGCTTATAATTTTGTAGTATTTTAGATCTGAATTTTTTCGCTGACATAATGTATTTATGCTATGTATTTGACTAGCATAGATGTTTGTTAGTACCTCAGATTTAATATAACTTGAAAACAAAAAAATACATATAATGGCTATAGAAAACCATAGGAAAAAGATTTTAAAATATTGAGAATGTTTTTGAGGACTCATATTACGCAAATGTGTGTTATTATTCGTGCCAAATCTTGTCAGCTATTAGCTCTAGTTTAGTAGTATTATTCCAAGTGTTTTGTGAAATTTTAGCAAGTAGCCAGACAGTTAATGAATCTGAATAATGTAAAAATGACTCTTTTATTTCATTATCGAGATTAAAAATAGTTATTGTTTGCATGTTTTTGAGGATTATCTTTATATGCTTATTTTCTGATCCCAACCATCGAAATGATACTACAGTAACTTTAAACAAAAATTGTGGAAAAGGAAAATCTTGTCCAAACGGATCCAAGTTTAGTGTTTCTTGCATTAAGTCAGGCGTAATCGCTTCTAGGTCAATATACAGTGTATTTTTTTTAAGCAAATAAGGTTTCAAGTTATCTGGTAAAATCGATTCTGCTTTGGATTCTGTAGATATTTGAGTTTTTTTATATATCTTTCCTTGCAAACTTAGTGAAGAGATAAGTGCAGTTTTTATACTTTCTAGTTTTTCAGGTAAAGCACTGAATCCAGCTGCACCAGGATGACCACCTGCCTTCTCAAATAAAGTCGAGTGTTGTTTCATAGCATCGGGTAGACTAAAACCTTCTGGTGCCCGCGAGCTAGCTACGATTTTACCATCTTCTTGAGAAGTTATAATGACTGGAATATTGTATTCATTAACCAGACGAGAAGCTAATAATCCTATAATCCCCTTATTCCATTCCCCTTCTAGCCAAATTACTTGAGCCCTCTGATCAGCTTGATTTTTAGCCTCTAGTTCTACATCGTGCAAAATATCTTTAACCATGATTTTGCGTTGATTATTGGTTTCAATAAGTTGCTCTACTAAACCTATGACTTTTGTCTCATCGTTATCTAGTAAAACTGAAATAGATAATCGTGCATGACTGATACGACCTGAAGAGTTAAGAATAGGTGAAAGCACGTAGCCCAAATCCTGACTACTAAGTCTATACCCTTGGGTCATCTTTTCTAGAGTACCAGTTTGTCTAAGCATTTCGTTGATACCGATATTATGGCATTTTCCTAATTGCATCATCGATAGTCCTGACCTTACCAATAATCTATTTGTCGGCTCCAATATACTTTGACAATCTGCAATAGTCCCAATAGCTACAAAAGGCAACAATTTATTAAGATTTTTTCGTTTTTTTTCAAATTTAGGATCTTTAGTTTCATTTTCTAAATAATAAGCAAGCCATACTAGACTGAACCACGCCACTCCTACTCCCGTAACAGAGCTATTAAGATAAATCTTATTTTCCTCACGCCTATCGAGGTAAACTTCGCTTAATCTCGGATTGATAACTGCTATACAATCTGGAACCAGCCCTGTAAGTTGGTGATGATCGGTGATTATGAGATCACAGTTTGTATTTTTAAAAACTTCTGCCTCAGCAACTGAATTAATACCACAATCAACAGAAATAACCAGGTTGTATTTTTTACTAAGCTCCTGAGCAGCTTCTGGGTTCATACCATATCCTTCAGTAAATCTATCTGGAGCATAAAAATCTAGCTTTTCCGACTTTACCCCCAGCTCAATTAAACCCCAATACATAGTACCTGTTGCCGTGACAGCATCAGTATCGTAGTCACTATAAATGCAGATACTCTCTTCTTTATCTATAGCTTCTTTAAGACGTATACAAAATTTATCTATATCATATAGAAATGGTAATTTATCTTCATAGTCACTTAAACTAAATTGAGTAAAGAATTGGTCAAATTGTATGCTTTCAGGTTTCTTAAATCGTGAAATGTACTCGATAAGGATTGGGTTCATAAAATGAATATAAGATAAGCGCTAGAAGTAGTCAACTTATTTGGAGCAAGTTTTATGTAATATATTCTTATACCTTCAAATATACTATTTGGCGAGATGAACCTAAGCTGTATTATGATTGCTTGACTAATTAAGTAAATCTAATATAGGTTACTTACCATGAAAGGAATAATTTTAGCTGGTGGTACGGGATCAAGACTATATCCAGTTACAAAAGGAATCAGCAAACAGCTCATGCCGATATACGATAAACCAATGATTTATTATCCCATTTCTACCCTACTTCAAGCTGGAATTAACGAAATTTTGATCATTACAACACCTTCCGATCAAAATAATTTTAAGAATCTATTGGGAGATGGAAAATCCATTGGGTGTAATTTTGAATTTGCTGCGCAACCCACACCAGACGGAATAGCTCAAGCGTTTATTATAGCTGAAAAATTTATTGGAAAAGATTCAGTATGTTTAATATTAGGAGATAACCTTTTTTACGGGTCTAATTTAAATCAAATACTCGAAGATAGCAATAATCCAAACGGCGGTATAGTTTTTGCATGCCACGTATCTGATCCAGAACGATATGGTGTAGTCGAATTTGATACTCATTTTAACGCTCTTTCGATAGAAGAAAAACCAAAAATACCTAAATCAAATTATGCAATATCCGGTATTTATTTTTATGATAATAGTGTTGTTGAAATTGCTAAAAATATAGTGCCTAGTCCACGCGGCGAACTTGAAATTACAGACGTAAATATAAAATATCTCGAACAAAAAAAGCTTAAAGTAAAGCTCATGGAAAGAGGAATAGCGTGGCTCGATACAGGCACTTTTGCTTCATTTAATCAAGCTTCACAGTTTGTCCAAGTCATAGAAGACCGACAAGGACTGAAAATTGGCTGTATTGAAGAAGTAGCCTACAACAAAGGATTTATAAATGAAAATCAACTTAAAGAGCTCGCAAATCCTTTACTTAAAAGTGGATATGGAGAGTATTTGTTGTCTATAATAAAATAAAAATATTATGCTGGATTTATTACAAATAAAAACGATTCTTGTCACTGGTGGTGGTGGATTTATCGGATCAAACTTTCTAAACAAATATGTGGTTGATTTACCTGAAATTAGATTTATCAATCTCGATATTCTTACATATGCAGCAAATTTAAATAATATAAAAGTCTCAGAAGCTAGTAATTATAAGTTTATTCAGGGCGATATTTGTGATATTGATTTTCTAGATAGTTTATTTACTACAATGGCAATTGACGCTGTAATCCATTTTGCTGCTGAAAGTCATGTGGATCTGAGTATCAAAAATCCGAAGATATTTATCGAAACAAACGTTATCGGTACTCATAACTTGTTAGAAATTTCCCGCAAATATAGTATAAAAAGATTTCACCATGTTTCAACAGATGAGGTATACGGATCACTAGGTAATACTGGATATTTTACTGAAGAATCACCTATAAATCCAAGCTCTCCATATTCTGCGTCCAAAGCTGGTAGTGATCATTTGGTCAATGCTTATCATCAGACTTTTGCTTTAAATACAACTTTAAGTAGGTGTTCTAATAACTACGGTCCATACCAAGATACGACTAAACTTATTCCTAAGTTTATCTCCCTTTTGACTTCAGAGCGAAAAGTACCACTATACAAAGATGGTAAAAATGTTCGTGACTGGTTATTTGTAAAGGATCATATAGAAGCTATTTGGTGTATTTTTAGTAAAGCTAAAAGTAGTTCGATTTATAATATAGGTGGAAACAACGAGAAGTCAAACTCAGAAATAACACAGATTTTATTGGAAAATTTTGGTAAAGACGAAAGCTATATTGATTACGTCGCTGATAGGCCTGGGCATGATTTCCGTTACGCTATCGATGCTTCTAAAATTAAAAAAGAGCTTGGTTGGGAGCCTATTTATACTTTTGAAAAAGGTATCAAAGAAACAATAAAATTTTATACAAGATAACTATATGCCTTTTATTGAAACTAAACTAGCTGGAGTGATTATATTTGAGCCTCAAAAATATGAAGATGAGCGTGGATATTTTTTTGAAAGCTACAATCGAAAATTGTTTGCCGATAACGGAATAAAAACGAATTTTGTTCAGGATAATCAGTCTTTTTCTAATTATGGTGTACTACGAGGAATTCATTTTCAGACAGGTATTTTTGCCCAAGCAAAACTTGTAAGAGTGATTACTGGATCCGTTTTAGACGTTGCGGTTGATTTGAGAGCAAAATCACAAACCTTTGGTCAATATATTGCTGTCACGCTTAGTGCGAAAAATATGAAACAACTCTTTATACCTCGTGGATTTGGACATGGTTTTATAGTTTTGAGCGAAACTGCAGAATTTTTTTATAAGTGTGATAACTATTATTCAAAAAATTACGAAGGTGGTATTTATTATAATGACTCAGATCTGAAAATTGATTGGAAGATTAGTAACGAAAGTATTATAATCTCAGAAAAAGATAAAACGCTCGAGCCATTTAAGCAACAAGTTTTTGTATGAAATATATTTTAGTTACAGGTAGCAGTGGTCAGCTTGCCCTCGAGATTAAAAAAAATGTAACTGATTCAAGGCTACAAAATACAGAATATTCATGGATTTTTGCAGACAAAGAAACTCTAAATATTTGCGATAGGCAGGCTGTATCGAGTTTCTTTAAAAATAATAGTATTGATATTTGCATTAATTGTGCGGCATATACTGGAGTGGACAAGGCTGAGGAAGATAAAAAAAATTGTAAAAAGATAAATATTATAGCAGTTGGGTATCTAGCTGAGATATGTAAAAAAAATCAGACAGTCCTTTTTCACATATCTTCCGACTATGTATTTGACGGTACGAAAGGTAAACCTTATGTCGAAAGTGATATAACAAATCCTATTAATTACTACGGCGAGACAAAAGTAGCAGGAGAAAAAATAGCAATAGAAAACAATCCAAAAACAATTATTATTAGAACATCTTGGCTCTATTCAAAAGAATTCGGTAAAAATTTTTATAAAACGATGCTAGGCTTAGCAAAGCAAAAAGACGAAATAAATGTAGTCTCAGATCAAACTGGCACCCCTACTGACGCATCTAATTTAGCGAAATTCATAATTAAACTGATAATAGCTTGTACAAATGAAAAGTTTAATGAGTGGGGTATTATTCACTTTGCTGGTGATACCATCTGTAGTTGGGCAGATTTTGCTCAAAGCATAGTACAAGAACATGGTTTAGACTGCAAAATTAATTATATTTCATCGCAACAATATCAAACTAAAGCTAAAAGACCATCTTACTCAGCACTGAGGTCAATTAGAAATTTGTATTGAGATTAAATTATTTTGCAACAAGTGTTACGCCTGATTGAATAATTTGCGGATCTGTAACCTCTCTAATATTTTGATTTTTATAAATATCAATCCCCTCGCCTAAAAACAAAGAAGGCTCGTTGAGACCTGGTTGGCCAAAAAAGTCTATTCTATCACCAGCTTGCATGGGTACAGTAAACTCAAAATTAACTACTGTTTGACCTACATTATTGTCACTGATATAAGCACCTGCAACTAAACTACCATCAGCTTGGTTATAGGTAAAACCGCCATTCTCAAGATCCCTACCCGTATCAATTGTTGTTTGTATAACACTTGGTATTTTTGCAATTTTATTTTCTTCTTGTGTAACGGCATTAAGATAATTTTCTCGTTTATAAGCCAATTTTAATAGTCTATCACTTTGTATTTTTATATCAAAGGAATTTTTTGGAATTTGTAGCCCTATCATAGTAAATGGATATACATCATTAAAATTGCGTTGTAGATTTTTACTTTCAGGTAAATTTTGAACGTAGCTAATACTTATTTTTCGGCCTCCCCACACTCCTTTTGATTGAACAGCAAAACGATTTGAAGATATGAGATTTCGTTTGTCTCCAGAAATATTTAAAATTAATGGAGTAACGATATTTTTATTTTTATAATCGCAAACTTGTTCACTTGCAAAACCTAAATCAATAGATAAATTTTGTATATTAGAATCTCTAAACCAAATATTGAGATCTCGCGAATAAAATGAATCTAATAATTTTGACAAAATAGTTGATAACCCTTCCTCTCTTATTATATCAGGCATTTTCTCTATTAGAGATTTAAAAACAGGACTTAATAATGACTTTGGATTTAACTTATTTGGTGCTTCAATAGAAGATATACGTTCTATTTCACGCACAAAATTTTCTTTATTGATATTTCCAACACCATTTACATAAAATGAAAAATCATCTGGTAAAATATTTTGTATAATTTGTGGATTTATCATGACTAACTGGTCTATACTATAACCATTAGAGCTGGCGGAAAACTCTTGCTCAAGAACACTTGCAGTATTTGGAAAACAATTAAACACATTTAAATTTCGAATACCTCCAAAACTATTTATGCCTTCGTCTTTATTGGAATACCAAATTGATGGATGGCTTATAATACCCTGTTTTGTTTGACCATCTACAAAATATATTGATTGACTCTCGCCAAGATTTATTTTTCCTTGTGATATATCAACAGGAATGTGCGATCCTATAAAACCACCTGTAGGTCGAGCCTCTCCTACATTTTGGTTAAAAATAACCATACGCTGCGTACTATAATGACCCAAAATCTTCAGAAGTAAAGACTTACTTTGTATTATTTTGGGAATACTGGAGATAAAACTATCAATCAGGCTTATGAGACTTTTTGCCTTTTCATTTCCAGAAGTAGCTATAATAATTTTGTATGCCCACATGTTATTCCAAACTTTTTCAGTCTCGATTTGAAGCTCGGGTAATTGATCAAAAAATAATTCAAGATCACTTGTAAAGATTTTATTTTGATCTAATCTACTAATAAATCCTTCAGCAGTAAAATTATATTCTTTCAATGGATCAATAGCATTAAACCAATGAGTAGCTAAGTTTTCAACAGCACTAAGGTCCTTGTCTATTAGCCATTCAACATTGAAAAAATCTGTTGTTGGTTTTACGCTTTCTAAAAGAGTTTTTTTTATAGTTTTAAGTGAAGATTCCCTATCTAATATATTTAGTTCAAAAAGTGATTTTAACTTCAAATTTAGAAAACTATTATTTTGTGCAAACTGGGTTTTTGAAACCTCTACTCTGGATAAAAAACTAGCTAGTGTAACAACTGTAATAAAAAATATCGTTATGAGTATAAAAAAACCTTGCCTCAATTGATTTTTTAATAAAATGGATGTAAAACCTTCTTTTTCAGGCGATTTCTTCAGCTTTTGAAGTTTTTGTAGATATGAAGTTTTGTAATTAGGCAATGTACTATTCATTATACACTAAAATCAATCTTTCTGCAAGAAAACGAACACTAGACAAAAAGTGATATAACTGGTTAATATGTGTTATAACTTAAAGTCGATATGATTACAATAATAATCCCTGCTTATAACGAACAAGATAGAATTCAAAATACCCTAGATGAATATGGTAAGTATTATCAAAATCATTATTTGAATAACTATGAAATTATTGTTGTTCTTAATGGATGCAAAGATGAAACAGAAGCGGTAATTATTGAGTCTATAAAAAAATATAAAAATATTAAATATCTCAATTTTCCTGCGGCAATCGGTAAAGGTGGTGCTATAAAAGAGGGTCTCAAAATAGCTAAAGGTGAGCTAGTTGGTTATACTGATGCAGATAATAGTACGCGACCAGAAATACTTCATAGACTTTTCTCTGCTTTAGAACTAACTCCAAGCTTAGATTGTATTATAGGGTCGAGAGAAGTAATAGGTTCAGTTATTAAAAACAAAACTTTAAAGAGAAAAATAATGAGTCGTGCATTCAATGGTTTAGTAAACTTCTATTTCAATACTGGTTTCAAAGATACTCAATGTGGAGCAAAAGTGGTTCGTAGTTCTATAATACCTAAAATTATGCCAAATTTACTTTTAAGTGATATGTCTTTTGATGTAAATTTTATTGTAGATGTTCAGAAGGCTGGTGGAAAAATTTTGGAAATGCCAATTGAGTGGGAAGATGACAATAATTCTACAGTAAAGCCAGTAAAAACCTCACTACTTATGTTTATGTCGATAACTAGACTCAAAATTCTATACTCACCTCTAAAAGTTATCTACCCATATATAAAACCAGCAAGTAAATGGATATATAATAAAATCGTAGGGAAAAAAAATATCTCTATAATGGAAAATAGCTAACGTTGTAAATGACCAAAATCTTGTAGTTTCATGACTAATATATTAAAAAAAGAATCAACTAAGCTATTTATTTTTTTAGCACTTTTGCTATCTTTTGTATCTATGGGCGTTTATAACGTTTACGATTATTCAGTCACAATTGACGAACCAGCTCATATTGGTGCAGCGGAAAGCTACCGATGGCACGAAGGAGTAAATCCTGAACATCCACCACTGATGAAAGTTTTAAATGCTATTCTTATAAGACTAAAATTTCCGAATTACAAAACTATCGCAGCTGGTCAATATGCCAAAGGTGCCGAATTTTTATGGCTTAGTGAATACAATCCAAATATAGTTATACAACTATCTAGATTTGTATATCTCGTGGCTCACTCATTGATATTTCTATGGTTCTGGTATTATACTTTTTTCAGAAAAATAATTAATAAAAAATTTAGTCTTATTTTCCTTACACTTTTTGTGTTTTCTCCTACTGTGATAACTCTTAATCCACTCCTTTTGTTTGATATTGCAGGCGCAATTGGGGCTTTAATGGCTGTATTTTCATCTATTCTATTATTATTTAATTTGCGTAGTATTACAAAAAAATATTTAATTTTTGATACACTTATTACAGCATTTTCTATCAGTTTTGCACTTCTTAGCAAATTTACTAATCTTTATTTAGTACCAGTGTTTATAGTTATATTGGTGTCTAGTCTAATCTGTTATTTTAAGAAAAAACAAATCAATCAAATATGGAAAAAACTTTTGCCTGTACTAGGATCTATTATTACTATCACCCTTATAAATATATGGATTGTTTATAATTATGCCTACAAAAATTTACCTTATATTTTTACTACTCATACTGGGCTAGAAAGAAAAGTACTGATACCTTTTTGGCGCATGTACGATGGCGCAATGCTTATATATAACTATGTTCGAGACACGCCAAAACCAAATTTTATAGATGATAAGTATGTTTTTATAACCTATCAGCAATTTATAAATCGCGTTTTTTTGTTTAAAGAAAATCCTATTTTACCCATTATAATAGCACTTTGTGTCATATTTATAATATGGAGTTTACTTAAATATAGTAAATATATTAAAAAATATCTCACTCTTCAAAATTTACTTATTTCTCTGTGTACGTCGTCTTATCCTATCTTATATTTTTTTATTGCTAAAGATAAATTTTTCGCTATTGGGTTTAGACATTTCTTAGCTATAGATGTGTTTATATTTGCGGGCTTGGCAGCGATTATTTACTATGCTTCAAATCTAAAACCTAAATTTAATAGTATTATTATAGTATTACTTATCTTATACGCTATATTTGGCTCTCTTTCTTTGCAAAGTGGAGTTGGTTATACAAATTTTTTATGGCAAAAACCAAACTGGGAGCTTGCAAATGACTCTACAATATTTCTGGCTGAATATCAAAAAAAACCACTAGAATATCTGTATTCGTTAGGACTACTAAAACCTAATAATAATGGCGATATTACTTTTATTTATCGCGGCCATTTCATAAGTCCACAAATGCAAATATATCAAATTACTGGAAATAAAGATGAGCGATATGGTAGTTACAATATCGAAATAAATCCCATTACTGAATTAATTACAAACTCAAAAGCAAAATATCTTGTACTAGATATATTCTGGTTTCACGAAATCTTAAACAATATATCTACTAAAAATGGAATTATTGCAGAACAAAATTGGAAATATATAGAATCGTATAATCCTATTTATAGTTATAACAAAGCTGTTTTTATCTATAAATTAAATTAAAAATAAATCAATAATGACGACATTAAAAAAAATCAATTTCGTTTACTTGACATAAGTAAGACTTAGGTTTACTTTTTGTAAGACAATTTTATTTTATGGCTGAAACAATTAGCAAGAGTGTATTTTCTGGTGACAAAAACTTTGATTATGATGGAACTGACCTGGAATATCTAGAAGATATGGACAATCTATACAATATGATTTTGTCCAAATTTGATGACTATATTGGCGAAAACTTACTTGAAGTGGGTGCAGGAATTGGAACTTTTTCTAAATCAATATTGAATCGATACAATAAAAACTTAATTGCTATCGAACCATCTAAGATGATCAACAAGCTTAAGCAAAGTCTCGCAGAAGAAATCTCCACAAAAAAAATAACACCTCTTTCAGGATTTTTAAACAATAATCTACAAAATCTTAAAAAGATAGACACTATTTTTTACAACAATGTTTTAGAGCATATTAAAGATGATGAGATAGAGCTACAAATTGCCTATGATGTATTACAGCCAGGTGGACACATACTCACATATACACCTGCGAATCCAAGTCTTTACTGTGAAATGGATCAAGAAATTGGTCATTACAGACGTTATACGTTATTTGAGATGAAAGGCAAAATGCAAAAAGCCGGTTTTGTGATAAAAGAAGGATATTACCACGATTTTGTGGGTATGATTCTCATGTATATTAAATACAAAATCCTAAAAATGACTAAATTGTCTAAAAAAAATGTTAGTTTATATTTCAATACAATCTTACCTTTACTAGACAAGATAGAACCATCAAGACTACTACCGAACGGTAAAAATATATTTGTAATAGCACAAAAACCACTCTAATAGATCTTTGACACTATATATGTATAGTTTTTTTACAAAGCCAACTATAGTCAAAATAAGTTGGTTTATAATTTGTTTTTCTCTTATTATTGGGGGATTTTTAAGATTTGGCTCGCTCCTAAATTACACTGCCTTTCAAGGAGATCAGTCTTTTCATGGTGGGTTCATAATGGACATTTGGAGTGGTAAGATGCCTACCCTAGGCTCAACCACTTCAGCAGGTGGGCACTCCCTTACTCCCTTACACTACTACTTATTTTGGATATTTACTATCTTCGGTACTAATCCAGTATTTCAAGCTTTGCCCAATGCAGTATTTTCTTTCCTTTCTATCCCAGCACTCGTTTACTTCATTTATCGCCTGCTAAATAAAACCGAACAAACAAAACGGTTGTTTTTATCAGCATTAGCGGGTTTCTGGTGGACTTTTTTCTACAATGACATTCTTTTTGCTAGCTTCGAATGGAATCCAAACCCTATAGCCTATTTTGCACTTTCTTTTATCCTGCTTATTGATTTGATAGTAAATCAATACATAAAAAACCCTAAAATCATAGCAGTATCTTGGATATTTTTAGGCATAAATACAGCTCTTTTTACTAGTCTTCACACCACAACTTTATTGTTATACCCTATAATATTTGTTGTGTTTTTAGCCTACTATACTTTTAAAACTAAAACTATCAAGCTTACACTTATTTCAGTTTTCAGTTTTTTTATTACTTTGACTCCGTATTGGATTGGAGAATGGCAAACATCTGGACATAATACCAAAGCGCTCATAGACACTCTGCTCAACAGCCAATCTACACTCACTATTTTGGAAAAAATAAATCGTATTTTCTTTAACTATTTTGAAATAGGTCCATTGATGTATTTTGATAATACTCTCAGCTATCTTTCATTTGGATTTCTTGGACTTGTATTGACCCTTGCATTATTTCACTTTGTCGGAAATAAACAAATGTGGACTTGGTATCTAGTCACTACCCTCCTATACTTTCTGATCGCAATGAACTATACTGGTATCTACTTTGTGCACTATAAAGAAGTGTTCTGGGTGCTTCCTATTATTTTTACGATAGTAACTCTAAATTATTTAATAAGTATAGAAAATAAAATTACTAAAATATTAGGTATCACTACCATCTCACTTTTGATCTTCCTTTCAATCTTTCTAAATACTAGACACACCTATCGTATGTTCCAACAAAAATATGGATCAACTAGACAAATTGGAGTAAACGATTACATAGATATTTTCAGTTCAGTCATAAAAAATCAAACCATCTGTACACCCTATATACAAAATATATGGGATAGAAATGCTCTAAATTTCATAGATAAATACAATACCAAAAAAGCAATTATCATAACCAAGGATTGTACTCCAGGTAGTATAGAAATATTACCAAAATACGACTTTCCAGATCTTTCTAAAAGACAAATACCAACTAAAATCCTACCAGAATCAAGAGCAAAAGTTGTCAAGGATAGTGATGCTTATTATTTGATTGAAAGGTAACATACTGTTAATAAGAACATTTTATTTTGAAATAAGCAATTTATTTTTTCATCATAAGCTTGTTATTAAATCCTTGCCAGTCACTATTTTCACTTACTAAGTGATATTCTTTATCATACTTTGTTGTGTCTATTTTATCAAAAGAAGTTGATCTACCTATCAAAATAAAACATGGTTTTTCGGTGTCTGCAATTTGTAGTCCATATTCTTCAGACAAGCCCCAAACAGTGCCAAAGTTTGTATGAAGCGGTTGCGGATCAAAGTCAACTCCTATGCTTGGCCTCGTATACCACGGAGTTTTACCAACGCACGAATCGTCTCTATCTATATATACATTTTTTAATGATTTAGCTTTTTCTAAAGCCTTGTATATTCCCCAATCCTGATCTTTAATACGAGTATTGGTATAGCCTGTAGCCCCAACCACAGTTATAGGAAAGGAAGAGTTTTCTGCGAGAATGATATTTTGATTACCGAGTGGTAAAGATAAATTTAGCAAATTAGCTATACATACTACTCCAGCAACTAACGAAATATATCTCAAAGCTTTCATACGATTTAAACGAACTAAAATTTGACTGCAGATAGCTAAAAATACGATCAAAGAAGGATATAATATAATAGCATATCTAGTATCTTTATTCCCCTGTTTCATAAGATACAAATACATCAATACAAAGTTAAAAACGGACAAAAGTATTGCAAAACTAAATTTGTTTAGCACTAAATATGATTTGATTTTATCTTTTTGTTTAAAAATAGTTAGTATAGCAAATCCAAATATTACCGCAAAAAATAGCAACCAAGGTAACCAAAGGTATTCATTGACAATGACTTTAACATAAAATATAAATGACTCAATAGTTAAACCTTGAGGATCACCTTCATTGAGACCTGCAGTTTGAGAATTTTGAAACAGATCTAGCTTGAGACGAACGATATTTGGTAAATACCATAAACTACATATACCAAAAATAGATAGAACTAAAGTATAGACAGCAAATGAAATATCAGAAAAACTAACTTGCCTGTATTTTTTTACAAGATAAATGAACCTAGCTGCATACAATCCTATTATGGGTAAAACAAATAACCCGAAAGACCATTTGGTCATCAATCCAAAACGAAAAATAAATGAAAAAAGTGCCACATTTTTAAAATCAAACTTCTGCAACAGTTTTTCAGCAGACCAAAAAGTTACTATCAGCATGGAAAGGAGCGGTAAATCTACCTGAAACTCTCTGCTTTGACCTATTATAAAGGGAGAACCAAGAAGAAAAGCAAGTGCTATAAAACGAGGAATTTTATCAAATGACAGTCGCTTGAGCCAAAGGTTTGCAAAAGTACCAAGTGTTAAAATCCAAACAAAATTACTAGCAAGTGATGCCTGATAGGTACTACCAAAAAAAGCTTGAAACGGTAGGCTAATCCAATACACAAAGGGAGGATAATATAAATATGATCTAAAAAATGCCACTGCCGCATCAAGACGCACATTTGTATATTTATTAGTAAAAATAGTATTAAGCCACTCCCAGTACTTGCTAGAATTGTAGTAATGTCGACCAGCGTCCCAGTGTGGAGGAGTATTATCGAATCTTAAATAAATTAAAAAAAATAAAGCTGAAATAAATATTAAACAAGCGATCAAGTTTTTTTTCAGGAAATTGATGATAAACATAAGGTTATTAGGCTAGTTTTTTACCGACTTGTCAACGGACTACGATAATATATTTTTGATATTTGAAATTGCTTGATCTAAAGAAAAATTTTCTTGAACTACGGTGTGAAGTTTTTTTTGATATTCTAAAGTTTGATAAAAAGCGGTATTGTTTATAAAATACATTATTTTTTCACTTAAACTATTACTATTTTCAGATTCAAAAATTAATCTCTTTTCATCCTCCTTATTCGTAAATGATTTGAGTTCTATAAATGCTGGTATATTACTACAAATCACAGGTACACCACGCTCCCAAGCCTCCACCATCACAAGTCCGAATGATTCAAATTTACTAGGAAATATCAAACAATTTATTGAGTTAAAAAAAGCTTTAGTATCTTGCACTTGTCCAAGCCATATAATACTAATATTCGGGTTTTTGAGAACTATCTTATCAGACCAAGCTTTGTATTTATTAAAATCAACACCTACCCCGCCAAATTTTATTGTTATCTTTTGGCTTAGATACAAACTTTCCAGTGCCCTAAAAAGTATATCCATTCCTTTCTGTTCTTCGATGCGCCCCAAATAACCAAATGTAATCTCGCTAGTTTTAAGTTTATCTATTTGCTCCAAACTGTCTATTTTTATTCCATTGTATACCACTACTGGGTTTTTACCTGCCAAATCATACTTTTTCCACATATTAAGGTGCGCGTTCGACACAAACACCACTTGCGAACGATTGTATACCCATTTCATAATAAATCTAAGAGGATTTTTATATAAAGATTGTGGACAGCGACCAGTATGATTCATTATGGTTACGGGCTTTTTAAACAAAAACAAAACCCAAGGAATAGTAAAAAATACTTCAGTGTGACACGTAATAACAATCACCCTATCCGCAGCTTGATAAAGTTTTCTATATTTTACAACTTGGATAAATCCCAAAATAAATGAAACAGGCATCAATAACCAATTTTTTATATTTACTGGCTCAAATCCTGGAAAAGACTTTATAAATTTTCCACCGTTTGCTGTGAATATTTCACCCATATACTTGCAACTACCGATATAAATATGAGTGTTATTTTTTAAACCCTGCACCATATTTTTAGTGACGGTAAGAGCTCCACCTCGCGTATCTGTTAGCGGTGACGCCACCCATAAAATATTCATAACTTACAAGTACCAACCACTTATAATTTTGGCAATGCAAGTAAGCAATTTCTTCAAAAATTTGCCAAATACACTATATTTATTCACTAAACTAAATCTCCAAATACCTAGCCTACATAGTACTTTTTGCCTAAATGTTAGGGTTTCATTTTCAAGAAGATTAGCATAAGCGTTTATCTTGTCTATTTTTTCTTTTTCAAACCCAACCTGGCTATCTGCAAACGTCATAGATCCAAGATGAAGCCTGTGGTACACAGTATCAACAGAAATTCTATCAAAATTTAGTTTTTTACCCTCCTTTTGAAATTTAGAGGCAAGGAGATAAAATATTTCAACATCCTCCATCGTCTTCGTATTTTTGGTGTACCTAAGTGGGTGTAAGATATCTAGCTTAAAAACGGCAAATGTAGTACCAACTTCATTGAAAACTAAGTATGTTTCAAATGTGGGATAATTTGGCTTTTGATGTATTGTAGGCTTACTTCGAAATATTTTTTTACTGTTTTCACAATAAAATTCTTTAAGATTATCAAATAAAAATACTGTATTTTCTATTTTATTATTTTTTTTAAAAATTTCTGAATGGATATATTCAAGGTGATTTGGCTCATACACATCGTCTGAGTCTAAACAAAGAAGAAATTGTCCGCTCGAATTATCAATAGCGAGGTTTTTTGCAGTACCCTGTCCCCCATTTTCTTTTTGAAAAAACTTAAATCTCGAATCACCTTTTGTAATAAAATCAAAAATTGCTTTCAACTGATTTTTAGGACTTATTAAAGTAAAGTCAAATATATTTTGATAATCTCTATCTTTTGTAGAGTCAATATAGTCAGTTTTGGATATTCCTGTACTACCGTCACTTACTAATATGCATTCAAAGTTAGTAAATGACTGATTTAAGATACTTTGAAGAGCTTCTTCAATATATGCTTCAGATTTGTAACATGGAATAATAATACTAAAAAATGGTTGTTGCATATTTATAGTTAATCAATGACATAATATCAATTTATGTCAAAAAATATCACTAATATTCAATAATTCTTGCATAAAAATAAAATAGTAAATAGTCTTATTAAGTTATATGAATCTTAAAAAACTCAGCTTTTCTATCGTCATTACGATACTCATCAAGTTTGCAGCTATTGCCACTGGTCTTTATACTGCTAAGTGGACTGTAACGTATATTCCTTCAGCTGATCTAGCTAACTTTAATACTATATTAGGATATTGCACATCCATTGTAACAGTTATAAATTTTGGATTGCCATCCATCATCCAACGATTTTATACAACCGAAAACGAGCCTGAAAAAGATGGAGATTTTTGGACTACATTTTCTATACTTAGGATTCTCACCTATCCTATCGGGCTTATTTTGACACTTGTCTTACTACCTATCACAGGAGTATACAATCCTACTTTAGCTTTCCTAATGTATACTATGCTATTTATACTAGTAGCAGATCTCAATTTCAGATCTATTACAGACGCTAAAGGCAACAGCTGGCAGTTTAGTATTTCAGATTTCGCTGGAAAAGCTTTTATAATAGCAACCCTAGTCTGGTTCAATATTACTCAGCCACAATACAGCAGTCTATATGTGCTAATCGTGGGTAGTATCATGGCGTATATATTAGGTGTAGTGATAGATGCACTATGGCAAAAGAAATACTATAGCATAGGCAAATTTGACTGGAAAATCGTAAAAGAAAATCAAAAATCAATCACCTATTTTTTCTTTATCAATTGTCTAATAGCTTTATATGCGAGTACTGATAAAATCTTTCTCAAACGATATGGTTTTGATGATGCGATTATAAATGGATATGCAAACGCATATAAACTTTTTGAGCTTTCAGTGGTAGTCATAGGGTTGACAACACCAATGCTTGCCAGTTTTGCTAAAAAAAGAATTGATAGTCCAAGTCTAAGTAATACGGAAATAAAATTCAAAAAAGTCTTTCAAAATTTATTTAAGAAAATAAGGGATAAACAGGTAATATTTTATACATATTTCACTTTGAACACAATCATTGCTCTATGTTGTTCAGTGCTTGTAAGCATACTAGGTCCCTTTGTACTAAGATACATAGATCAAAACAATTTATATCCAGTTGCTTTTCCGACACTATCCATACTTGC
>JACMQI010000040.1 GCA_014377045.1 candidate division SR1 bacterium
CAATTTAGCTATTGGTAGTTATGTATTTTCATATACGTGTACTCCTGGAGATGCTGGTCAAGTTTTTGCTCCAACTCCTGCAGTGGGTCAAATCAAATTTTAGGCTCTTAATGGTTCTCGGTGCATTGAACCACAATTTGGTTCAGGTGTTTCGGGTTATCCAAATGGTTTGAGACTTACCGTTCAATCTTATAGTTCATCTGGCAACCAGTTATTTACTGAACAACAAAGTTAATTAACCAAGGCCAAAGAATAATTACACGTAATTTATCCCACAACTAAAACAAATACAGTTGTGGGACTTTTCTTTCCCTAATATGTCACTAATTACCCTAAAAGTAAAAGGCGACACCAACTTATTCTATTTGTATTAAAACAATAGATCAAAACAAACTAATGTACATTAAACAAAGTATCTTTAGATTATCGAAGCTTTCTATAGCCACAGCTATATTATTGAATGCATTATCATTACTTATCTCTTCTCATCCTATACATGCAGCAGGAAGCACAGACACTACCACAAACACTGTAGGCACACTAACTCCAACCACAGGAACTAATGTCACACCAACCACAACCTACAACCCAGCAAGTAGCTTCTCCTATTCTCAACAATTTTCAGGATATGGAACAACAAATGGTTGTGGAACTCAGTTTAGTATAGGAACAAATTATGGAAACTCTAACTCTCCATATTCCACAACTACAGATAATACAATATCAGTAAACAATGCAAACACAAAAGGATACACTATAGGAGCAAACCTCATCTTTAATTCTCAACCTTGTACTGATCCAAACAAAACCATACAGCTACAACAAGAACAAATCACAGTACAAAAAGCTATAGCTTGTAATCAAGAAAGATCAAAGATAGCTACACTACTCATAACTCAAAACCCAAAGATAACACCAATAGAGCTTGACAATATGCTAAAAGTGGTATGTAGTTAGATCCTCTTCAAGATTCTTCGAATTTTGTAAGTGTAACAATAAGGTAATTCACCATCATCGCCATCTACTATATTTGAGTGGTGATTTTTTTTAGTTTGACAAGATGGTTGGGTTTAGGTTTGATAAGTCTAAAACCTCCTTAATATGCTCAAAATAACACAAATCACAGGTCCTCTCGTTACTGCTCAAATAGTAGATAAACAGGATAAGCCTATGCTACTTGAAACTGTTTTTGTTGGTGATACCAGGCTTCTTGGTGAGATTATTGCTATTGAGGGTAGTGAATGTAAAGTCCAAGTTTACGAAGAGACTTCAGGACTTAAAGTTGGTGAGCAAGTAGAGCTTCGAGGTGAGCTACTTAGTGCTGAGCTTGCTCCTGGACTTTTAGGTAATATGTTTGATGGTATACAAAGACCGCTAGAAGAAATAGATAAAATAAGCCCTATATTTATCCAGCCTGGAATACATATACCTAGTCTTGATCGAATTAAAAAGTGGGTATTTCACCCATTAGTTAAAATTGGTGATGTGATTAACCCAGGTGATAGACTTGGGTATGTAGATGAGACAGATATACTAAAACACTTTATACATCTTCCAAAAGATATATCTGGTGTAGTAAATCAGATTAAATACGATGAATTTACTATTGAGGAAGTTATTGCAACCATTGAAGATTCTGATGATAATATACATGATGTCAAAATGCTTCAAAAATGGCCAGTTAAAATAGCACGTCCGTATAAAGAAAAACTATTACCAAAAAAAATCTTCCGAACAGGTCAGCGTGTTATAGACGCCATGTTTCCTATCATGCTTGGTGCTCCTGTCTCAACTCCTGGTCCTTTTGGAGCTGGAAAAACTTTTACACAGCAACAACTTGCCAAATGGGGAAGTGCCCAAATAGTAGTATATGTAGGTTGCGGAGAGCGTGGAAATGAGATGACAGAAATGGTAAAGCTTTTCCCTACACTCAAAGACCCTCGAACAGGTAAGCCTATCATGGAGAGAACTGTCTTAATAGCAAATACTTCAAACATGCCTATCGCTGCTCGTGAAGCAAGTATATACACAGGTATCACTATTGCCGAATACTATCGCGATATGGGCTACGACGTAGTTTTGATGGCTGATTCTACAAGCAGATGGGCAGAAAGTATGCGTGAAATATCATCTCGTCTTGGTGAATTACCGAGCGAAGAAGGTTATCCAGCTTATTTGTCTTCTCGAATAGCTTCATTTTATGAGCGTGCAGGGGTAGTGAATACACTTTCTGGTCAAGAAGGCTCTGTAACTGCGATTGGAACAGTTTCTCCAGCAGGAGGAGATTTTTCGGAACCTGTAACTCAAGCCTCACTCAAAAGTACTCAAGTTTTCTTGGCGTTAGATGATAAATTAGCAGCGAAGCGTCACTATCCTTCTATTAACTGGCAGACTAGTTATTCTTTATATGATGATGCATTCAATCAACTGGTTACTCTTGAAGATGAGAAAAATGCTATTTATAATACTGGTCATTTAACCTATCAAGATAATAATTTAAATCATTTTGGAGGTAGAAAGTTTGTTAAAAATAGGAGAATTGCAAAGCAGCTTTTGACTGAAGAAGATGAGCTCATAGAACTTGTGAAATTGGTTGGAGTAGACGGTCTAGATAATTCAAAACGACTTATTTTAGAAATTGCGAAGTCGCTCAGGGAAGATTTTTTGCAGCAAAATGGTTTTGACCCAATTGATACTTTTTGTAGTTTCGATAAATGCCAATCTATGCTAAATATTATTATTTCCCTTTATGAACTTTGTTTAGAACTCATTGAAGTTCATGGAGATGATGAAAATTTAGTTGCTACAATATTTAATGCTCAAACCAAAGACCTTTTGACAAATTTGAAGTATCAAGAAAGTATCGATGAATTGAATAAAAATGGTAAAATGATATTCCATGCCATTGATGTTTTGTATCAATTATAAGTTTTTATCTTGACAAAAGTATTGCTTTTTATATATGCCTAATAACAAGCTCTTGCTTCTTTATGTTAAAAATTGGTTTAATCTTCGTAGTATTAACCTTACTCACAAACAGTCTATTTTTTAGTGGACCTATAGTTATATCATCTGAATCAAATAATCTGCTAAAAATACAAAATAAAACAGCAAATTTCCTCCAATATGTTATTTGTCGAAATCAATCAAGGGTAGGTGACAGACTCTTATCATCTAATATAGAGCCTGAACAAACTATTCAAATCGAGACAAAGTATCTAAACTCTTCAGTTGAAGAAAAAAATATTACTGTATATATCATTTCTTCTGATAAATTTGCTAATTCTACACTCATAGAAAAAAAATTCGATAATAGCTGTAATTTCGACTCTCCTTTTATAGCATATATTGATTTAACAATCTCAAAAAATAGCAATATTTCTTTGTTGCTTGAAGGTAATACTGTTTCAAACGGATTAGGAAAAATAATTCCTTCGCTAACAATAGATAACACAGCTCATTTGGTTGGGATGGATTTTTCAAGCTTTTATTTTTTTAAAAATCAGCAGACTAAGCTTAAAAGTAAAATTTTTACGCCTAGTTCCACTGGTTTGGTTTATAAGACTGAAACTAAAGAACAAAATGAAATATGTTTAGATAAAAAAAGTGCTAAGTTACAACTAATTTCCCATGAGTACGATAATAAAACTATTTATTTAGGATTTGTTCCTCTAAATGAAGGTACTTATACAATTGCAGCTAAATCTGAAGCTGGTTGTAATTTTACAAACCCTGATTTAACCGATACCATAACTGTTTATGAAAATCAATACGTGATTGTTACGGGTGCATCAACAATTAATCCATTGTATAAAGAAAGTGGGATTACAATTATAAACTCTGTTGACAAAAAAATCAAATAGTGATTTAATTATCTTTAGAAATTGATTTACGTTTCGCCTTAGTTGGCGTTTTTTTTCAATTTGGATATTTCAATAATATAATACAATAAAATAAATATAATTATGTCACAAATCGCAGAGTTAAAACAACAAATTGAGCTTCTTTGTATAGAGCGTGGTCTTGAGCCAAATGAAGTCATGAAAGCAATCGAAACTGCTATAGCGGCAGCATATAGAAAAGAATTTGGTGAAAAAGAAAAAAATTATGAAGCTGAATTTGATTCAGAAACAGGAAAATATAGTATATTTCAAACTATGACTGTAGTTGAAGAAGTGGAGGATCCAGGAAAAGAAGTTTCTTTAGTTGAAACTAGACTTACCAATCCAGGTGCTCGTTTAGACGATGAAATAAAAACTCAAATGGTAATTCATAATGACGTACATTTTGGTAGAATCGCTTCACAAGTAGCCAAACAAGTTATGTTCCAATCTATTAATAATGTAAGGCATACAAAAATTTTACAACAATTTAAAGATAAAATTGGAAATATTGTAACTGTTGAAGTTGATTGTTTTAGAAAAGGAGGTTATATGGTCAAGTTAGGTCAAACACTTGGTTTTATAAATAGAGATAATATTTTACCAATTGATAAATTTAAGCCAGGGCAGCTTATCAAAGCTCTCGTTGTCGATATTTCAGAAGACGATCGCGGAAACTCACGCATTTTATTATCACGTAGCAATCCAGATTTTATTAGAGCGGTCATTGCAAACGAAGTACCAGAAGTAGCTTCAAATATAGTTATCATAGACAAGATTGTTCGTGAGCCGGGAAGTAGGTCAAAAATATTAGTTTCAACAAGTGAAGAGGAAAATGTCGATCCTGTAGGAACTATTTTGGGTAGAAAAAATGTCCGTCTTGTAAATATAATGCGTGAGATTTCTATCAGTATGCAAGAAAAAATTGATGTTATCGAGTTCCAGCCTAATGATTTGGAAAGTATGATAATGGACGCTTTAGAGCCTGCTGAAATAGAACAGGTTGAGATAGATACAGAACATAGATCTGCAAATGTCTATTGTTACCCTGAAGAGGCATCTTTGGCTGTAGGAAAGAGAGGAGTAAATATAAGATTAGCGTCTGAACTACTTGAGTATAGTCTGACATTAAAAACGATAGAACCAGAAGGTCAAGGTATCAAATCCGAAGATGATGGAAATGACTATAACTCAAACATGTCGATTGTTGCAGATGAGGTTTAAAAACAATCCAGCCAGTATACAAATTATATTTCCCGCATTTGCGGGAAATTTCATATAAAATATTATTTTTGCTTTTTTATTTTGATGTCTAATTTATTAATTATTTCTGTGGCCAATTCCTTGTATGCAATACTACCTGGTGAATCAGGTGCATAATCCAAAATAGATTGACCAAAAGAAGGGGCTTCTGCAAGTTTCACACTTCTTGGAATAACTGTTTCAAACAAATCTTTACGAAAATTTTTTTCAAGTTCACTTTTTACTTCGTAACTCAGTTTATTTCTTCGATCGTACATAGTAAGTAATATACCAAGAACTGAAAGTTTAGGGTGGAGCTTAGTTTTTATTTCTTTTAGGGTTACAATAAGCTGTGAAAGACCATCTAGTGCTAGAAATTCAGCCTGCACTGGCAGTAATACACAATCACATGTTACTAAAGCATTCAATGTTAATAGAGATAAAGAGGGTTGACAATCTATTATAACAAAATCAAACTTATCGGAGTCGAGAAGATCACTTTCTACAGCTTCTTTAAGTGAAAATTGGCGACCTACTGGAGAATTTTGATTAAACTGACCAAGTTTAAGATTAGCTGGAAGAATCCATAAATTCCTAACTTTACTGGCATATATACAGGAAATTAAAGATTTTTCTTTTTCTAGAACCTCTAATGCAGACTTACCGTTTTCTGCATGAACCCCTAAATGCTCACCAGAATGACCTTGGGGGTCAAAATCTATAATAAGAACTCTAAACCCGAGTTTTGCAAGCGCAGAAGCTACGTTTACTGAGGTCGTAGTTTTACCAACACCGCCTTTTTGATTCACAACTGATATAATGGTAGTCATTAAAAAAATAATTCTTTTGTACAATCTACGATAATTGGATACTTGTCAAATAACATAAGTAACATTTAGTCAAATGTAGTAAATTAATATTTATATATTTTATTGACCATATTTTTTAATTATAGTATACTTTATATAATATCTGTATATCATGGAAAAACATCAGCACCTAATCGATCTCATAAATAATTCTCCAGTTTTAAACGGTGGTGATAAAGAGTTTATGATTGAGATGCTCGATGAGCTAACTCCGCTTGAAAGATTAAAGATTGAAGGAAATTTAATATCTAATACAGCACCTGATTTATTGAACTCCATAAATCTATTACGTGCAAATTTTTTCAAGCAAGAAACCGTACCAGAACCAGATTTTATTACAAAAATAGTTCAAAAAATAACACCTCAAGTTATAAAGAAGATAAGTAGTCACAGTATTTTGAATCAGCCTAATTATCTTGGCAATAATCAACTTCCACAAGCTTTTAAAAGCCCATATGTAAATTTTAGGTCTTTAACAGTTTTTAGCAAGTTAACTGATTTAAATTCTCTAAACCCATATCATATAACTTTTAATTTAAACGACAATACAGAGCAAATTATAGCCCAGTTTTATCAAAAACTCGATCATTTATTTGAGCCTATATCTGATTTAAATACTAGGCGAGCCTATTTTATGATGTTTCTACAATCACCAATGTATATATGCTACATGGATACTGGAATGACTGCTCTTAGACATCCTGAGATAACACCACCATCTATTATTTTAAATCGTTTACAGCAAATCCACCCTAAGTATTTTAATACCAAACAATTTCAATTTGCTAGTAAAATTTGTGCTCATTTAAGAATGCTTTGCTCTATTTAATAGGATGTTTAGATAGTTATAAAGCTCGACAACAAGAGTTTTTTATGATATTTTTTGATTAGCTCTATATTTTATAACTGGAAAATTTCATGAAACTTACATCTGTTTCGCTTTTTAGTAAAACTGTTGATCGACTAGTTACTGGATGGTTTTTAACTACAATCCTCATCGTTCCATCGATTGGGATTACAACGAATAATATTGATTCGATAATATCTACAACTCAAAATTTTGCAGAATCGAATAATATACCAATTTTAGCTAGCGGATTAAAAAAAATCAATAAAGTATTGTTATTTGTTGAGGATGCTGATACTAAGTTTTCTCAAGAAATTGACCTGCAGAAATGGTTAAAAAATCCCATTAATACAGAAAAAATTCTAGGTTATTTGATTTTCTTTGCATTAATTTGGGAATCACCAAGAGCTTTCTATTTTTATATTGTCGCACCTTGCAAAAAATTATTTGATGCAAGGCTAAATAAAAAGTCTCAAGTACCT
Source organism: candidate division SR1 bacterium (assembly GCA_014377045.1). Taxonomy (GTDB): domain Bacteria; phylum Patescibacteriota; class JACMRA01; order JACMRA01; family JACMRA01; genus JACMQI01. The sequence goes on from JACMQI010000040.1 coordinate 7,322, forward strand.
TTAAATATTAACAATTTTTATAAGCTATCTTCAAATTTTATTATTTGGAAGGCTAACCCTCATAAAGAGACAGTCAATTATTCACTTGCTGGTATTATGAAAGAAGACAAGGTCTAAATAGAATAAGGAACATACTCGATAGCTGTAATATATACGCTATCGGGATTATTTTTTGTTCAAATTTAGTTTAATCTTGACAAAACTTATGGATTGCTGGTATTTATTAATGATATTCATAAATAAAAAATAACAAAAAAATATATATGTCAGCAAAAAAAATCGCTTCAATACTCAATCTAATAGAAATCGCAGAAAGTAATCTCAAAACGTCAAGAAATCTTTTAGCCCAACTTGCAGTAGAAATGGGTGGTAAGGGTAGTTATACTGATTACAAACAGCCTGCAAATTTAAGTACCGATGAAGACAGCGCCTTAGAAGTTGTAGAAGGTTATTTTGATGGTGAAAGCATGATTGGCGACAATGGCCAGATGTATGTGGTTCCGCCTAATTATGCTAGTAAAACACAGCTAGTGCTTGGAGATCGAATGAAATGGATTTTGACTAAAGACCGAGAAGTTTACAAGCTTATTCAAGCTGCTCCTAGAGAGCGTGTTACTGGTACGTTTACTATAGAAGGAGATAACTATCTTGTGCTAATAGACAAGTTTCCTACTCCAGTTAAGATTTTAAAAGCCAGTGCAACATATGCTATGAAGAATCTAGGCTTACAAATTGGTGACGAGGTTGCAATTACAGTTCCAAAAGATACTACACCACTTTGGGGTGCGTTTAATACGGTTATTAAAGGTCAGTCAGCTGATTTAAGTATGAATATAGAACAGACAGAAGCAAATACGAGTGAGCTGGACAATATAGGTAATTTTGGCATATCGGGCATTAATCTAGATTCTCAAAATTATTTTTAAGTAATTGCTATATGCAAAAAATATTTAACTTTCTTAAAAAAATACTAGGTAAAAAAGGTACAAAATGGATTAGGCCTCTAGGTCATGGAATAAAAGGGTTAGTTGCTGCTACAAAATATGGATTTCCCGCAAAAAAACTAAAAGTAATAGGAATTACAGGTACCAAAGGAAAGACAACTACCTCTACAATCATGGGTAGACTTGCTAATTTATACGGTATAAAAACTGGATACATTACGACAGCAGTGATAAATACTGGTTCAGCTAAAGGTGAGTTTTTAAACCCTTACAAGATGACAAGTATCGATAGTGTGGCTACTCAAAAATATTTGGCAGAAATGGTACAAAATGACTGCGAATGGGTCATACTTGAAATATCATCTCAGGGATTAGAACAAAATCGACACTGGGGCATATTTGGGTTTGACGAAGTTATGTTCCTTAATATTTATCCTGAACATATTGAAGCACACGGAAGTTGGGAAAAATATAAATCTGCTAAAGGAAAATTATTTGAAAATTTAAAACCAAACGGAGTCTTTTTAGCGAATAAAGGTATTAAGGAAAGTGAAGAAATGTGGCAAAAAATACCAGCAAAAATTAGAGAAAATACTACAAAAGTAGATATCGGAGCAGATCAGTTCCGAATTCAGTGTAAAAAAAATACACTTTTCCAAGATTTAGTAGTTAATAATAAAAATTATAGCACAAATTTTACTGCCCCATTTGATATATTTAATAGTTTTTTTGCTATTAAAGCAATTTCAAATTTGGTAGCTAAAACAAATTTAGAAAGAGAAAACATTGAGGTTAAGTTACTGAGTGAGCTAAAAAACGTATCTGGCGTTCCAGGTCGTATGCAATGGGTATTAGAAGATAGTGATAATGTATCAATACTTGTAGACTATGCTCATGAACCAGAAAGTATGAAACAGCTAATGCAAACTTTATCTGGGTGGCGAGAAGATGGCTTCTTTGAGAATATTATTCATGTAGTTTCTTGTGATGGGGTAGGTAGAGATGACTGGAAAAAGCCAATATTGGGACAAACTAGCTATGATTTTGCTGACTATTCAATTTTAACTACTGATAATTATGAGGACGGTGATAATCCACAAGATATTGTCAATTTACTTTCAAGTTCACTAGATAAAAATGAAGTAAATAAAAGATATTTCAAAATTCTAAATCGTAAAAATGCTTTTAAAAAAGCTCTAGAAATAGCAATAGAAAGTCGTAAAAAGGTGGTTATTGTTTCAACGGGAGTAGGATCAGAACAAGGATTGACACAGCCCAGTGGAAAAATGGAGTGGGATGAAAAAGAAGTTTGGAAAAAACTAGCTGGTGAAATAAATTAAATATTATTTAAAAGTTTGAGTAGCTTCCTACAGATATTTTTTTACTAATAATTCATTAGTTTTGAGACAAATATATCCAACCAAAAATTTTAATTTAATTTATTGGGTTAGGGTATTTATGGCAAGCTCAGGTTATTGGCTAAAAGAGTTTGAATTCTAGGATATCAGTTATTTTTTTGATCCTACAGTAATTTAATAGAAGGAATACTAGCTTCAATATTATTCATTTTCTTGCAAACAACTAATTAATGGTGTATAATATATTTTAATGTAATAACCACTCTTACAATAAGCTTGTATTATGCATAAACTAAAACAAAAAACAATTTTTTCAAGATTAAGTTCGCTCTTCAGTAATGTTAGAGTATCTTATGTATCTTTGTTTATGGTACTAAGCTTATTATTTAGTACTGGTCTATATTTATCGCTATCTCGCAAGAACACAGCAAGTGCAGCATCGATCGCTTATGCTAATGGTCAGGTATCTATTGATAAAAAATATTATCAAAATAATAATGAAGTTTCCAACCTTAGCACTATAGCTGGTACCGAGTTGACAGTGCGAGTAAAATATAATAACACTGGAGATCAAGCTGCTTTAAATTCACTTATAACAGATTCTATACCAAACAGCTTTACTTATACAGCAGGAAGCTTGAAGAATTGTTATGTGGATAGCGCGTGTGTTTCTCTTAGTGATTCTTTGGTCAACGCGGACTCGATAGGTACCTGCCCATCAGGATATACGTTAAATAACGCACAGTGTGAACAGAGAACAGCGAAAATACTTGGATCTGCAACTGTCTGTCCTGGGGGGTATACTGACGATGGGCAAAGCCCACCTTGTATTAGAACTACGACAACATCTTCAGTTTGCCCAACTGGCTGGGGATTTAATTCTGGAAGTGGTCTATGTGAAAATGCTTATGGGTATTCACAAAAATGTTTTAGTGGAGATTCACCAGATGTGTCAAATAATTGTGGATATCAACAAATGCCTCTATTTGATTGTAACACCAATAGAGCAGGTCAATCTCAAATTTTTGATTCTACTTCAGGATATAATAATCCAGGACTAAAACTTTGTTCTATGACACCTCAGTACTTTGCTACTGGTTCATGCCCTGGTATATTTAACTCTGCTAACGCTTTTACCTATACTAATATTGCTTGGTTAGATGATTGGACAGGAAGCGTGTATAATAACGGTGATAAGCTAGATGCTATTATGAATTATCAAAATAGAATACCTGGAGGCTCCAGTAATACAGGTCAGTTTATGAGTGATAGGTTTTGCACTGTTGCAAACGGAACTGGTGATAGTAGTCAAAATCAATACTTCGGTAGTGGCTGTCCTAATGACTTTAGACCATTTCTTGATAAAGGTTCTAGAACTCACGCACTGACTTTTCCTTCTAATAC
>JACMQI010000041.1 GCA_014377045.1 candidate division SR1 bacterium
GAAATTGAGATGTACTTTAAATGATTTAAGCGGGAATCCTTAAGTTACTGAAACCAAGAAAAACAACCCAAACAAAGAAAAACGAGCGAAAATGTTTTTTGTCAGTGATTTTCAACTCGTAAAAGACCCAAATATGGAAGGCACTTATTTAGAGAATTTTGGTATCAATGATGCTTTAAGATTAAATAAGCAAGATGCACCTCATCCTGTTGCATAGCAAGAGCACAACCAAGAACAGTCCCAATAATAAGAGCAGTTTTACCTATTCAAAGACCAGCGAGATAAATACCCATTCCAAGACAAATACCTATTCCAAGACAAATACCTATTAAAAATGACGATTTAATTGGGCGAAAAGTCCATGAAACATTTAAAGTTTATGGCAAACAACTATTTACAGGAACTATTCAGTCACATGATAAAGCACGGAAAGTATACAGTGTTTTAAATGAAGATGGTGGAGTAGAAGAATATACTAAAAACGAGACAAATAGATACCTAATTAAAGAAGCGATAATTGGTGGAAAAATACATTATTTTTAAACTTTTAATGTAGTAAATGTAGTAAATGTAGTAAATGTAGGTGTTTTAGAAAACTTTTTTGAAACCAAAGAACGTAGAATTGTTTTTCACGTTCTTCCATCTACGAATACTTTCTGTATTTGACTAGATTACTACATTACTAATTGAATAAGTGAATGATGATGGTAAAATAATATTCGATAACCCATACAAGGAGAAGATACACCATTTATTGTGAGAAAGTTAGTATTTGGCTTAAGATTAAAAGCACCAGAAACTACATTTGGTTTTAAAATGAATGTAAATTTGTATGATAGTTGTGGAGTTATAGGAATATCTGTCATTGTAGTCGAATTGGTATCTAAAGTATATACAAGAAAAAAAACTGTATCTTTGTAAAGCAGTAAAGATAGAAATAATAAAATCGTCAGCAGATTTTTTAGCTTTAAAAAGTGATGATACTTCCAATTTAGTCAAGGTTGCTCAACCGTTAATATCAACAGTATTATTAAATATAGTAGCACCAGAAGAAACAACAACTCCAGTATTTCTTAAATATCTCGAATCGTTTTGTAGTTGAGTAGTTCCAGTCGAACTATCAGTGTTTTGTGTATAATCATCTTGATTAAATACGGTATTTAGAAAACCATTGTGTCTTTTTGGGGGAGGATAAAGGGACATTTAATATTATATGTAACCAAGATATTCAAAATAGATCTATATTATAAATAAATGGCATATTATTTACCTCCACTCAAAGTTTCAAATGATTTAATCAATGTGGATGATTATAATTTCCAAGTGTATGAAGAAGCAGATGAGAGATATTTCAGACCAATTCAAAAATTAAATAAAAAACTACTGGAATTACCTACAATGAGTCAAATTCGACTACAAATATAACCGAAAATGTGAATGTTGAAGGGTTGGTGAATACTGCTGATAGTGCTATACGGGAGTCACTCTCTATTGGAAGTAATCTGGTGGTAGAAAAAAATATTATTAATTCTAGAAATATTTATACAAACACTTTATATGCTAAAAATACGATATTGAAAAATGCTACTATAGAAAATACTTTTTTGACTA
>JACMQI010000042.1 GCA_014377045.1 candidate division SR1 bacterium
ATATTCTACTCAACGAGTATTAGAAGATCAAGTACTACCAAAAGAGTTTGCTGAGCTTAAAAATGGAGGAGAAATGAATCAAAACAAAGTCGAAGCTATCATGTACCAGACAGGAAGAAAATGGGAGTCAAACAATAGTAAGAATTTTGGTAGGGTAGGGTTTGATCAAGGTTAAAAAATAGATTTAGCCTTGACAGAAAAGCGATAGAGTGATATCTTTAGTAGACAACTTGAGGCGAATTTAATGAACCATAAGCAAAAATCTTTTTGTTGGGGACTTGTTTATTTTGTAATTGCAGTAGTTGCAGCCACCAGCGCATCAGCTAAAATTTCTGAAAAATTTATAGAGATTGAAAAATCTCCTGAAAATATAGAATTTAAGCAAAATCCAAATTCAATATCTGCTAAGAATCATTTAGATCAAGATTATGAAAATGTAAATAGTGACTATTCTTGGATTTATGTAGTGTCGTTATTTTCAATTTTATTTGGTTGTGACCAATTTATGGAATCTTTTAAAAAGCCATAAATTATTATAATTACGGTGTATTTAATTTTAAAATACACCTATTTTTTTTCAACTTTGTTTTGTTTTTTCTTTTAAAATAAATACTAGTGAGATATTAGGCTGGTACATATAATAAGCAAATGTTTATTTAGAAATGATATCAAAAATAATGTTTATTTGACAAAATATAAAGAATGTTAAATGTTTTAGGCATTCTCGCTATTCAAGTGTAAAATGAGCGATCCAAAACGAAGTTTTAAACGTCGTAAAAATAAGGTCGAAATTAAACAACGAATTTGGGTAAAATATGAAAATATAATCATTAATCTATGCAAAAAGCGTAATAATGATATTTACCAGACTGAGCGACAAGCTGGTTATCACCAGCGTATTAGTGATATCAGAAAAACTTGTGATAAAGCAGTTCGACAGGCAGAAAATGACCGGCAAAGGGAATACTATGAAAATAGTTTAATTTAAAAGTTTTTTCAAAACTATTATAGGATATTTGACGATAGTGTTGTCTTTTATCCTAATTTTTTTATGTTTCATAGAAAAAATATACTTATTACTTGGTTTTGTATCACCTCGTATATAGGGTTAGTTAATAAATTTAATCGTGGTCACCAATCAGATATGGATGAGTTATTAAAGGTTATTTAATCATTAATGTCAGTTTTAAAGTATCTAAGAGTAATTGTAGCGATGCGCTACAAATTGTGACGTTAGGATTTGATGCCCTAAGGTTCTTTAATATAGTATCAGTTTTTTACTAACTTTTGTTTAGTTGCTTTGATTTTTACTACTTAATTTAGATGCATCTTTATCCCATGCAGTTTCTAAATTATTAATACAAGTTTTAGCTTCACCTAGTTTTCTATCTTTTACTAAGGCTAAAGTATCGTTAGTAATTTTTTTCAAACACTTACAGGTCGTTTAGTAATGAGTTTGCACTTGCCGTACTTTCTATTGTAATTGATAATGGGTTTGTTTATAAGTAAATACACCACCAGTAAGAAATAAGATGAGGAAAAAGATTATAAGGTACTGAGTAGCTCCAAAGGATTTGTTAGACTCTATATTTTGATTCTGCTTGATTACCTAAAATAATTAAATCTTTTTTAGTAATAGATAAATAGCCAATTACAATTAAAATAGCTAAACTAAATATTAAGGAAGTTATGCTTGTACCGAGACCCAATCCACCATTCTCACTTGATTGAGAAAGATAGTCACCAATAGAAGCTCCAAGAGGTCTTGTAAGTATATATATAGACCAAAATACTAAAATTGAGTTCATTCCTAGTTTTTTAGCATATATTAAAATACCGATCAAACCTGGAATAGCAATACCTGTGCCTAAGTAGCCAATTCCTAATACTTTTGAAATAAAGTCACCTGAAGCTGTACCAAGGGCAAATGTAAATAGAATAATGACCCAATAAAAGGCCTCTCGTTTCCAATTAGTAATAGATTTTATAGAAGTTGTTTTTTCTTGACTATACCAAATTAAAAATGTTAAGCCTAAAAGAATTGTAAATATAGTGGTACTTAGACCTAGCGAGATACCCAAGTTATCAGTCAAATTGTCAACTATAAGGGTACCAAAAATACTAAGAAGAAAAACCACTATCCAGTATTTAAATGAAGTATAGGTTTTGGTTTTAAATTGAAAAAATAGGGCTATTACAAGTAAGGCACCTATTACTAGTGAGGTTCCATTTAGTCCAAGATTAAGAGAAGTGTTTAAATAATCTGCCATTGTTTGACCTACTGTAGTACAAAGAACTTTGATAATCCAAAAGTAGAGAGTAATTTCTGGAACTTTACTAAGTAGTGATTTTTGCTGAGTGTTGTCCATACATTATTTAGACGAAATTATTGTCCAAAAAATGACAATTGAGAGTTAAGAATACAATAGACTAGACTATTTCTCTTTATACATGAGCTTTTGAAGCTCTGGATATATTGTTGAAATATGTTGAAAACCTTCTAAGTATAAGTATCTACACTCCCATCTTGGTAAAAACTTCTGCTTAAAATTACGTAGTCCAGAACTATTATATTTAATATTTAATATTTTACTTAATTTATAAATATATTCATTTTCTATTTTAGGGTTAGGAGCAAGACCTAAACTTACACTAGTAAATTCTTTATCTATAAAGTAGTTAATACTATACACAAGGCCACCTTCAGTAATACTAGAATTTGCTGATGGGTGACGTAAAATATAGTCAAGAGTTAAGCTTTTATCTTGGTCAGTACCAAATGGTAAAAAGGTATACATTACAAGAATATCATTATTTGGGTTTGATAAAATTACAAGGTATCCATCAATATCTTTACTAAATAGGTCATAGCCAGAAGTAAATTGACTTTCTTGATAACCATTACTTTCCTGCCAAACTTTTTTTAAAGCATTAAAATTTACAAAATCTGTTTTATCGAGATCTTTAAAACACTTAATTATGACATTAATATTTTCTTTTTTTAGTCGATTGTGACTATATCTTAAACTTTTATACACTGGTTTTGCTAAATCAATTGAATGATCAATAATTGCTTCGTCGGCATAGTTAATTGAGGCAAAGTTTTGCGATTTAAAATAGGTAAAATATTTATCGGAGAGTTGATAAAAACAAACTGATTTACCTTTTTTATGCATCATATTCTTAAGTAAAGTGATTGTTTCTTTTAGATTAACGTCAGTACTATCATGAATTATTGGCTCACCTAGTACAAAACAGGTTGTAGCGGTTTCTTTATAGAATAAGGTAATATTTTCAAAGTAAAAGACATCTAAATTTTGAGTAACCTTATATACTGCCAGTGGATCTATATCTATATCTAATTCTCGAGTATCGGGGTTTTGATTCCATTTTAAGTCGTCATTATTTAATGAAATCCTTGGAATAACTATTAAAGTAATTGATAAAATGATAAACAGGGCTCCTGCAAATAAAACTAGATACAGAAATATCCACGCAGTAGCACTTTTTGGTTCAACTTGATCAAGCCCAGCAAGCGTTGAAGGATCAACTAATAATTTTAAATAATCAGTAATGAGCTGAAGAAAGTGAAATCTAGAATCAAAACTTGATCTTAGTAAGCGAAAACCAAAACTTTGAATAAATTGTAAGGTTACAAATGTTGATAACACAATAAGTAAACGGCGTTCTAAATTATATTTTGCGTGATATAAGTCAAAACTTTTCCAGTTAATTAAACACAATATGGTAATAATGATACAAGATATTAGTAGTTCTGGTCTATAGTTTGATATGAAAAAATAACTGCAGCCAAAAAGCATCTCAGTTAATACTAAGAAATATGCTGACTTATACTGTCTAATTAGTCCGTATAACATTAATAGCTTAATTGTTATTAGAAAACCTAATAGCCTAAGCCCATCAAGGAATAAGTAATCGAATTGATTTAATTCGTTATCGAATTGACTGTTAAGGGAAAAAATTAATTGGATAACTGAGTATATTGAATAAAGTAAATATGAAAATATCAGTAGCCAGTATAGTTTTGGTTTGTTCTTAAAATTCAATATTCTACGTATTTTTTTGATTAGAGGCATGATTACATGGTTTGTTAACTAATCTAACTTAAACTTAAGTTATAATAAAAAATCCTAAATATATATTACAGTTTCGCATATAAGCATAAAACTGTAGTATAATACTAATATGACTAGTATAATACTACACAATAGGAACTAATTTGTAAAGTGTAAATAATTGATCTAAAACGGTATAGATAATCTTATTCATTAACAATTAGTTTTTACGTCTAAATAATACTGCTTTAAGTTTAAAATTGATGGGAGGTAAAAATGATAAAAGTATAAAAATTCTACTTAAGCTTGAAATATTCGGGAAAAATTACAAGGATAAAGGGTAATGACAATTAACGTTGACAATGTTAATAGCTAAGTTTATAGTAAAACCACTTCATTATAAATGATAAAATAATAGCTTCTATGAGATGAGATAACATGTTAGCTTGCTTTTAGGTAAATCTATCTTGATTATGCAAGTTATAAATCGTGAGACAAAAGACTTTGAGCTAATAGTATTAACTCTTGAGCGTGATAAAAATTATTATAAATTTATTGTTCTACGTTATCAAAATAGACTATATTCCTATCTTTTTAAACTGCTCAATTTTAATCAAGAGGACACAAAAGATTGTTTATCTCATACATTTATCAAAGCTTATTATAAATTAAATAGTTATCAAATAGACCGTTCATTTTCGGCTTGGATATACAAAATAGCTCATAATATAGCAGTAGATTACATCCGTAAGCATTCTGGAAAACACTTGAGCTTTGACCAGGTAATGGACATTGCTATTTCCTCGCCTTATACTTCTATAAGTCCGTTTAGCGAAAAGCTCGATTACATACTTACTAAATTAACAGTAGATGAAAAAAACCTATTGATTCTTTTTTATCAAGAAAATATGTCACTACAAGAATTATCAGATATATATAATTTACTTCCAAATACACTAGCTGCAAGAGTTAAAAGGGCAAAAGATAAAGCAAAAAAACTAATAAAACAATATTATGAATAAACTAAAAGTAGATCCAAATCTTGTTTTAGAGGTTATGTCCTCAATCAAAGATACTACTCCTGAAAGTAAGCAATCAATAACAATTAAGCGGACTTTATTAATTATATTGATTTTATTTTGTATAGTCTGCTCAACTTTTTTATTTTCTATATTTATTTTTGATATTATAGACAAAATTTACACTATTGATTTTTTGGAAAAATCACCTACTGAAATAGCATTTAAATCAGTTTTTGAACTCCTTATTACTGCTATACTATTTATAGTAGCAACATTTATTCTTTATAGAAAAACAACATTGTTTTTGGTTAAAGATAGATTAAAACTTGTAATTGTACTAACTAGTACCGTTTTGGCTATAGCCGGAGTTAGTATTGTAAGTGTTCAGTTAAATATTTTTAATCTTAAAAATAATGTGAGAGAATCGAAAGATTATATAATTGATTATCTCCTAATAAATCATAATTTAGAAGGTAACAAAATATTAATTCAAGGTAAGGTTGTCTCTATGGACAGCCGAAATATAGTAATTCAAACAAATGGAACTAATCAAGAGTTTTTATTTGATGAAAATAATACTAAATTTTTTTCTAAAGGGACAAATATAATATTGAAATATAAGTTAAACCAAAATAATCAAAAAATAATTGAAAAAATTCAGGTAGCAAAGTAGTGGTTGACTAAAATCAAATATATCTTTATTTTCCATAATATCTAAGATATTTATGTTAAAAAAATCATTCACTTCAGCTTATTTAATATCATTACTGGCGGTTTCACTAGTTAATCCAATTGGAATACAGGCTCAGACAACTCAGCAAAATATACCTTCAAGTGTTCACCTTGGAGTGAAACCACTAGAACCTTTCGTTATATCACAAAACGGACAATATTCTGGATTTAGTATAGATTTATGGAATAATATATCAAAAAATATTGGTATTACAACGACAGATATCACTTCTTATCCAAATGTAAATGCTTTAATTGACTCAGTATCTACAAATCAAACAGATGTAGGTATTGCAGGTATATCAATAACAGCAGATAGGGAAAATAAGGTAGATTTTAGCTATCCAATGTTTCATTCTGGAATCTCAATTTTAACAACTTCTTCAACCAAAGGTAAAAGTATAGTTCCTGATATTTTTTCAAAAATTTGGGTAGCAATTTCTAACTATGAATTTTTGCAAGTTGCCATTGCAATGATTTTAATATCAATACTTCCGGCTATTGCCATCTATCTAGCAGAAAGAAGAGATAAAGACGGATTTTTAGATACCCCAAATATAATTTATGGAGTTTTTCTAGCCTATTGCTGGTGTTTAACAGGAATATTTGGGCAAGAAGAGCGACATCCATCCACTAAAACAGGAAAGTTTTTTGGTATAGTTTGGATGGTATTCGGCGTCTTATTTCTTGCCTTTTTCACCGCTCAAATAACTGCCACGCTGACTACTGAAAAAATTAATGGTACAATTCATAGTATTGATGATATTAAAGATAAAAGAGTAGCTACAATTAAAGGTACAACTTCTAGTCAGTATCTTAAAGACAATTCAATAGACTTTGTAGAATTTGATTCACTATCTGATGCTGTTAATAGTATTGATAACAAGGAGACGGTAGCGGTAGTATTTGACAAACCTGCACTTGATTATTTTGCAAGTAAAAACAAAACTAATAAGTATTCAGTAGTTGGCGGTATAATAACAAGTGAGGACTACGGAATAGTACTGCCAACTAATTCTCTACTAAGAAAGAAAATAAATGAAGAGCTATTAAAAATGTACCAAAACGGTGATTATGATACTTTAAAAGCTAAATGGTTTGGTAAAAGTACTGGAAATTAAATGTATATCAAATGTTAACTTACAATTATGCATATATTATTAGACCCATATACTAAAAAAATCAATAAAACTAACAAAGATTATCTAGAAATTTCTATGATTTCTAGCAATGATACTGTTGTAGATTTAACATCAAGTTATTTTGGTCTTAATCCTTATTTAAATGATATAAAAGATTATCCTAAAGATAGTTCTGGTGACTATTTAACTTTGCTTGCACAGATTAATTTAGCTACCGTACAACCTTATATTCTTAAAGCAATGGGATTACCAGCTTCGGGACTTTTACAGTTTTTTATCTCAGAATATTCAGAATTATTTGGTATGGATTATGATAATCTCAATACTCCAAATGGATTTAGGGTAAATTATATTAAAAATATATCGACTGAAAAAAATAGCTACGTTACTAATTTTAGTTTTGTACATAAAAAGAAGCCAAGTAATCCTTTTTTCGAAGTAAATAAGGTAAATAAAATGCAGTTTACTCCAAAGCAAATGCCTATAACTACAACTGATTATTTATTTGATTCAACATTACCAGATTTAAGTTCAGAAAAAAATTCTACTAATTATGATGCTTACGATCAAATGGTTGTAAAAGGAGGTATTCGACTAGGTGGTTATCCATATTTTATACAACAAGATCCAAGGTTAGACGAAAAATATAAGGACTATGTATTACTCTTTCAAGTTGATTCGATGGAAGGGAAGTGGACTTGGGGTAGCATGGGAGTTGCTACATTTATGATTCACCCAGATGATTTAAAAGCTTTAAATTTTAGCCATGTAGTATTTTATTGGGACTGTGGATAAAATTAATTATTAGTATCAGCGCTATCTCCTGGCTCATTTGTTGTACCTTTTTCTTTTACCATCTGTTCATATACCTTATACCAATCTGTACGAATTGCATCTTGAACTTGTTGTAAAGTCATGTTTCCATCGCATAATTGTTTATGCAAGTAGTTTTCTACTTGATCTTTTTCATGAAATCCCGGTTTTGGATCTGCTTTCTCAGGCCATAAGTTTTTTATATCGTTACTTCCACCTAATTGTAGAGAGATAAAGTGATCAACTTCAATTGAACCTGGTGGTTGAGGATAAGCTAAATTATATTCTTTATATACTTTTCTTTTATCAGCTGAAGATACGTTTCTATTTTGACCTGCATAACCTGGTACACAAATTTGTTCTTTTGTAGAAGGTAATACATCACCAGGTGTTAAATTTGGATCTGGATAGAGATTAGGATTAGCTTTAGCTTGATTTGCACTTGGATCAAACTTAGATACTGGAGTATTAGAATTATTTTTTGTTCCTAAAACTGTAGGATTTGCTTTATTTGTAGATGGAGCTGGCTTATTATTGTTATGGGTAATAAAATAGGTGCCTAAACCAAGCACTGCTACTAATACCAAAGAACCGATAATTACATTATTTTTAGAAACATTTTTGTAGCCGCCTTGAGCAAAATTACTTGCTTTATTTTCTGCGTAAGAAACTGCCTTATTTTCTAAATCTTTTTCTATATTATTTAATGGATCATTTGGAGACATGCTTTGTAGATTGGTTAAAGTGTCGACCTATGTCAAGGAAAACATAATAAGCTTGCATAATACTAGATAAACCTGGAAATACAGAGTGTTGTATTTAATCAGCGTTTTGTAACTATATAAATTATACTTTTTCTCATTTTAATTAAATCCTATTTTTAATAGGAGAGTAGGGGGTATTACGTTTTTAAAAGAATTTTAATAATTAAAAAAGAAGTTATTTATATTCTTTAAAAGTAATTTCAGTATTATAAAATTTATGATATACTTTAAGATATATGACTGAAAAGAAGGAGTGAATAAAACAATTAAATAAGCACCGGTTTTTACGCCATTATTATTTCAAGGTTAATCGATTTAGGAATTACTACAAGCGGAATTGATCCTATCCTACCAGCACCTATAATTCCAATAATCATAATAAAATGCTATACTTGTACCAAGGTATCACTAATGTTGACCTTATTTTGAAATACTTCCATAAGTCTAAATTTAGCTAGTTCGTGTTCTACGTTATTACTATCAAGCAGTTTTTTAATTTTTAATATATCAAAAAATCGTATTTTTTCTATATCGGTCTCAGTAATTTGTATCTGTTTAACTTCATTTTCATCTAGCTTATACATGAAAAGATAATTAAAACTTGTTGTTTCACCTTGTTTAAATTGAAATATTTTTTGTAGTTGTGGCGGCGATATACTTATTCCTGTTTCCTCTCTTATTTCTCTTACAACTCCCTCAAAAACTGTTTCACCCAATTATTCCCAAAGTCTAAAAAAAATTCTTAAAATTAGTAAAACCCCCGCTTTGGGGGTGAAATTTACATGCCACTTCAAACAGTTTGTTTATGAGGTGTTTTTGTTGCTTAAAAAAGAAACTAGAGTAGAAATTTTTGGCTTTCTATTCCTTGCCAGATTTTTTCTCTGACTTTTTATTTTCTTGCTTCTTAGATTCTTTTTCTTGAAGTCCTTCTTGAGCTTTTTCAGAACGATTATCTCCCTTTAGAAATGCCTTTTCATTAGCATTCTCATTAGCTTTTTTATTACTCTCATTGGCTTCTTCTTGAGCTTTTTCAGAACGATTTTGCTTTTGTTCAGATTGAGTTGTTTTAGCTTGTTCAACAGATTGTAATCCTAATACAACGCTAGGCTTACTAGTTATTGGTGCTACTTGTTCGGCAACTATTGCTCCAACACCGCCTATAGAGACGGCTCCAGCAACTATAGAAGCTGCGATATTTTTTCCTAAAATACCTAAAACGCTTTGTATGAATGACATAATAAAATATATTTGTTTTATAATAACTTTGTAACTTTATAAGTTTATCACAAGTGTTTTATAGAGTCAAATTATTGATCAAGTTGACTACGGCTATCCGCTCAGCCATAAACCTTTGCGATCTTCAAAAAAGGTAGCTGACCATTTGTTGATGTTGATTTGTTCTTGGATGTTCTGGTAGGTTTTGTAGCTGTGGTGGGGTTGTTTGTGTCTAATGGTGTTGAGAGCTGTGCACAAGCTAGTGTATTATTTGACTCTAATAAAAAATTGAAGTAAAATATGATTATTGAGTTAAATTCGCTTCAAAAAAAACATGTACATTTATAAACATACAATATGCAAAAACCAAAAAAAATCACAAAAATCACATTTTCAGTATTACTTATTGGAATTACATTATCTTTAGCATTAAATTTTGCACCTATAGTCTCTTCAGTCAACGCTGCAATGGGCAACGAAGAATTGCCAGTAATCATTAAAATGAAGAATGATAAAGATTTTAGTACCAAGAAAATGAAAACAAAGGACATTGATAAGCTAAGAAATAGCCCAGACGTAGAGTATGTTGAAATTGACGAATTGCAAAATACCCAAGTTGAAAACGTTACATATCAAGAAGCAACAGTCAAAGCTCCTCTTGCTTGGCCAAAAATGACATTATTAACGTCCAAAACATTAGTTGCCGTTTGTGATACGGGTGTAGAAAGTACACACTCTGATCTTCAAGAAAATCTCAGAAAGGATCTTGGATACGATATCTACAATAACACAGTAACTGGATGGGATTTTATACAAAATCCACACGGAACCATGGTTAGTGGAACAATTGCAGCAACTGCAAACAACGACGTTGGAACTCGTGGAATCGCAACCAAGGTTGAAATCATGCCACTCAAAATTAGTTTTGATTCAACAGGTTCTTCCTACTTATCAACTATGGCAACTTGTATCAAATACGCTGCCGACAAAGGAGCAAAAGTCGTCAATGTCAGCTATAGCGGTCTAGCTTCTAGAACAATACAAGACGCAGCAAGCTATGCGATGAGTAAAAATACCAATGTTGTATTTGCAATGGGTAATGAAAATAAAGTCCTAACTAATAGCAATAACACAAACATAATTGCAGTAATGGCAACAGATTCTAGCAATAACAAAGCCTCTTTCTCAAACACTGGAAAACCAGTTGATCTTGCAGCCCCTGGTGTTGCAATCCTTACTACAACCACTGGCAATGGTTACGCAACAGTGAGCGGCACGTCGTTCTCATCACCAATCGCTGCAGGAGTTATCGCAATGGCTAGAGGTAAAAATCCAACTCTCACCGCATCCAATATCGTAAGTAATCTCAAAACTTATACTAACGATCTAGGTGCAGCTGGTTATGACACTACCTTTGGACACGGACTTATTGATGCAGACAAAACTGTAAAGTAGATCAATGCAAACTTTATAGTTTGTTAGATCTGCCACCTGTTTCCGTACGAAAATATACTATATACCCCAATTACGAAACTCAACCCCGTTAGGGTTATTTTGTTTCGTGTAATTGATGAGAGTTTTGATCATTATGTTTCAAATAATGAATAATAAAAACAACCAACTCAAAAACATTTGTATTTCACGTAAAAACTTTGATCTTGTAAAGACCTTTTGTATTGTAGATGATTTCTTTTCATGTATATAAACATCAAAGGGAAAAAGTGGAAGGCCCAAGCATATTGCCTGTCTCAGAGATGGTAGCAATATCTTTACTGGGTCAGGTCTATGAGATACGCTGTATTAAGAGATTGTATGAGCTTGTTAAAGATTGTTTTGCTGATGATTTTAGGCTACCTAGTTACAAAAGTTTTGTGGTGGGTATGAATAGTGTATCTCGATACTTACTGCTGTTTATCAATACTTTGTTATCTACTCTGGCAAAACAAAGCTATGAATATGCGGAGTAGAATTGAGACAGTGTTTGATGTACTCAAGGAGAGGTACAACTTGGCAATCAGTCTACCGAGATCAGTTAGTGGATATCTAGCACACTATGTAAGATGTGGTTACAAACAAATATGCCTCACAGCTTATCGCTCAAACATTTACTAACAGACAAAACACTAGTCTAAATGGATTAAATACACAATCATACTCAACCCAACGAGTATTAGAAGACCAAGTACTACCAAAAGAGTTCGCTGAGCTCAAAAATGGAGGAGAAATTAACCAAAAAAAGGTTGAGGCTATCATGTACCAGACAGGGAAAAAATGGGAGTCATCTTGAGTCTGCAGCACCAAATATTTATACTAAAGTGAGATCGGTTGTAAGGCCTGCACATACCAATGGTGTGTATGAAGCACTTGTAGACGTTGGAGGTATTGCCAAAACAGGTAACGCAGGTCGGTCTACGATGTTCCCTGCAAGCTGGACAAAACAATTTACAGTTGATAGTGTAAATTTAGCATTTGCAAATAAGGGTGCTTCACCAATAAAATCTATTCCGGGTTCAGATACCTTTCGAGGTATAGCAAATGGAGTTGAAATTGAAATGTATGTTAGTACCAAACCAGGCAGTACATTTGGTAAAATTACATCTGCGTTTCCTGCAAAAACACCTTTAAATGGCTGGTAAAAATTAATACTTTAATTATATGAAATATCAAACACAAATTATATCGCACTTTAATTCTATAAAACACACACCTGATTATAAGTCTTATCAAATTTATAGTGATAAAATAGGTGCAGTTAATTACTTTATAGGACTTTCAGATATATTTGATAGTCAGGCTAACTTAGCAGAGTGTATATCAGTTATTAAAAAAGTAATTGCAGGACAATTGGAATATACTGGTATAGACATTAATATTGATATACATGATGTTCCTCATGAATTTCTTTCAATAAGTCAAGATTGGGTTACTATAGGGGGTCAATACGAAAATGAGCAAGATAATAAAGATGTAAAATTAG
>JACMQI010000007.1 GCA_014377045.1 candidate division SR1 bacterium
ACTTACGAATTGACTTGAATTGAAATATCAAACTTTGTTTCCTCTTTGTAACTAAATTACTAGAAATGTTATTATTTCTTAAAAATATATCTCCAACGACCAAATGGTGTGGAAATATAGATAAATGAAAGTAATAATATACTTATGTTTCCTCATTTTTTGTGTTTTGTCAAGGGGGAGGTTGGTTTCTTAAAATTTAGCCATATTTATACCATAAAAATCAAGTCAATCGTTATTGACAAATAGCTTTTTCTATGCTATTATAAAGCTAGTTTCATATTTGAGGAAGATGTTTCATCTAAATGACAAACAGTCAAAAATTATCGATGAATTGTTTCGACTACTTATGATTCCAGATCTTTCTGGTAGTTGTTGGTATTTAAAACAAGCTTACTTTACACCTTGCGAATCTAATAAAGGAGAATTTAGCAAAATTGTAATGGTATTTGTTGACAAAAAAGAACTAATTATGTCAAGATCAATCGACATTAACGGAAATATAGAGAGGCAAACATGATAACAGTTACTACTATTGTACTGCAAAAGCTACGAACTGACACGAGAACTCTCGATGAGAGAATCGCAGATCACATTAATAGTCTCAACAGCAAAGGAGCTAAAATCGAAGCTAAAAATCGCTTAGAAGACGGAAGTCTTGTCAAATATGAAGTGGAGATTGTAAACTAACTAGCTTATTTACCACAGACATAATAACTAACTATATTTATGGCGTATCACAATCGGTATGTCATTTTTTTATCTTTAAAAGAAAATATTTTATTAATTCGTAAGAAAAGAAATAATTAGATAAAATTGTAATAAAAACTATTACTCTGCCATAAGTAACAAGGTATATTATACATAAGCCAATCATAAAAAAATGACACCCAATATATAAATGAGTGCCGTTAAATAATTTTCGATTTATCCTTTCATAAGTGGCGCACAGATAATCATGAGATTTTCCATAGCTTTTTGAGATTGTGGCGTGATTGGTAGTTTACCAGTTTCAGTAATCGCCTCTACACATCTTCTTTTTGTCAAACCTTCTTCTTGAACTTTAGCTTTACTGATCTCAGTTGTTGATCTCTGTTTTTCTATTTGCCCAAAGTCTAAACAAGGCTGGGAGGAGATACTAACTCCAACCCTTGCCGCCATTGCATTTGTATTTAGATCTGCAGAAGAACTAAGCGAATTTGCTCCACTTTTGCCTCCTATAGCATCTGCATATAAACTTACACCACAAGATCCAGATTGATTGGGAAAATTGTATCCTGAAGAATTATAAGTATTGCCAAAAGTAGAAGTACCACTGTAGCTACCGTTCATACCAGAACCGCTGTAGCTTGTACTTCCTGTATTGCCTACACTCCATGCAGGAAGAAGACTCTGTGCAGGATTGGAAGGGAAATATGGAAAGGAAGAGTTCGATGCTGGATATGGTAAAGCTGGCTGTGCAGGAGTAGTTGCTTGAGATCCGTAATTAGAATAACTCGTTGGATTAGAAGTAGTCGAGTTTTGAGCTAAAACTTGAGCTGAGCAAGTTACAAAAGTCACAAAAACAATCAAACTTTGAATTAATTTCACGAAGTTTACGATTCCATTTAATGTTATCTATTTTAGATAAGCTCATATTTTATGCATTGTCAACTTTGGGTTTTAAAACCTCCTAAATCCTTTTCTAAAAAACCAATCAAAAGTACCTAAAAATCCATATTTTAGCTTATTTATCTTATCTTTTTCAAACAAAATTATCTTAAGATTAGCTTTGATGTGCAGGTTATACCAAAAATTTAAAACTAACTTTGGGTTATTCCAAAAGTACCTTCTTAAAATCTCCATTGAATTTCGTGAGCGAAAATATCTTCTAAATGGTGAATAGTTTTCTGTAATGATTTGCTTACCAAGAAATCCATGAGTACTACAATATCCCATC